>MGYT01000025.1:16092-23683 GCA_001801865.1 Gammaproteobacteria bacterium RIFCSPLOWO2_02_FULL_61_13
TGATATTCGGACTGCTGCTGATGACGTTCGGATCGGCCCGCGATGCCGCGCTGGTCTTTTCCGGCGTGCCGTTTGCCCTCACCGGCGGCGTGGTCGCGCTGTGGTTGCGCGACATCCCGCTGTCCATCTCGGCAGGCGTGGGATTTATCACGCTGTCGGGGGTGGCCGTCCTGACTGGCGTCGTCATGGTCTCCAGCATTCGCGCCCTGCGCCTTGACGGGTTGGCGGTCGAACAGGCTCTGGTTGACGGGGCGCTGATTAAACTCAGACCGATATTGATGATCGCCCTGGTGGCCAGCCTGGGCTTTCTGCCCATGGCGCTGAACACCGGCACCGGCGCTGAAGTTCAGCGCCCGCTGGCGACGGTGGTCATCGGCGGCATTCTTTCTTCGACGCTGTTGACCCTGGCGGTGCTGCCGGCCCTTTACAGTCTGGTGCATGTGCGGCAGCGCCACGAGGCGAGAACTGACGCAATAGCGCCGCAATGACACAGGCGGCGTAAATTCTGGTCCATTTGGTGATACCACGGGGTCGCTCTGCGCTGGAGTGGACTCGGAAAATTGGGGCATTGCCGGGTGAGGGCCTTCACTGTTCAAATACGTGCCCGATCCCGGACCTCCATTTCCTGGGGGGAAATCAGTGACCAACGACCCGCGCGACGTCATTGCCAGTTCCCCGATGAGCAGGATGCAGGTGGTGATTGTGGCCATCACCATCGGCTTGAATGCACTGGACGGGTTTGACGTGCTGTCGATCAGTTTCGCCTCGCCCGGCATTGCGGCTGAGTGGGGCATTGATCGCGCCCGGCTTGGCATCGTGCTGTCCATGGAACTTATAGGTATGGGCGTAGGCTCGATACTTCTCGGCGGCGTGGCGGACCGGTATGGACGGCGTCCGACGATCCTGGGCTGCCTGGTGGGGATGATGATTGGCATGTTCATGGCCCCGGCGGCACGCGGCCTCGCCGAACTCTCGGTCTGGCGGGTGATCACGGGCCTTGGCATCGGCGGCATGCTCGCCGCCATCAATGCCGTGACCGCTGAGTTCTCCAACAGCCGGCGGCGTCACCTGAGCGTGTCGCTGATGGTCATCGGCTACCCGTTGGGTGTCGTGATTGGCGGCAGCATTGCGGCGCAACTGCTGGCCGCCTACGACTGGCGTTCCGTGTTCTACCTGGGCGCCGCGCTGTCGGTGATTTTCATTCCGGTGGTGTATTTTTACGTACCGGAATCAGTGCACTGGCTGACGCGCAAGCAACCGGAGGAGGCGTTGCAAAGAGTCAATGCTGTGATGGCGCGGATCGGGAAGGCCGCCATTGCCGCGCTTCCTGTCATCGCGCAGGAGGTTCGCAAGCTTTCGGCTGCGGACATCTTTTCCCCCGTGCTCATTGTCACGACTCTCATCGTGACCATTGCTTACTGCTTTCACATCACGACGTTCTATTTCATTATCAAGTGGGCGCCCAAGATCATCGTGGACATGGGATTTCCCGCATCCTCTGCCGCCGGTGTGCTGGTCTGGGCGAACCTGGGGGGCGCGCTGGGCGGCGCCCTGTTCGGAGTGTTGACCCTGCGTCTGGGTCTCAAACCCCTGACCATCGGCGTCCTGGTGCTCTCGGCCGTCATGGTCAACCTGTTCGGGCGCAGCCCCGCCGATCTGCAGATGTTGTCACTTATTTGCGCGGCGGCGAGTTTCTGCACCAATGCCGGCGTGGTGGGCCTTTATGCGATATTTGCCAGTGCATTCCCGACCCATGCCCGGGCCTTCGGCACGGGATTCGCAGTGGGTGTCGGGCGCGGCGGCGCCGTGCTGTCGCCGATCATCGCCGGGTTCCTGCTGAACGCCGGCAGCAGCCTGCCGACGGTGGCCTCCATCATGGCGCTGGGTTCGGTGGTGGCAGCGGGTGTGCTCGTGTTTCTGACGTTCAGTCCGGAGGCCAATCGGGAACTGGCCTAAGGACTTACCCTCGCCCCGCCGCGGCAAGCACGCGGTTCAGCCGGCTGAACACCCGGCGTGTATTGCCCTCGAAGATCTTCTGCCGGTCCGCCGCGCTCAACGCGGCGGTGTCTATGAATCTCCGCGTGTCGTCGAAGTGATGTCCGGTCTCCGGGTCAATGCCGCGCACCGCGCCGATCATTTCCGAGGCAAACAGGATGTTGTCCACGGGGATGACCTTGAGCAGCAGGTCAATGCCCGGCTGGTGGTAGACACAGGTATCGAACCAGATATTTTGCAGCAGCAATTCGGTCAGCGGCGGCTTCTTCAGCATGTCGGCGAGCCCGCGGAACCGGCCCCAGTGATAGGGCACGGCGCCGCCGCCGTGGGGGACGATGAATTTCAGCGTCGGGAAATCCTTGAAGATATCCGAGGTCATGCACTGCATCACGGCGGTGGTGTCGGCGCCGAGATAGTGCGAGCCGGTGGTATGGAAGGCCGGATTGCACGCCTGGCTCACGTGGATCATGGCCGGCACATCCAGTTGCACCAGCTTTTCATAGAGCGTATACCAGTGGCGATCGCCGAGCGGAGGATCGGTCCAGTAGCCGCCGGAAGGATCCGGGTTCAGGTTGCAACCGACAAAACCGAATTCGTTCACACAGCGTTCCAGTTCGGCGATGCAGGCGCGGCCCGGCGCCACGCCCGGTGTCTGCGGTAACTGACCGACGCCGACAAATTTCCCCGGATAGAGTTGTGCCAGGCGGTGGATCAGTTCGTTGCAGTGTTCGGTCCAGAAACGACTGGTGCTCTCATTACCAAGATGATGTCCCATCCAGCTGGCCCGGGGCGAGAACAGGGTGACATCGGTGCCGCGCTCGCGCTGCATCCGGAGTTGCGCGTCTTCCACACTTTCGCGCAACTGGTCGTCACTGATGTTGAGCGTGCCGCGCGTGGACTGGTGGCGCGGGTCCCGTTTCAATTCAGCCTCCTGCCGCTTGCGATACTCACCCAGTTCGTCCGGGCCCGTAGTGTAATGGCCGTGACAGTCAATAATCATGAGTGCCGGTCCAGATCCGCCAGCGTGTCGAGATAGACCAGTCCCGCCTTTTCCAGTTGCGGGCGCATGTTGTAAAGATCGATGCCCAGTTCCCCCGCCGCCAGCCGTTCGCGCTTGGCGACCTCCGCCACCTCGCGCTTGCGGGCCGCGTCCAGCACCGCAGCGGCGCTCGGGCGCGAAACTATGACCACGCCATCGTCGTCCGCCACCACCACGTCACCCGGCATCACCAGTTGCCCGGCGCAAACCACGGGGATGTTCACCGACCCGAGGGTATTCTTCACCGTTCCCCTGGCTGAAACGGCGCGCGACCAGGCCGGAAAGCCCATTCTTTCAAGCTCCATGATGTCGCGCACGCCGGCATCGATGACCAGGCCCTTCACGCCGCGCGCCATGGCGGACGTGGCGAGCAGGTCCCCGAACATGCCGTCGGTGTTGTCAGTGGTGCAGGCGACCACGAGTACGTCGCCCGGTTGGCAGAGCTCGATGGCCACATGCACCATCCAGTTGTCGCCGGGCTGAGTCAGGATCGTCACCGCGCTGCCGCCGGTGCGGGCGTGGGCGTAGATGGGCCGCATGTAGGGCTTCAGCAGTCCGCTGCGCCCCTGGGCTTCGTGCACGGTGGCGACGCCCAGTTCACCCAGGGTTTGCACCGTGGCGCTGTCGGCGCGCTCGATATTTCTTACCGCGACTGGTTTCATGCTGGGCTCCCGGTCCCGACCAAGGTCAATCTTTGAACTGGTACAACCGCTGCGGATTATCCACCAGCAATTTCTGCTGCAGCGTGGCGGTGCGCGCGAATAGTGGCACCAGGTCCACCAGGTCGCCGTCGTTGGGCATGAATTTCTTTATGTTCGGATGCGGCCAGTCGGTGCCCCAGAGGATGCGATCCGGCGCCACGTCAATGAGCGCCATGGCGAAAGGTACCGCATCGTGGAACGGCGGGCCGCCCTGGGAGATGCGTTCGGAGCCGCAGACCTTCACCCAGAAGTCTTCGCGCCGCATGAACTCCAGCAGGATCTGGAACGGTTTTTGGTGGATGCCGCCGGAGGTGGGTACTCGTCCCATGTGATCGATGATTTTGGGAATCGCAAAGGAGGCGAACACGGACTCAAATTCCACCAATTGCTCCGCGTCGACGTGGATGACGAGGTGCCAGCCGAGGGGTTGCACGCGTTCTACGATGCGGCGCATGACGGCGAGATCCGGCGCGCCACCCAGGTGCTTGACGAAATTGAAGCGCACGCCGCGCACGCCGCCTGCGTGCAGGTGCTCAAAATCCGCGCCGGAAAAATCCGCGCTCGCATTGCAGACACCGCGCCAGGCGCCTTTGCTGTGCGCGATGGCATCGAGCATCGCGGCGTTGTCCGAGCCGTGGCAGCTCGCCTGCACAATGACGGCCCGCTGCACGCCGAGAATGTCGTGCAGGGTCTGCAGCCTCTCCCGCGGCGCATCCGGCGGCGTGTATTTCCGCGTCGGCGCGTACGGAAAGACATGGCCGGGGCCAAATACATGGCAATGGGCATCGCAGGCCCGGGCCGGCATCCGGAATGAAGGCCGGCGCGTGTCGGGATCGGGGGGCAGGCAGGTGGGGATGCTCATGGGTAACTCCGGTGCGGCGCCATTATCCCCGAAATGGCGCATGGGGTGCCAACGCGCTGCGTGAACACGTTCGGGATCCGCACGGCTTGCCTCTTTTGTCGCAGATAGCTCTGATAAGTCCATCCTGGACCTATCAGATGACGGAAAGCGAAAAGCGTGGTTTTCGCTTTCCTCACATTTTCAATGACAAGACCGTCATTGAAAATGGCGGTGCGTCCCTGCACCGCGGAACCTCGGATCTTGATCCGAGGTTCCCAAGCGTGGAAACTGCCGGCGCTGAAGTATCGGATCGAATCTGACGCGGCGCGCGGGAGAAAGATGCAAAAGCGGAGGCTGGGCCCCTTCACCGTTTCCGCCCTCGGGCTCGGTTGCATGGGGATGTCGCAGAGTTACGGCACATTTGACGATGCCGGGTCGGCGCGCGTGCTGTTGCGGGCCGTGGACGTCGGCTACACATTTTTCGACACCGCGGCCCTGTACGGCTTCGGTCACAATGAATCATTACTGGGCCGCACGCTGAAGGCGCGCCGACACGAGCTGGTTCTGGCAAGCAAGTGCGGGCTGTTCAAGGACGCGCAGGGACGCCGCACCGTGGACGGGCGGCCGGAAACCCTGAAGCGTACCTGCGAGGAGGGACTGCAGCGGCTGCAGACGGAGGTCATTGATCTCTATTATCTGCATCGCAAGGATCCCAACGTGCCGATCGAGGACAGCGTCGGCGCCCTGGCGGAACTGGTGCGGGCGGGCAAGGTGAAGACCATTGGCCTGTGCGAGGTTTCCGCCGACACCTTGCGCAAGGCGCACCGGGTGCACCCCATCACGGCGCTGCAATCCGAATATTCCCTGTGGACGCGCAATCCGGAGGCGCAGGTGTTGCCTGCCTGCCGGGAACTCGGCATCGGTTTCGTCGCCTATTGTCCGCTCGGCCGCGGTTTTCTCACGGGAACGGTGCGCGATGCCGCGCAACTGGGGCCGGAGGATCTGCGCCGCAGCATGCCGCGTTTTCAGGACGGGAACCTGCCCGCCAATGTCCGACTGCTGGAAGAATTCGCGGCCATCGCCCGCGCCCGGGGTTGTACCATGGCGCAACTGGCGCTGGCGTGGTTGCTGACCCGGGGGGATGACATTGTTCCGATTCCGGGCACCAAGCAGATGAAATACATGGAGGAGAACGCCGCTGCCGCGGAAATTGTCTTGTCCGCGGAGGATTGCCGGCGTCTGGATCAACTCATCAATCCGGACACGGTAGCCGGTGCCCGCTACGACGCCGAATTTTCCCGCACCCTGGACTCGGAACACGGGTAATAACTAATGAGTTAGCAATGGGGTCAGACCCCATTGGATTTACGGGAAAGTAATGAAAACAATCAGTTACCGATGGGGTCTGACCCCATTGATGTTCAAGACCGGAGCGGAGATATGAAAATTTGCATGGTGGGGCAGGGCGCCTTTGCCAAGAAACATCTGGACGGCCTGAAACGCATTCCCGGGGTTGAGGTCGTGACCATTGCCGGCGGCAGCGCGGACAGCACCGCCGCGGTGGCGCAGAAATACGGCATCCCCCATTGGACCACGAATCTGGCCGAAGCCCTGGGCCGGCCGGGCGTGGAGGCGGCGATCATCACCTCTCCCACCCAGATCCACGCCGAGCAGGCGATCCAGATCCTGCGCGCCGGCAAGCATGTGCACATCGAGATCCCGATCGCCGATAACCTCGCCGACGCAGAGCGCATCCAGGCGGTGCAGAAGGAGACGGGGCTGGTGGCCATGGCCGGGCACACGCGGCGCTTCAATCCCAGCCACCAGTGGGTGCATAACCGCATCCGGGCCGGTGAACTGCGGTTGCAGCACCTGGTCGTGCAGACGTTTTTCTTCCGCCGCACCAACACGAATGCCGAGGGCAAACCGCGCAGCTGGACTGATCACCTGCTCTGGCACCATGCCTGCCACACCGTGGACCTGTTCCAGTATCAGACCGGCGATATCGCCGCGGAGGTGAGCGCATTGCAGGGCCCGAAACACCCGGAGCTCGGTATCGCCATGGACATGAGCATCGGCATGAAGACGCCGTCGGGGGCGCTCTGCACGCTGTCCCTCTCCTTTAATAATGAAGGGCCGCTGGGCACGTTCTTTCGCTACATCTGCGACAACGGCACCTACCTCGCCCGCTACGACGACCTTCTGGACGGCAACGAAAAGCCGATTGATGTCTCCAGGGTGGCCGTGTCGAAAGATGGCATCGAGTTGCAGGACCGCGAATTCATCTCCGCGATCCAGGAGGGCCGCGAACCGAACGCCAGCGTGGCGCAGGTTTTGCCCGCCATGCGCACACTCGATCGGCTGGAAAAGGCCCTGCGCTAAAATCCGGGCCTGCTTGCTGTTGATTTAGGTCAAGCGTTCGTCAGAATCCGTTTGGTTTGCATCGCGCCGGCCGCAAAAATTGCACCGGTTGAACCTGACCTATCAACGCGGGAGCCGGTACTTTATGGCCATAGTCAACGCCAGCGATGGCGATATTCCAGGCACGACGATTTTCGACGGACGGCAGTCCATGAAGGGTTACGCGTTGAATCACATGTGTTATTCGTTCAACTCGGCGGAGAACCGCGCGGCATTCCTGCGCGACGAGGATGCCTACTGCGCGAAGTTCCGGCTTAACCCGGCGCAACGCGAAGCGATCCGCAAGCGCAATGTGCTGGATATGATCGCGGCCGGTGGAAACATCTACTACCTGGCCAAATTCGCGGGCATATTCGGGCTCGGCGTGCAGGACGTCGGCGCGCAGCAGACCGGCATGACCGTGGAAGGATTCAAGGCCAGGCTGGTCGCCGCGGGGAAATAGACCATGGCCAGGATCATCGGCGGCATCAGCACCTCGCATATCCCGGCGATCGGGAATGCCATCGCGAATAATCTGCAGCAGGATCCGTACTGGAAACCGTTCTTTGACGGCTATCCACCGGTACGCAAATGGCTGGACGAGACCCGGCCCGA
>MGYT01000026.1:0-8345 GCA_001801865.1 Gammaproteobacteria bacterium RIFCSPLOWO2_02_FULL_61_13
CCCCTGTCTTCCGGTGATTGTTCGAGGTGGGCGACGACCTTCTGGATCATGGCCTCCACATCCGGGTGTCCCTCCGCCCGAGTGTCCACGCCAATCAGGTCCGGCCGTCCGCCAAACAGGTAAAGGCCCAGCGCGGCAATGCTGACAAACAGCGCGATCACTACCGCGGTCGTAGCCCGTTGCGGTGCCTGCATGCCCGCATCCTGTGCGTGGCTGCCCACATGCTGCAGCATCTCGCGCTCAATTTCCCGTCGCGCGGAGTCGGCCTGGTCCGCGGCGATGACGCCGTCCCGTGTTTCCGATTCAATCTCCGCCAGCCGGGCCCGATAGGCCCTGAGGCGCTGATCCTCATGTTCAGATGTTCTGTGCCGGCGCAACGCCAGCACCACGGGCAACAGTGCGAGGACCGTCAGGCAAAGCGCGAGCGCCGCAAACAGGATCATCAGGAATTACCGTCGGTGGGAGGTAGCAGCAACTTCTGCAGCCGGTCCCGTTCTGCTTCCGATAATACCTGCGCCGTGCCGCGGTTCCGGCCGCGGGAGAACCGCACTGCGGCGGTGACTGCGATCAGCAGCAACACAAACGGACCGAACCATAAAATCCAGGTGCCGCTGCGCACCGGCGGACGGTACAGCACGAAATCGCCGTAACGCTGCACCATGAATGCCAGGATTTCGTCGTTGCCCTTGCCCTGCGCCATCATGCCGTGCACCTCCTCGCGCAGGTCCTGGGCCAGGTCCGCGTGAGAGTCCGCCAGCGACTGGTTCTGGCACACCAGGCAGCGCAATTCGGATAGCAGCGACTGGTAGCGAAGCTCCTGTGCCGGGTCATCGAATTTGAGCGGCGTGTCGGCGGCATGAACTGGCAGGCAGGTGGCGACCACCAAAAGCAGCAGGCATGGGAAAATCCGGGGTCGGTGCGACCGCTCCGATCCCGTCCAGCGTGACAATTTCATTGCAGGGTTCACTTGCCGGAACATCATGGGCCTGAGCGTTCGCTCGAACCCTTTCCAGAGTTGAGTAGCGGCAGAATCGTTTCGTTGACGGCTTTCTCGGTCAGTGCGCCGATATGTTTGTAACGAATGATCCCGGCGGCATCTACGACAAAGGTCTCCGGCACGCCGTAGACACCGTAATCAATACCGACGCCACCCTCTTCGTCCACGGCGCTGATGACATACGGATTGCCGAATTCCTCCAGCCAGCGCAATGCATCCGCGCGCGGGTCTTTGTAATTCAGCCCGTAGATGGGGACCTGTTGTTGCCTGGCCAGTTGCAGCAACAGTCCATGTTCGTGCCGGCACTCCACGCACCACGAGGCCCACACGTTCAGCAATACGGGCCTGCCGCGCAGAATCTCCTGGGTCAAGCGTTGCCCGGGTGCATGCAATTGCGGCAGATCAAACGCCGGCGCCGGTTTGCCGATGAACGGGGATGGGACGCGGCGCGGGTCCATCCTCAGGCCGATGGCAAACAAACCCACCAACGCTATGAATACCAGTAGCGGTATCAGGTAGCGGCTCATGCTTTCAGGCGATAGCGGCGGTCGGAGGCCGCCAGCGCCGCGCCGATGGCCATGCACAGCGCCCCGAGCCAGATCCAGCGCACGAAGGGTTTCACCTGCACGCGCACGCTCCAGTAACCCCCTCCCAGCGCCTCGCCCAGAGAGACATACACGTCGCGGGTGAAGCCAGCGTCAATACCGGCCTCGGTCATCGGCATATCGCGCACGGTGTACAGGCGTTTTTCCGTGGTCAGTTCCCATACCGTGCCTTCCTTATCGATGCGAAAGTGCGCGCGCGTGGCCTGATAATTGGGTCCGGGCGCCTGCCGGATGTCGTCGAGGCGGAACCGGTAACCGGCCACCCGCACTTCATCCCCGGCACCCATGCGCTCATGGGCATCCGCGCTGAAGTTGCTGCTGGCCGCCACGCCAATGATTGTCACGGCCATCCCCAGGTGGGCCAGGGACATGCCCAGAAATGCCCGCGGCAGCGCGTTGCGCAGCGCGACGGCGTTGAACGGTTCCGGGATGCGCGCGCGCAGCGCGGCGACGATACCGCTCACGATCCACAGTGCCAGCAGCACGGCAAGGCCCATCTTTATCCCCTTGGCTCCGCCCAGCATGATCGCGGCCAGTACCGCCAGGGCCGCGCTGGCAATAAGACCGGCGCGCAGTCTGGGCCAGAGACGGGTCCAGTCATCGCTGCGCCAGCGGCACAGCATGCCGATCCCCAGTGCTGCGAACACCGGCACCATCAGCGGCACGAACACCGCGTTGAAATAGGGTGCACCCACGGAGATTTTGCCGCCCATGGCCTCGATCACCAGCGGGTAGGTCGTGCCCAGCAGCACCGCAGCCGCCGCCACGATGAACAGCACGCTGTTCAGCAGCAGGAACGTTTCCCGTGACAACAGCCGGTATCCAGCCTCGGTGTGAATCCCGGGGGCGCGAAACGCGTACAAGATGAGTGACCCGCCGACCACGATGCCCAGCAGTACCAGGATAAAAATGCCGCGTGCCGGATCCGTGGCAAAGGCATGCACCGAGGTAACGACGCCGGAGCGCACCAGGAATGTGCCGAGCAGGCTGAGTGCAAACGCGCAGATGGCCAGCAGCACGGTCCAGTTCTTGAATACGCCGCGCTTCTCCGTGGCGGCAAGGGAATGGATCAATGCCGTGCCCACGAGCCAGGGCATGAACGAGGCGTTTTCCACCGGATCCCAGAACCACCACCCGCCCCAGCCCAACTCGTAGTACGCCCACCAGCTACCCAGTGCAATGCCGAAGGTGAGGAACGCCCACGCCACCGTTGTCCACGGCCGGGCCCAGCGCGCCCACGCCGGGTCCAGCCGGCCTTCCAGCAGGGCCGCGATGGCGAACGCGAAGGCGACCGAGAAGCCCACGTAGCCCGTGTACAGCATGGGTGGGTGGATGATGAGGCCCGGGTCCTGCAACAATGGATTGAGATCCGCCCCATCCATCGGCGCCGGCAACTGGCGCAGAAACGGATTGGAGGTGAACAGCATGAACAGCAGGAAGCCGACGCTGATGATGCCCATGACGCCCAGCACGCGGCCCAACAGCGCCAGCGGCAGATTGCGACCGAGATAACTGACCGCAGTGGTCCACAGCCCCAGGATCAGCACCCACAGCAACAACGATCCCTCGTGGCCCCCCCAGACCGCTGACAGGCGATACGCCAGCGGCAGCTTCGAGTTGGAGTTGGCGGCTACATAAGCGACGGAGAAATCATTGACAACAAAACAGATGGCCAGCGCCACGAAGGAGATCAGCACCAGCGCGCATTGGACCCGTGCCACAGTGGCAGTTGCTGCAAGCCAGTCGGTCCGCTGCCGGGTCGCCCCCGCCAGTGGCAGAAAGCTCTGTACCAGGGCGAGGCATAGCGCCAGGATTAATGCAAAGTGACCGAGTTCCGGGGTCACGGGGTCTGTTTGAAGGCGCTGTGGGGAATGGGCTTGCCCGCCGCCGCCAATGCCTTGGCCACCTCCGGCGGCATATAATTTTCGTCGTGCTTGGCCAGGACTTCGCTGGCGATGAATGTCCCATCGTTGCCCAGTCGCCCATTGGCAACGATGCCCTGCCCTTCGCGGAACAGGTCAGGCAACACGCCGGCGTAATGCACGCGCACACTTTCCAGGGTATCGGTCAAGGTGAAGCTTACCGCCAGGCTTTGCGGATCCCGCTGCACGCTGCCGGCGACAACCAGGCCGCCGATGCGAAAGGCGCGGTTGCTGGGCGCTTCGCCGGCGGCGATCTGCATCGGGCTGAAGAAGTACAGCAGGTTTTGTTGAAATGCCCGCAGCGCCAATGCAGTCGCAATGCCGACGCCGAGGACCAGCACGATGATGATAATCAGTTTTTTGCGCCGCGCCGGATTCATGGTCCGCTCCTGCCATTGGACCTGGCAGCCAGCTCGCGCAACAGGGATTTTTCCCGCTGAGTGGGCACAATGGCATTCCAGATCAGGATGGCGGCCGAGAGTCCGTACGCCCCCCATACATAAAGTCCATAACCGCCCATGTGCAGGAATTCGCCCAGTGAATTCATGTCAACTTCCCAGTTGCCTTACCCACGCGCTGTTGCGTTCTGCTTCCAGCAACTCGCAGCGCATGCGCACCAGCACGTTGGCAGCGTAATACAGCTTGAAACCCAGGGCCATGATCAGCAGCGGGATCAGCATGCTGATGTGGATAGCGGGAGCGTCGAAGCGGGTGACGGTCGGACCCTGGTGCAGTGTACTCCACCATTCCACCGAGTAATGAATGATCGGGATGTTGATGAGCCCGATGACGGCGAGTACAGCGCCGGCGCGGGCCGCCATGCGCCGATCCTCAATGGCGCCCTGCAAGGCGATGTAGCCGACATACAGGAACAGCAGGATCAACTCCGAGGTCAGGCGCGCATCCCACACCCACCAGGCGCCCCACATGGGTTTGCCCCACAGCGAGCCGGTGGCCAGCGCAAGAAACGTGAAGGCAGCCCCGATGGGGGCGCTGGCCCGGGCCAGCGCATCGGCAACTTTCACTTTCCACACCAGCCCGGTGATACCCGCGGCCGCAAGCACGACGTAAACGAACAGCGACATCCACGCGCTCGGCACATGCACGTAAATGATGCGGAAGCTCTCGCCTTGCTGGTAATCCGGCGGGGCGAACCAGAGTGCGCCGGCCAGACCGGCTAACAGCAGCAACGCGGCGGCGCCAGCGAGCCACGGGGTCAGGCGGCGGCTCAACTGATAAAAGTTTTGCGGCGCGGCGTATTTGTACAGGGATTCCAGCATGGTTCAACCCAATCGAATGCGCAGGGCCGCGGCGGCGGCCAGGGGCATCAGCGTCAGCGCCAGCACCAGCAGCGCGGCCAGAAAATACAGCTCGCCGGCGATGCTGAGCCCGTTCATGGCATTACCCACGGCGCCCACGGCGAAAATCAGCACTGGAATATATAGAGGCAGGATGAGCAATGCCAGCAGCACGCCGCCGCCGCGCAGTCCCACCGTGAGTGCCGCCAGTGCCGCGCCGGTAAGACTGAACACCGGCGTGCCGAGCAATAATGTGGTCAGCATCGGCCACAGGCTGGTCACCGGCAGCTGGTACAGGGCATTCAGCGCCAGCGCCGCCGGAATCAGCGGCAGGCCGCACAGCAGCCAGTGAGCGAGTACCTTCGCGCTCGTCAGCAGGACCAGCGGTTGGCGCGCCAGGAACAGTTGTTCCAGGCTGCCATCTTCGAAGTCGGCGTGAAATATCCGATCCAGTGACAGGGTCGCGGCCAGCAACGCACACACCCAGATGACAGCCGGTCCGATGATGCCCAGGGTCGACCGGTCGCTGCCCACGGCAAAGGGGAACAGGCTGGCGATGAGTATGTAGAACACCAGCGGATTGATAATTTCCACCCGGTGGCGAAGTCCCAACAGCAAATCCCGCCGCAGCACGGCCATGAATGCACTTGCAACGCTCATTGCAATACCAGTTCCCGGTGCGGGCCGTTGGCGCCGATATCCGCTTCGTGGGTCGCCATCACGATGATGCCGCCGCCGGTGGTATGACGCTGCATCAGGCCGCGGAACAGCGCGCGTCCGTCATCGTCCAGGGACGTTAGCGGTTCATCCAGCAGCCATAACGGGGCATGCCATAACAACAGGCGCGCCAGCGCCAGCCGCCGGCGCTGTCCCGCCGACAGGCGTCGTGCCGGTAATGCGGCGCAGGACGCCAGGCCCGTGCGTTCCAGCGCCGTGATCAGCGCAGCGGCGTCGGGCCCGCCGTTGAGTGCCTGGTAAAACGCCAGATTCTCCTGCGCGGTCAGGTCCAGCTTGATGCCGTTTTGATGTCCGACGTATTGCAATACGGCAGCGTAGTCGCTGCCGAGCGCCCGGGTATCCGTGCCGCACCAACGCACGTCGCCTGCGTCGGGTTGCGCAAGCCCGGCCAGCATGCGCAACAGGCTGCTCTTGCCGCTGCCATTGGCGCCACGCACATACAACGTTTCGCCCGTCTGCAGTACGCAGCTCAGGTCGTTGAACAACAGGGCGTCATTACGCGAACATTGCAGCGCCCGCAATTCCAGCTTGCAGGTGGGAGGGATGTTAGGCACGGGATCCTGACACAAATTCCGGCACCGGCAGGCTGCTGATCGTGGTTTCGATCCAGTCCTCCGCCTGCGCCGTGATCTCCTTGGCCGAGCGTCCGTCGCTGGCAATGGGCGGTCCGATGACCATGCGGATCAGTCCGGGATGCTTGCGAAAGCTCTTGCGCGGCCAGAACCAGCCGGCGTTATGGGCCACCGGGATCACCGGACGGCCCGTCTCCGCCGCCAGCAGGGCGCCGCCCGGCTGATAAGTGCCGCGCTGTCCCGGCGCCACGCGCGTGCCCTCGGGAAAGATGACAACCCAGATATTCCGTTCCAGCCGCCGGCGGCCGTGGCGCACAAGTTGCCGCAACGCGCGGCCGCCGGCACTGCGGTCAATGGCAATGGGATTCAGGGTCGCCAGGCCCCAACCATAAATCGGGATCCACAACAGCTCGCGCTTCAGTACCCAGGCCTGTGCCGGAAAAACCATTTGCAGCGCGAGGGTCTCCCACGCCGATTGATGTTTGCAGAGAATAATCGCGGCCTGCGCCGGGATGTTTTCCCGCCCGACCACTTCGAAGTCCAGGTTGCAGGTCACGCGCAGCCACCACAGGTTGAACGCCGCCCAGCGCGATACCGCCGCGAAACGCAGATGAAACGGCGCAATCAGCAGGAGCAGCCCCAACATGGTGAATACCGGCGTTACGGCGGCAAGCCCGGCGTAAAACAATGTGGCGCGCAGGGCCAGCATCAACTGATGACGGGGTCAGCCCCGGTGGGAAAAGCAATCCGCTGCAACTTGTTCATCATTAACGGGGTTTGCCCGCATCCGGGAGCCACGCCGTCACTGCCGCGCGCAAATCGTCGTACACCGGGACACCCGAGGGGACCTGTCCGGATTGCTCCAGCCCGCGCCCTTGACCGGTGCGTACCAGGATCGGCCGCGCACCCACCGCCCGCGCCGCTTCGATGTCGCACAACTTGTCGCCGAACGCAGGGACGCCGGAAAGGCTTATGCCCAGGCGGCGCGCCAGTTCCTGGTACAGGCCGGGCCTGGGCTTGCGGCACGCGCAGTTGTCTTCCGGTGTGTGGGGGCAGAACAGGATCGCATCAATACTGCCGCCAAACTGGCTCAGGTGCGCGGTCAGCTTCTGATGGATGGCGTTCAACTGTTCCATGTTTATTCGGCCGCGGCCCAGCGCCGATTGGTTGGTAATGATCACCACGCGATAGCCGGCGTGATTCAGGCGGCTGATGGCCTCCAGGCTGCCGGGCAATGCGATCCACTCGGCCTCGCTCTTGATATAGTCCGGGGAGTCGGCATTGATGACGCCGTCCCGGTCCAGAATCGCAATGTGGGTAGTCATCCCTGCTGCAGGCAGGAGATATCCGCGGTGCGCAGGAACAGATCACTCAATTGCGCAAGCAACGCCAGCCGGTTGCGACGCACCGCCTCATCCTCGCTCATCACCAGCACCTGGTCGAAAAACGCATCCACGACAGTATGCAATGCGGCCAGCGTGGACAGCGTTTCCATATAGTCATCCCGCGCCAGCAACGGGCGCACCCGCTGCTCCGTTGCGTGCAGGGCAACCATGAGGTCGTTCTCCGCGCCTTCATGCACCAGGCGCTCATCGATTACCGCAGGTGTTGCCTCCCCGGCCTGGCGCAGGATGTTGCGGATGCGCTTG
The DNA here is from genome assembly GCA_001801865.1 of Gammaproteobacteria bacterium RIFCSPLOWO2_02_FULL_61_13. GTDB lineage: Bacteria > Pseudomonadota > Gammaproteobacteria > Eutrophobiales > Eutrophobiaceae > 2-02-FULL-61-13. The sequence continues at coordinate 7,782 of MGYT01000026.1, forward strand.
TTGGCGGCGGCGAGGCTCGCGGCCTCCGGACGTTGCGAGAATTCCGTCACGGCGCGCAGGCGCTGGTGAAAATCCAGGGGCCGCGTCGGCCGGCGCGCGAGTACGGCCTCGAAAACGTCGGGGCGCGTGCCCTGGTCAAGATAGTATCGGCGTAAGCGCTCCTGCATGAAGTCGAATACCGCGGGAACCGCGTCAGCGGCCTTCAGTGCGGACGGAAAATGCTGTGCTGCATTGCGCAGGCACAGTTCCAGATCCAGATTCAGTTCGCACTCAATCAGGATGCGCAGGCAGCCAAGGGCGGCGCGCCGCAGCCCGTACGGATCCTTTTCGCCGGTGGGTGGCTGGCCGATGGCGAAGATGCCGAGCACGGTATCCAGCTTGTCGGCCACGGCCAGTATCTGTCCGGTGCGGGTTGCAGGCGGCGTGTCACCGGCAAAGCGTGGCAGATACTGCTCATCGATGGCGCGGGCGACCTCTTCAGGCACGCCATCGTGCAGCGCGTAGTAGCGGCCCATGACGCCCTGCAATTCCGGAAACTCGCCCACCATTTCCGTCAACAGGTCG
>MGYT01000026.1:8386-8931 GCA_001801865.1 Gammaproteobacteria bacterium RIFCSPLOWO2_02_FULL_61_13
CTGCTTCTGGTAAATCACCTGTGCCAGCACCGGCGCGCGTTCGGCGAGGGGCGTGGCGCAGTCCCGATCCCAGAAGAACGCCGCATCGGCGAAGCGTGGCCGGATGACGCGTTCGTTGCCGCGGCGGATTTGCGCGGGCTCGGGGCTGTCGATGTTGGCGACGGCAATGAAGCGTGGCAGCAGTCTTGCGCCGTCCCGGTCCAGCACCGGAAAATATTTCTGGTGACCCTGCATGGCCGCCACCAGCACCTCGCGCGGCAATTCCAGGAACCGATCATCAAAGGTGCCGGTGATGGCGAACGGCCATTCCACCAGGGCCGCCACTTCTTCGAGCAGCGCCGGGTCGATTTGCGCCTGCCCGCCCGCAGCCGCCGCGGCGCTGCGGGCCTGTTCCGCTATGAGTTCCATGCGCGCGTCGTAGTCCACCAGCACATGGCCGGTGTCACGCAGCAGGCGCACGTAATCCGCCGGCGCCGGTATGGGAATGGCACCTGGGTGGTGAAAGCGATGGCCACGGGTGTCGCGCCCCGCGGGAATACCCATTG
>MGYT01000027.1:0-1760 GCA_001801865.1 Gammaproteobacteria bacterium RIFCSPLOWO2_02_FULL_61_13
CTTCAATTGTTCGGCAAAGAAATCTCCTTATTGAGCGAAGCAATGGATCGGTTTTGTCAGAAGTGGTCGCGTTCAAGTTTTACCCAGGATGGATTGATAGGCGAATACTAGGCCTCTTGGGGGTTTCCTGGGCGCCGCCACGTTGTGACGATGATTATGTTCCTAAGCAGGGGTATATACGAAACTTCAACTCAGATTTGGTAATAAAAACAATAAATACGCAATAGATTTAACACGGAGGATTTATGTCAACCACGGAATGGTTTAAATATTCGATGTTTTCAAATCTCTCATACGTTCGCTGGGATTCAGATAGCACCAAATTGGAGGATAAGCTGATTCAAGGTGCAGTTCAGGCGGAAAGGTTGCCCGCGTCTATTGCGGGACCATTATTTAAAGGATCGGATCCTTGGTCTATCCCAAGCTTCCACCCCAACGACGACTCCGGCTTCGCCGCCAACGTTTTCAGGAACGACGACGAGGTGGTCCTCGCCATCCGCGGCACGGAGGCGAATCTGCTGGAAGCGTTGCCGTTTGTCGGGGAAACAGGATGGGTAGATCTGCTGGACGCGGACATTGCTGACATAGGCCTGGTTGGATTTGCGCTCGATCAGACGGTCAGCCTCGTCAACTATGTGATGCGACTGCAGGGTGCCACTGATTCCTCCATAGCCCAGGTTGAGTTGCATACGGTCACGGCGTCGTCAGGAACAGATCCCGGACTAATCCAGCCATACATCAAAGTGCCGGGGGGTGCTGGCGCTTTCACCGTGGATACCTATTACTGGCTGGACGACTCCACTCCAGCGCCCGGTCTTGGGATTTTGAATGCTGCATCCAACGTCAGCGTGACTGGGCACTCCCTGGGTGGTCACCTGGCGGTCATGGCAATCCGGCTCTTCCCACAATTATTTGATCAAGCGATCACGTTTAATGCGCCGGGATTTGACCCTTTAACTTCGCAGGAAATGACGGACCAGTTTGTGAATCTGTTTGGAGAGTTCCTGTCCTTCTCCCCGGCAGATACCTTCGCGGATGTAGCGTCAAGGGTTACCGCCATTGAGAGTGAAAGCTCGGAACCAGGAGACGATGTGAGCGGTGTGGCGTCGCTATTTACGGGCATCCCGGTCGGGCAGGAAGTGTTGATACACACGGAAAACAATAGCCACAGCATGGATCAACTCATGGATGCCCTGGCTGTCCATTCCCTGGCATCCACATTGAACCCGACGCTTGATGTGGAACAGTTGCTGCATTTCTACGATGGAGCGTCTGTTGATGCCGGGGCGACGGAAGAGACACTTGTTACCGCACTGGCGAAAGTGATTTTGGGCGAAGAGCCGACCCTGGACCAGGTGGAGGCAGGTCTCATCAGTCACGGTGACTTTGCGGACCGGGTGCAAATTCATGACCAGATTGTCGACATTCAGAACGAGGTGTTAGCACGCGGGCTGGTTCTGGAGCCAGTCTGGGACAAAACTCCGGAGGAACTGGCCGCCCTGGCCAAGAATTCCATGGCTTATCGCTATGCGATTCTGAACCTGGATCCGTTTGTCGTGTTGGGTGACGAGTCACTATATTTGGAGATGTCCGGCGCGAGCCCGTTTATTACCGATGCCCACAGCGAAGCCTATTGGCTCGCGCGATCAGAGATGTTATTAGCGAAATTTAATCTGGGTCTGACTGACGGAGAAATGGGGGACATAGGGGAACTGGTTGCGGTGTATACAGATCTGCCGGCGGGTGTGGAAGTGTCGGCC
>MGYT01000027.1:1776-4373 GCA_001801865.1 Gammaproteobacteria bacterium RIFCSPLOWO2_02_FULL_61_13
ATATGCCGTTGCAAACGATTTTCGTCGGCGAACAGGGTACCGGTTTTCAAGTCATGTCTGGCTCGGATGAGGCGGAATCCATTTTCGGCGGAATCGGCGCGGACAGATTAGCCGGCGGAGAGGGAAGCGATATCATTGATGGCGGTGGCGGCAGTGATGTCTTGATTGCAGGGGAGAGTATCGGCTCAAGCGATGATGGTGTTGTGGATCGGTTGGAAGGAGGCGCCGGCGCAGATTTCTATTATGTAGGCAATGGTGACGTGATTTCTGATTCGGATCGGCTTGTGGCCGGTATCGTCCTGTCCGGATGGTCAGTGTCTGTAACGTATGAATGGATATCGGAAGGTGTATTCCAATCGGCAGATGGCTCCAGGATTCTGGAGATCGTCGGCGATACTGCTTTGATCACGTTAACGAACCTGGCTACGCCCTCGATCCTGACAATTCAGGACTTTAGCAACCCGGGGTTGGGTTTTCGCGATGGCGAATTTGGAATCAGCCTGGTAATGCCGGAAGACGTGGAACTGCCGGCGTCGACTTTTCACATCATCGGCACCGTCAATAGCGATAATCCATGGGAGGAAGGAGACGACGTGGTGACTCTAACCGGCACTGATGGGAGCGAGGGAATTGCCGGATTGGAGGGGAACGATTTCATTTACTCCATGCATGGAGTGGATTTTGTGGACGCCGGTCCTGGAGACGACGTAGTGATGAATGTGGATGCAGGGTGGGAAACTCCGGATCCCGGCGGCGACACCTTCATTGGCGGTCCCGGGAATGACGCATTGACTGGAAATGCCGGAGGCGATTGGCTCCTGGGTGCGGATGGGGATGACTTTATCCAGGGGGGCGGCGGAGTTGATCTGCTATCTGGTGGCAGCGGTAACGAGCTCATATTCGGCGGCGATGGCGATGACATTATCTATGGAGACTCCGGGAATGACATCGTCGATGGTGACAAGAGCCTGATCGATTTGGACGTCAGGGAGTGGCTGCAAGAAGGTGGGCTTGGATTGGGACTCAGTTGGCTTGGCCTGGAGTCTATTGAGCCGTCAATTTATGGCGAGTCATATGGCGGGGATCGGATCTGGGGAGGTTCCGGCTCGGACTACCTGCTGGGAGGGGTGGGAGACGACAAAATATATGGCGGTCCCGGAATCGATACCCTGGTTGGCGGCTTCGATACCGACAACCTCTTTGGGGAAGCCGGCGCCGACACCCTGCGCGGCGGTTACGGTGATGATTTCATGGATGGTGGCTCTGAAACGGATTTCATATTCGGCGATGAAGGTGATGATGAACTTAAGGGTGGCGACGGGGATGACCGGTTGGCTGGGGGCCCCGGCGAGGATGTCCTCATGGGCGGCCTTGGTAATGACCGATATGACTACTCCCCAGGGGATGGTTGGGATCGGATCAGGGAGGTCCAATTCGCTCCCGGGGCGAACAACTCAATACTGTTTGATTTAGGTGACTATTTCGGATTTTACGAAGTAGTGCAAAGCGGTACCGATCTGGTAATTCAGCACCTGGAGGATGACGCGGGAATAATCGTGGAAGGGTGGTTCATTGATCCTGAGTCGATCCTGGATGAGGTACATTTTAATGATCGAACCTGGAATATCGATGATTTGGCCGCGCTGGCCGCGGGGCAGGGTACGCGCTGGAACGACTGGTTGTATGGGAGTGAAGAGGACGATTGGTTTCAAGCCGGGAACGGTGAGGATTATGGCTTTGGCGGTAGCGGAGATGACACGATTTTCGGTGGCGCCGGCGCGGACACGTTGATTGGAGATGCGGGAAACGACTCCCTCTATGGCGGCGATGGACCGGACTTCATTGACGGTGGATCAGGCGACGACTTTATCGTCGCGGGGGGAAACTCACTTTCCACGCAAGTTGACTCACTATGGGGCGGTGAGGGCAGCGACACTTACGTCATTGAATTGGGAGCGGATGCGAGAACTTACATTGTTGACACGGATGTGGCTGGAGATGACCACGATGTAATTCGATTACTGGGGGATGCACGCGTTGAGGATCTGGTATTCCGGCAAATTGCCAATAGCGGAGTATTGACCAATCATCTCGCAGTTGACTTCGTTCCCGTCGGCGGTGGCGCCGCATCCGGGATTACCATTTTTCACTGGTTCGAAAATGGCGGCCGCGGGGTTGATGCCATCGAATTTTCTGATGGATCGGTATTGGCTGCCGAGGAAATCATTGCGCGCCTGAATGTACCCACTGATGGCCGGGATTATCTTTCCGGTGCCGGAGGAAGCGTGACTTTGTTCGGGCTGGCCGGCGATGACCAGTTGCACGGAAATGGTGCAAAAAATGAATTGCACGGTGGCGCCGGTGCTGACCTTCTGCGCGCTTCCGGGATCGAGAATATTCTTGAGGGCGGAGATGGTTCTGATCGAATTAAGGTTTCGCACGTGCTTCCAACCAGCGGGGATTCAATTGTGCTTTTGGATATCCTCCTTGGAGGCAATGGGAACGACTCCCTGGAGTCGGGTTTGTTTACAGATTCCGAGACCAGTTTGGGTACCGTCCTGATGGATGGGGGCAGCGGCGGCGATACATTGCTGGTG
>MGYT01000027.1:4406-4892 GCA_001801865.1 Gammaproteobacteria bacterium RIFCSPLOWO2_02_FULL_61_13
AATGGGTTTGATTCCATCGCCGGAGAACTGTCTGCCACAGGATCCGTAATATTACTGAACCGTGGTGATCACGGGGACATTATCAGCAGCACCGACGGTTGGGGTGCCGCGACAATGGACACCCCGCAGGATGGTGTCAGCCATGTTGTCTCATTCGGCGGCGGGATTACATTAAATGACATTTCTCTCAGGCAGGATGCGAATGACCTTCTGATTTTGAGCGGCAAGCTGGAAGGTCTGAGGTTGGTCGACTATTTTGATCTTCAGGGTGAGGCCGCGACCTGGTTGACCAAAATCCAGATAGTCAATCAGGCAACATCGTCATACGAATCCGGGTCGACATCCCCAGGTTTGAGTAGCCCGATCATGTTGCTGGATTTCAACTCCCTGATGGTTGAATACGTGCAAGAGCGAGTGGGACTTGACGATGCGTGGCGCGTCGTGGATTCCAACAGTGTCCTGGACGCGCAGTATTTGTCCGGTGCC
>MGYT01000027.1:4965-6076 GCA_001801865.1 Gammaproteobacteria bacterium RIFCSPLOWO2_02_FULL_61_13
TGTGGACGTCGTTGCAAGGATTGGTGGACTTGTCCGCGCCTGTGGAGATTCGGATATTGCCGACGGAACCTGTTGCAGGAGTTGCCATTTCGCAATTATTCGCCCGGGAGGATGTGCTGTTTCAATATCGACTGCCGGAAAATTTCATGGTGGACCCATTAACACTGGAAGGATTGCCGATTGCCCTGGTATCGAGCCTTCCCCCGTGGCTAACCTATGACCCGTTGACTCTTGAGTTGTCCGGAACCCCTGGCCAGCAGGAAGTCGGAACAGAATTGGTGTCGTTTTCAGCCACGAACCGATTTGGCCAGCAGATAACCGTGACAATGACGCTGATCATCGAATCTGCCCCGGCACCGGAAGGATGGATCATTACAGGAACCGGCAGGGGTGATGTTCTCGTCGGATCGGAGGGGAACGACTCGATCTCCGGCGGAGCTGGCAGGGATGAATTGCATGGTGGCTCCGGAGACGACAGACTTGATGGCGGGGATAAAGACGATGCGATATTCGGAGGTCCTGGACAAGACCATCTCTTTGGCGGAACTGGAAGTGATCAATTAGCGGGTGATGATGGAAACGATGTCCTCTTGGGAGGGCCGGGCGGCGACCGCATCGTTGGCGGGCCAGGGGACGATTACCTGTCCGGTGAGCAGGGCAAGGACCGATTATCGGGCGGGGAAGGTGATGATGTATTGGTCGCTGAATTTGGCAACGACCGTCTTTCAGGTGGCAGCGGCGACGATACCTATGAAATCCGGGCTGGTGCCGGAAAGGTAATCATTTTGGATGCGAGCGGAGAGGACGCCATTCACTTCGGCTCTGTGTCCAGTGAGGACGCCAGGTTCTCGCGTCAACAAGGTAATCTGGTCGTAAGGGTTGATGGCACAAAGGCAAAGGTCGTGGTCTCGAATTGGTTTACCGATCCCTTTGCCCGCATTGAAAGTATTGCATTCAACGATGGCGTGACGTTGCTGGAGCAGGATGTGTTGCAGCTAATTCAACATCGAGCAGGCCTTGCGACGAACTCCGTATCGCTTTCATCCTTGTCTGAATTTCAGTTGGCTACTGAATTCACTCCTTCGGTACCTGGCATCGGGTGGCTGCCGGA
>MGYT01000027.1:6154-7233 GCA_001801865.1 Gammaproteobacteria bacterium RIFCSPLOWO2_02_FULL_61_13
AGTATAGGTATAATTCGATATGTGGTGGATAGAGGAACATCGTCGGCTTGACAGGCAGCTTGTTTCCGCGCCCAGGGAATTATTGGCTCGTTATGAGAAATGGAAGGACGTGGCGGTGTTTTCAGGGCCTTTCGGCTTGCGTTTATTGAAAGGATTTCATGATGAGTCTCTGACAGGTGAGTGGTCGGGGTACCGATCATCCCGCTTGGGGCTGAAGTCCCGGGTAATTTATAGATTCGTCGCCGAAGAGCGGCTGTTCCAGGTTGTCTCGATTACCGCCCACGACTATCGGAGATCATGAATATGAAGAATTTTCGTCCCGCCAAGAGGCGGGTAGGAGTATCTGTTGGAGAATCGGTGCGGATCATTCGCGAGCTGCAGGAACTGAGCCAGAATGCGCTCGGCGAGCTTACTGGTATCCCGCAATCCACCCTGTCCGCCATCGAGAGCGGTCGTGTCAATCTGGGCCTTGAGCGTGCCAAGGTGTTGGCGAGGGCGCTGAAGTGCCATCCCGCCGTGCTGGTGTTCCCGGATTGGGACATAAAGAAGGAATCGGCTGCGTTTCTTTGACCCAGGTTTGTCGCTGTGGGGCGCGCCCGTATAATGCCCCACCATGTTCACTCCCTTCGAGGCCTTCATCGGGCTGCGGTATGTCCGGGCGAAGCGCCGTAATCATTTCATCTCCTTTATCTCCCTGACCTCCATGGTCGGGGTGGCGCTGGGGGTCACGGCGCTGATTACCGTCCTGTCGGTCATGAACGGTTTCGAGAAGGAACTGAAGTCGCGCATCCTCGGCATGGCCTCCCATGCCACCGTGGTGGATTACAGCGGGGCCATGAAGGAATGGCGCGTGGTGGAGAAGAAGGTGGCGGAGTATCCGGGCATTGCCGGCGTGGCGCCTTACTTCAGCGCCGAGGGTATGGCGGTGCGGGATCGCGTGGTGCAGGGCACGATCATCCAGGGCATCGTCCCCGCCGAGGAGGTCAGGGTCTCCCTGGTGGCGGAGAAGATGAAGGAGGGGAAATTCGATTCCCTGCAAGCCGGGGCCTATGGGGCGATCATCGGCACCGAGATGTCCC
>MGYT01000027.1:7420-8779 GCA_001801865.1 Gammaproteobacteria bacterium RIFCSPLOWO2_02_FULL_61_13
GGAGGCGCCTTCCGGTCTGCGCCTGAAGACCGATGACATCATGGCGGCCCCGCGTCTCTCCCGCGAGGCGATGCAGGGCATCGAAGGTCAATTTGGCGTCGTCGACTGGACCCAGCGCCATGCCAATTTCTTCCGCGCCCTGCGCACGGAAAAGACCGTGATGTTCGTGATCCTCAGCCTCATCGTGGCAGTGGCCGCGTTCAATATCATCTCGACGCTGGTGATGACGGTCACGGACAAGGAGGCGGATATCGCCGTGCTGCGCACCATGGGCGCGAGTCCGCGCAGCATCCTGGCCATTTTCATGATTCAGGGCACGGTGATCGGCGCCATCGGCATCGGCCTGGGGATACTGGGTGGAATTCTGCTGGCCAACAACGTGGAGACCATTGTTCCGGCCATCGAGAACTTCTTCCGGGTGAAGTTCCTGTCACCGGATATCTATTACATCAGTGAGCTGCCTTCCGATCTGCATTGGAGTGATGTCTGGATCATCGGCTCGGTGGCGTTCCTGTTCTGCCTGACCGCGACCCTTTATCCGGCCTGGCGCGCGGCCCGCACCCAGCCGGCGGAGGCATTGCGCTATGAGTGAGAAAGTGGCGCTGGCCTGCAGCGGATTGAGCCGCACCTTCGCCGAAGGGGAACTGCACGTGGACGTGCTGCGCGGCGTGGATCTGTCGGTGGACGCCGGGGACTGTGTGGCCATCCTGGGTTCCTCCGGGTGCGGCAAGAGTACGTTGTTGCATTTGTTGGGCGGCCTGGACGAACCGACCTCGGGCGAGGTGGAAGTGGGCGGCAAGGTCATGTCGGCATTGTCGGAAAAGGAACGCGGCGAATTGCGCAATCATTACCTGGGGTTTGTGTACCAGTTCCATCACCTGTTGCCGGAGTTCACGGCAGTGGAGAATGTCGCCATGCCGCTGTTGATCCGGGGCGTGGCACCGGCGCAGGCCGAAAACGAGGCGGCGGCGATCCTGGAGCGGGTCGGGTTGGGCCCGCGCATTGCGCACAAGCCCGGTGAACTTTCCGGCGGCGAACGTCAGCGTGCAGCCATTGCCCGGGCACTGGTGACCAAGCCGCGCTGCATCCTGGCGGATGAGCCGACCGGCAACCTGGACGAGCACACCGCCGCCAAGGTCTTCGACATCATGCTGGAACTGAACCGGGAGTATCAGGTGAGCCTGGTCATGGTCACCCATAACCTGGCGCTGGTGAACCGGTTTGACCGGGCCTACGAATTGCACGAGGGTGTGCTGCGGACCCGCAATCCGGCCCAATAACTCCAATAACTCACGTCCGGTACCGGCTGGCGGCACCGGCTAGAATTATGATGTTTCGACTCGGGAAGCCTTGGGAGGA
>MGYT01000027.1:8802-9085 GCA_001801865.1 Gammaproteobacteria bacterium RIFCSPLOWO2_02_FULL_61_13
GTGTTTGATTCTTGCTGCCATGCTTAATCTGTTTGCCGCGCTCGGCTATCTGGGTGGCGGCGCAGCGACTACAGGGATCAGTCATCTGAGCACGCTTGCAATGGAAGAAGCCGCAAAGGAGAGTGGCACGCCATTGACCGAGGCGGACCGGGCATCCATGGAAGTCGCCTCGGGCGTGGGCAAGGGCATCGGTGGACTGTTGATGGCCCTGGGGGTATTTCTGTTGGTGTCCGTGGGCGTGTTGGTGGCCGGGGCCGTGTTCCTGTTCCAGGGGACCCACTGG
>MGYT01000027.1:9094-9937 GCA_001801865.1 Gammaproteobacteria bacterium RIFCSPLOWO2_02_FULL_61_13
CTCGCAGCCGGTGTCGTGGCCATTGCGGCGGAGGTATTCGGCATTCTGCTGACCACCTTCGGCCTGACCAATGTCATGGGCCTGGTGGGGGGTGTGTTGGCGATCATCGTAGCCGTGGGAATGAATAAATCGGCCCAGCCGGTTGTGGTTTGATGAATCGCCAGCACGTCCAGGTTCTGGCCCGCTACGAGCTCATGCAATCGCTGCTGAGTACGCGTGGCGTGCTGTTCTTGATTATTTATGGGACCCTCTGGTTCTGGCTGCTGTGGAAGTTGTCCGGCGGCTGGGCGGCCAACCTGGCCACCGAGCAGGGCATTGCTTTCATGTCCTGGTTGTTTGATCCGGTGCTGGCGCGGGTGCTGTTTACGGAGCAGGCCCCGACGCTCAGCCTGTTCTTCCTGTTGTTCATGGCGCTCATCCCCGTGTTTACCCTGTGGGGCGCCGGGGATCAGACCGCGACGGACATCGGCACGCGCCATCTCCGTTTCCTGATCCCCCGCTGCGGGCGCAATGAGATCTACCTGGGCAGATTTATCGGCGCGCTGCTGTTCATGACGCTGGTGCACGCAGTGATCGTGGGCGTGGGTATCGCGGTGGCGCTGGTCACGGATACGCATCCGGGTACCGTGGCCTACGGCGCGCGCATCCTGCTGGTGACCTTTCTTTACACGCTGCCGTACATTGCGCTGATGTCGCTGTACGGGGCCATGCTTGGATCGGCGGCGGCGGCCATTCTCACCGCCATTGCCACCTATGCGGTGGTGGCCATCGCCGGATCCCTGATGGCGATGCACTGGAAGGAGGCCGTGTACATCGGCTACCTGTTCCCCTCGCCCATGAAAG
>MGYT01000027.1:9944-12480 GCA_001801865.1 Gammaproteobacteria bacterium RIFCSPLOWO2_02_FULL_61_13
GGGGTGGTACATCTTCCAGCGGCGCGACATTTGAGCCCCGCACCCATGATCTCGATACACGGCCTGAGCAAATATTTCGGATCGGTACATGCGCTGGAAGGGATTGATCTTGAGATCACGCCCGGTGCGCCCACCGGCCTGGTGGGACCCAATGGCGCGGGCAAGACCACGTTGTTCTCCATCCTGTGCGGCTTCCTGCGACCCACATCAGGGGAAGTGCGGATTTTCGGATTGCCGCCGCTGGCGGAGCCATTGCATGGGCGCATTGCCATCCTGCCCCAGGATGCGTTGCTGGCCCGCGCGGTGCCGGTCTTCAGGCAATTGACGGTATTCGCCGAGTTGCAGGGATTCACACGGCAGAATGCGCGCATTGAAGCCGGGCGAGTGCTGGACCTGGTCATCCTGCGCGATGTCGCGAACCGGCCCCCGGAGGCCTTGAGCCACGGCATGGTCAAACGGGCGGCCATAGCCCAGGCATTCATCGGCAGTCCGGATCTGATCCTGCTGGATGAACCGACCTCCGGACTGGACCCCAACACCGCCGGACCGATCCGCGAACTGATCCGTGCCACCGGTGACAAGCGCAAGTTCGTGATCTCGTCGCACAACCTGGCCGACATCGAGGATCTCTGCCAGGACGTCGTGATTCTGAAGCAAGGCAAGGTCACGGCCCACCAGCCCATCAGTCAACTGGTTTCACGCAGCGCCGTGTTGACCTTCACGCTGGAAAAAGCGGCGCCGGAAGTAACAGCGGATATCATGCTGGGTGTGTCCGGTGTGACGCACGCCGAAGTACTGGGAGAGGATCGCCGCCGCCTGCGCGTGCGGTTTGAGGCCACCGCGGAAGTGACCGTCCAGACGCAGATCCTGACTGCGCTGCAGGCCGCGGGCATCACCTTCAGGGACATGAGCCGCGGAGAATCGTTAGAACAAAAGGTGCGGGAGATTACCCGGTAGTTCTGGTCTGACTTGCCTTCGGCCGGCGCACGCCGGGGATGTATTCGCCCGCCCAGTTAATGATGGACTTAAGGATTGGCCCCAGGCTCCGCCCGGCCTCGGTCAGCCGGTACTCATAGCGGACTGGATTCTTCTGATAGGGTGATTTGGCAACCAGGCCTGCACTCTCCAGTTTTCGCAGCCTGTTGGTCAGGATATTGGTCGGTATTCCTTCCTCGGAATCCTGAAACTCCTTGTAACGAGTCTTGCCGAAGAACATGTCCCGGATAATCAGCAGGGTCCACTTGTCCCCGATCAGGTCGAGCGTGCAGGCCACGGCGCAGTTCGAGCGCTTGAAGCTGGTTGAATTTGCGTATCTTCGCATTTCGTCATCCTGCCATGCCCTCGGCCGCGCGTCCAAGCGATAATGCCGTAATTCAGGTCACTTGCATTTGTAAATTGACCTGTTGTATTCTTTGTCACTTGCAATTAGCAAGTGAGTGGATTGGAAGGGGGAGTTAATGGGAACTGTTACCTGTCTGCTGGTCGTCGTTTCAGCCATCGCCTTGCCGGTGGTCTTGTCCATGTTGCTGGAGGCGTTGCGCCGCGAGCCGCCAATACCGGCGACTCTCTATTGGAGTCCGGAAATACCCATCCAGTATCTGACCATTGACGGCGTGCGCATTCGTTATATCAAGACCGGCAATGGCCCGAACCTGGTGCTGTTGCACACCTTGCGCACCCAGTTCGACATCTTTGAGAAAGTCATCCCGGATCTGGCCAGGACCTTTACGGTTTATGCGCTGGACTATCCGGGCCATGGTTTTTCTGACATTCCGCAAACCAATTACATCCCTGACCTGTTCGTGACGGCCGTGGAAAAATTCATGGACCAGTTGGATATCCGGGATGCCACCCTGGCCGGGATTTCCATTGGCGGGTCGATCCCTTTGCTGATTGCCGCGAAGCACAATGCGCGGGTCAAGTGCGCGGTTGCCATCAACCCGTATGATTACGGTAAAGGGCTGGGCATAACCCGTGGCAATTTTGTCGCCTGGCTGATCGTGACGTTGGCGCGGATCCCCGTGCTTGGGGAGACCGTCATGCGCTTCCGCAACAGGATGGTGGAAACGGTCATCCTGCAGGGAGGCGTGTCCCACCCGGGTGCATTGACGCCGGGATTTCTTGGACAGGTCTGGGACTCCGGTGTACGCAAGGGGCATTACCGGGGCTTCATCAACCTGCTGCGCAACGCCGCGAAATGGGAGGAGGCGCGCCAGGCCTATGGTCGTATTAATGTCCCCGTTTTGCTGGTGTATGGCGACCGGGATTGGTCCCGGGAAAACGAACGCAAACAAACTCTGGCGGAAATCCCCGGGGCGAAGATGGAAACGGTTAAAGACGGGGGCCACTTTCTTTCGCTTGATCAGCCCGGCGAGGTCATCAGGTTGATCACCCGGCACGCAAACGCAGGTTAATCAGTCGTGGACAGATTGAATTCCGTCCCCCTTCGCTAAAAGGAGAAACGGCCATGCCTGCACAAGCCTTTATGTGGCAGTTGTATATCGCCACCTACACCGCCGTGCTCGGATTGCCGCTG
>MGYT01000027.1:12556-15204 GCA_001801865.1 Gammaproteobacteria bacterium RIFCSPLOWO2_02_FULL_61_13
TCACCGGCATGTTTCTATTGTGTTTGACTCTGGTTACGTTCCGCATCTGGCAGAAGAAGATTGCGGAAATGGTGCTGGGGACGGTCGTGCTGCGGACCTTCATTATCATCACGCTGGCGGTCGTAGGTATCAACGGTGGTTTCCCGTTTCTTTTTATCATGATTGGCGTGGTGGGAATCGGGGTGGTGGGCACGCTTTGGTCCGTGCGGGGCGTCAATCTCAAGCAATATCTGTAACGACCAAAGTCCCGGGGAGTATCGATCTACAGGGCGTTGATTACGCTTTCTCGTCGAGGGCGGCGAGCATGCGCTTCAGCGCCACGCTTCGGTAGCCGCGCAGCAGTAGTTCCTCAATTTCCTTCCAGTTCAGTGGCTCGTCGGCCCACAGGCTGACCCAATGGCCGCGTCCATAGGGTGTCGGGAAAAACCGCGCGTCGCTGACCAGGGTCAAGGTCGCCTGCTCGGCGCCAAGTTTGAACGCGATGGACGGCTGGCCCTGGACCGGTTCAAAGGCCGCGAAGATTTTCCCGCCGGCGCGGAAATTGGGGTGGCCGAATGATCCGGTCTCGGTAACCTCGGGCAGGGCCAGGCAGAGCTTGCGCAGGCGCGCCAGCACCTTTTCGTCTCTGGCGCTGGCAGGAAATCGGAGCGGTCCTGCAGGCATGCGCCATTTTAGTTCGGTTCGCGCCATTTCGGTACAATCACGGCAACCGGGAGGGACCCATGACCAAATTGATCTCAGCACTGCTTCTCGTTGCGGCGCAACAGGCCGCTTCCGCACCACCACTGCCGGAAACTGACATCCTGCTTTACGGCATGGCGGCAACATTGTCCGGGGTTCAGATTGGACTCGGGCGCAATATCACGGCCAGTGCGGGCTATGACAACCAGCCGGCATTCAGCGCCGACGGCAAAAGCCTGCTCTTCAGCGCCCGCCGTGACGGTGAGCAGAACGACATTTACCGCTTTGACCTCACCACGGATGCCACGCACCAGCTGATCCGCTCGCCGAAGAATGAATATTCCCCGTGCGAGACACCGGACGGGAAGTACGTGACGGTGATCTGGGAGGATTCAGGAAAGATCCAGGAAATCTGGCGCTACCCGGCCGGTGGCGGCCGCGCGCAGACGGTGCTGAAACTGCCGGACCTGATCGGGTATTACTCCTTCGCCACGCCGAATGTCGTCTTTGCATTCATTCTCGGCGAGCCGCACACGTTGCAGCGCATTGAGATTGACTCACGCAAGCGCACCACCATCGCCACCGATGTCGGCCGGAGTATCGCAACGGCGCCCGACGGATCGGTGACTTACGTGAGAATGGGTAATGCGCAGCCGGTGCTGCACCGGGTCAAGGCGGATGGGACCGGAGATGAGCCCTTGTTCCCATTGTTGCCGGGCACGGAAGGCGACTATGCCTGGTTGCCGGATGGGTCGGGCCTGCTGTCGACGCAGGGGAACGGTCTCTATTATCACGGCGCGGGACCAGGGGGATGGAAACTGGTCGCCATGATCGCGGAAGCCGGTGCACTCTCGCGTCTTGCCATTTCTCCTGACGGCAGGATGCTGGCGCTGGTGGCGGCGCCGCGCTGATCCGGGTCATCTCCCGGTAGCGGGTCGTCAGATGAGCGATAAATCCCACCAGAACGCGCTGCCGGATAATCACCAACTGCACTGGTACCGCATCCAGCGGGTACTGGGGCAGGGCGCATTCGGCATCACCTACCTCGCGCAGGATATCAATCTGGACCGGCTGGTTGCGATCAAGGAGTACATGCCCGGCCAGATGGCCATGCGCAACGCGGACCTGACCATTCAGCCGCAGTCGGATGAGCATGGCGAGGATTTCAAGTGGGGCCTGACACGGTTCGTGGATGAGGCGCGAACGCTGACCAAGTTCGAGCATCCCAACCTGGTACGCGTGCTGAATGTCTTTGAGTTGCATGGCTCAGCCTACATGGTGATGAATTATGAGCTGGGCGAGAGTCTGCAGCAGGTGTTGAAGCGAAAGAAGACCCTGGATGAACGCAGCCTGATCCAGATCCTGATACCGCTGATGAATGGATTGGAACTCATTCACGGCAAGGGGTTCGTGCACCGCGACATCAAGCCGGGCAATATCTTCATTCGCAATGACGGCAGCCCGGTGTTGCTGGACTTCGGATCGGCGCGCCAGACGCGCGGTCACGCGGACCCGCAGACACTGACCACGCTGGTATCACCCGGCTATGCGCCCATTGAGCAATACACCAGCAAGAGCAACCGGCAGGGACCCTGGACTGACATCTATGGGTTGGCTGCGACGCTTTATCGGGCCATCATCGGCAGTCCCCCCAGTTCCGCCACCGACCGCAGCGCCCTGTTGCATGAAGGCATGAAGGATGACCTGCAAACGCTCTCCACCCTGGCGGGAGGGCAGTACTCCAAAGGATTCCTGACTGCGATCGATCATGGCCTCGCCTTCAAGCCTGAAGACCGGCCGCAAAGCATCGCTGCCTGGCGCGGGGAATTCGCCTTTGACGAGGCCGAAATCAAAACTGACCCCGATGCGGCGGTGCCGTCGCCGGAGGCCGAGACGGATCGAATCAAGCCCGCCCCTGATGCAGTTACCCAGGCCGTGCCGGGCACGCTGCGTGCCGGAAAACTGGA
>MGYT01000027.1:15261-16214 GCA_001801865.1 Gammaproteobacteria bacterium RIFCSPLOWO2_02_FULL_61_13
GGCAACGGAGGTGGCAGCTTCAGTTGCGACAGCGGAGCCGGCGATCCAGGATGATGCGTCATCGGCGCAGGTTGCGGAATTACTGGCACTGGCTGACGCGGATGTGGCCGCGTTGCGCCTGACGTCCCCCAAGGGCAACAACGCCTATGAGAGGTATCAGGAAATTCTGTCTTTGGAACCCGGGAATGAATCCGCCACAAACGGGTTGCAAGCACTCTCACAACGCTATGTGGACCTCGCCTACGGGGAGATGGCAAAAGGAAAACTGGACGACGCAGCAATTTATCTGCTGCGGGCGGGCCGCATCGAGCCGTCAGCGGAAACCCTGCCGAACGCCAAGGCGACGCTGAGCCAGAAATACGCGGATGTCAGGAAAGCGGAGGCAGCGGAAAAATCATCGGCAAAGGCGCCCGCCAAAACCAAGACTGCCAAGCGGAAGAAATCGGGTGTTCCCGTGGAAGAACGGATTACCCCCAGCGATCGCGTGAAAGATGCGCTGGGGGAAAACTGACGTTACCGAGCCGTTAAACCTGGAAGCGGTAAACCGCGTAACCGTTCAGGTCCTTGAGAAAAACCTTCAGCAGCAGTTTTGACAGAAAATCGGGGATGCCCAGCCGGTACCAGAAGGCGCCCAACTCCTGCGCGCGGCGCGCCATGGGTATCCGTTCAATCTCCAGGTAGCCGTTCTGGGTAAATACCTCATCGGGGTGCTCAGGCCGTGCCGTGAACGCGCCACCCGCGGCGACGAGCTTGGCATGCACGCTGCCGGAGAATTTCTCAAAGAAGCGGCGGTTCATCAGATCACAGAGCAGCAGGTGATGGGGGAACAGGCGGCGTAATTCATGCACGTTGGTCAGGATTGCCGCCGGCTCCAGGTACATGAACACGCCTTCAATGACGACAATCACCGGGTGTTCGGCCCCGATCCCGGCCAGCTTGTCGCCCAGCGGCTC
>MGYT01000027.1:16273-23356 GCA_001801865.1 Gammaproteobacteria bacterium RIFCSPLOWO2_02_FULL_61_13
TCTCATTCTTGTATTCCAGTAACGGCGCTTCATCCAGTTCAAGCCAGGTGCCGCCCGCCAGGCGGTAGGGCCGGGTGTCAAAGCCGGCGCCTATGGAAATGATCGTCGTGGCCGGTTTGATCTCGCTCCGGAGGATGTCATCGATGATCCGGCAGCGGGTGGCATTGGTGATGTTCGGCATGGTCTCGGATCGAAATGGCTCGAACACCCGCTTGGCGCGCTCGTCCATGAAGCGCTGCGCGAATTGATCATTGCAGATGGAGAGAGGCTGCCGCGCATCCTCCCTGCGGACGCCGCAACAGTAAAAAGCGGTGTTGGATACCGTATTCATTATCCCTCCCGCCGTCGCCGCCGCTCCCTGACTTTCATCACCACCGCCAGGCGCCACAGCAGTCGCACCCCTGCATACCCCAGCACCGCCGAGGAAGTGGCCAGGATCAGGCTGCCGGTGACCAGCGCTGGCCAAATGTGCACGAACGTGGTGTTAATCCATTTCAGCGTGAACTCGAAATGCACAGGTTCCATCGGGTTGCCCAGGAAAGCGGAACCGAGCCGGTAGGCAAGATAAAAAATGGGCGGGATGGTGATGGGATTGGTGATCCATACGGCGGCCACCGCCACGGGCAGGTTTACGCGAAAACCGATTGCCGCGATTGCGGCAAAGATCATATGCCCGGGAACGGGGAAAAACGCGCAGAACAGGCCCGCGGCCATGCCCCCCGCGGCTGAGTGCCGCGTCAGGTGGAAGATCTGCGGGTCGTGCAATAACGTTCCCAGGAACGCGAGGGCACGATGTCGCCGGACTGAGTGATGATCCGGCATGAAACTGCGCAGCAGATTTTTCACGCCGGCGTCTGGTGGTTTGGCATTGGCGGCGCGTATTATAGGGACTAAGGCGTCGCAAATGGATTTGCGAAAGGGTGAATGTCGATGCGCACTGGAAGCGCGCTGTTCCTGCTGGGGATCCTCGCCCTGGCATCAATCCCGGTTTTCCCGTCCCCGTTGTTCCTGTGGTTGGCGCCGTTGTGCCTGGGCCTGTGGTCGCCGCGCGGTTCCCTGCGTTGGCCGGCCTGGTTTCTGGCGGGCGCGCTCTACGCGTTGTATCGCGGTGGCGCGATCCTGTCGGTAAACCTGGATCCGGCGGTGGAAGGATCCTCGGTAACCGTGGTTGGCCAGGTGGACTCGCTGCCGGAGCAGAAGGGCGACGTGAAGCGTTTCAATTTTCGCCTGGAATCCGCCGGCAGGAGTGGATTGGCGCCCGGAACCCGGGTGCGGCTCGGGTGGTACGACGATGCCCCCGCATTGGTGCCCGGGGAGTACTGGCGGCTGCGGGTGCGATTGAAGCGTCCAGCCGGTTTCATGAATCCCGGTTCGTTCGATTACGAGGGCTGGCTGTTTCAACACCGCCTGCGCGCCACCGGTTACGTCGTTGCCGGCGCGGGTAATGATCGCCTCAAAGCGGCGGGCCACTGGCGCCCGGATGTGTGGCGCTTTCGCCTGCGTGAACGTATTCACGCGGTGATGCCGGAGCGGGATTTTCGATCCTTGATCGTGGCGCTGGCGTTGGGAGATCAAAGCGCCATCTCAGCGCAGGCGTGGGCCGTGCTGAACCGTACCGGCACCAATCATCTGTTGGCGATCTCGGGGTTGCACATCGGTCTGGTGGCGGCACTCGCGCTATATTTCGTGCGTTGGATCTGGCCCCGGCTCGGGCGCGCCGCACTCCGGATGCCGGCGCCCTGGGCCGGCGCGGCGGCGGGATTGCTTGCCGCGGTGTTCTATTCGGCGCTGGCGGGGTTCTCGATCCCCACACAGCGGTCCATGATCATGATCCTGGTCGGGCTGGGCGCGACCGTGTACCGGCCGGTGGGTTTGAGTCATGCGTTGGCGCTGGCCCTGCTCCTGGTGTTGCTGCTGGATCCGTTCTCCGTGCTGGCGCCGGGTTTCTGGTTATCATTTCTCGCGGTGGCGTGGATCGGCTGGGGCATGCACGGGCGGGTGGGGCAGGGAACACTGTGGGACCGGTGGGGACGGGTGCAAGTGGTGGTTTCCCTGGGATTGGCCCCCGCCCTGGCCTTGTGGTTTCAACAGATTTCGGTGGCGGGTCTGATCGCGAATCTGCTCGCGGTCCCGTGGGTAAGCTTCGTCACTGTGCCCCTGGTGCTCGCAGGATCGCTGATGCTTTGGGTGGCGCCTGCGCTGGGCACGGGGTTACTGCGTCTCGCTGATGGTTCGCTGAGCCTGCTCTGGCCGTTTTTGGAACTAACAGGCGGGAATGAATTTGCGATATTGGCGCTGACGCCGGTTTCCATCATGGCCGTGATCTGCGCGGGTCTGGGCGCGGCTATCCTGTTGTTACCGCGCGGCCTGCCGGGGCGCTGGCTGGGGTGGCTATGGATGCTGCCGCTGCTGGCGCCGGATCCCCTGCCACCGGGTCCGGGAGTCCTCCACCTTGCATTGCTGGATGTGGGGCAGGGGCTGGCCGCCGTCGTGCGCACGGACAGGCACACGCTGCTGTTCGACACCGGGCCCCAGTTCGGCCCCGACTTCAATGCCGGCGACGCCGTCGTCGTCCCTTGGCTGCGTCAGGCCGGAATAAAAAACCTGGATGTTCTCCTCGTGAGTCACGGTGACAACGATCACATCGGCGGGCTGCGCAGCGTGCGGGAGGCCGTGCCCGTGGATCGCTTGTTAACCAGCGTGCCGGCGCGGGTGCGCGGCACAAATGTGGCCCCGTGCCGCGCGGGGACGCACTGGGAATGGGACGGTTTCATTTTTACCCTGCTGCATCCGGATCGTGAAGACCGGTTGCAGGGCAATAATGCCTCATGTGTATTGCATGTCGCGCGGAACGGCCAAGGCATCCTGCTGCTCACCGGAGACATTGAACGCGAGGCTGAACAGGTCCTGGTGCGTCGTTTCGCGAGCGCTCTGCGCGCCGTGATTATTGTGGTCCCCCACCACGGCAGCCGCACGTCGTCGACCCCGAATCTCGTTCAGGCAGTGCAGGCACGCTACGCACTTTATCCGGCGGGCTTTCGTAATCGCTTCGGGTTCCCGAAACAGGATATAATGCAGCGCTATCAGCAACATGGGGCGATCAATCTGGACACAGGCCGGAATGGAGCGCTGGAATTTGTCATTGATGAGACCGGTGTCCGATTTTCCGCCCATCGTTTGTCCGCGCGCCGTTTCTGGCATTCGCGCCTTCATTGAAATAATTCACTACACCGCGGAGGTGGCAGACTGTGCTTGATTTTTTCAAGGCCGGTGGTCCAACCATGTGGCCACTGCTGATGTTTTCCATCGCGGCGCTGGCCATTGCAGGTGAGCGTTTCTGGTCCCTGCAAAGCAAACGCATCGCGCCCAAGGGTCTGGTGAACCAGGTCTGGCAGTGGGAGCAGGCCGGGCAGCTGGATGCCAAGCGCATCCAGGATCTGCGACGCGCGTCCCCGCTGGGGAGAATCCTGGCTGCAGGCCTGGTGAACCGGCGTCATGAGCGTGCCGTAATCAAGGAAAGTATCGAGGAGGTCGGGCGGCACGTTGCCCACGAACTGGAGCGATTCATCGGAGCATTGGGCACCATTGCCACGGCGTCGCCACTGCTGGGTCTGCTCGGTACCGTGCTCGGCATGATGAAGATTTTCTCCGTGGTCAGTTCTGAAGGCGTGGGAGACCCCGGCCTGCTGGCCGGCGGTATTGCCGAGGCGCTGATCACGACGGTCACGGGCCTGTTTATCGCGATTCCATCCCTGGTGCTGTACCGGTACTTCCGCGGGCGGGTGGATGACCTGATCATTACCATGGAGCAGGAGGCGCTGAAGATGGTGGAGATCATGCTTGGCGAGCGCGAGCGGGATTCGGCCGCAAAGGCGGGTCGCGTATGAACTTCAAACGCCCGCAACGGGAAGACGTTGGCATCGATCTCACGTCTTTGATCGACGTGGTGTTCATGCTGCTTATTTTCTTCATGGTGACCACTTCCTTTGATCGCATTGCGCAGATCAACGTCAAACTGCCGCAGGCCAGCACCGACCAACGCGAAACCCTGACCGAATCCATTGAAGTGACTGTGGATGCGGATGACCAGGTTTATATCCGCGGACAGCGGCTTATCAATACGCAATTGGGCACGATTCGCGAGGCATTGCGGGAATCAGTGCGCACCCAGGAAGAGGTGCCGGTGGTGATCAGTGCTGACGCCAAGGCCACACACCAGGCCGTGATCAAGATCATGGATGCAGCGCGTCAGGCCGGCCTGGTGCGCATAACCTTTGCGACCCGGAAGCTTCAGGACGACACGGAGTAGAAAATTGCCGCGCTCGCAATTTGTGAACTAATCATTACCCGGCGCGCGTTACGGAAGGCGCCCACCCGTTCAACATGATCAGTCACGAGTTCGTTGACAGGCTCTGGTACGGCGGCCATTGGCTGTCCATCCCGCTTGCGCCCGTGGGTTGGTGTTATGCCGGCGTCGTCAGTCTGCGGCGGTTGGCCTATGTCTGCGGATTGATGCCGGTGCTGAATCTGCCGGTACCGGTGCTGGTGGTGGGGAACCTGACCGTGGGTGGAACCGGAAAGACGCCTTTGGTGATCTGGCTCGTTGAGTTTCTGCGATCGGAGGGTTGGCGGCCCGGCGTCGTCAGCAGCGGGTATGGCGGCCGGATGACACGGCAGCCGCAGCAGGTGCGGCCCGACAGCAGTCCGGAAATGGTCGGTGATGAGCCGGTGTTGATTGCAAAGCGCACCCGTTGCCCGGTGGCGGTGGGTGCGCAGCGCGCCGTTGCCGCGGAGGAACTTATCCGGCACACCGATTGCGATATTGTTGTCTGCGATGACGGGCTGCAGCATCTGGCCCTGGGGCGCGACATCGAGATTGCCGTTGTCGATGGAGACCGTCGTTTCGGCAACGGACACTGCCTGCCCGCAGGACCATTGCGCGATCTGCCCGGGCGCATCGATTCCGTGGACCTGGTGGTCGCCAACGGCAAGGCGGCGCGCGGCGAATTCCTGATGGAATATCAGGCCCTGCCGCTGCGGTCATTGCGTGATCCGGGCCGAAGCCGCGACATCAGTTCGCTGCGCGGCCGGGAGGTGCATGCGGTCGCGGGCATAGGCAATCCGCAACGCTTTTTCTCGTTCCTGCGCGGACATGAAATACACATACACAAGCACGATTTTCCGGATCATTACCCCTTCCGCGCGTCGGACCTCCAGTTTGATGATGACCTGCCGGTGGTGATGACGGAAAAGGATGCCGTAAAATGCATTAACTTCGCCGCCGATGACTGGTGGTACGTGCCGGTGGAGGCACAGTTGCCCGGCGCGTTCCAGCATCGCCTTCGCGCCCTGCTTCGGGAGATCCCCCATGGACAAAAAGTTGCTTGAAATTCTGGTGTGTCCCGTGACCAAGGGTCCGCTGATTTTTGATCGGGCCCGGCAGGAACTCATATCCGTTTCCGCGCGGCTGGCGTACCCGGTCCGCGATGACATTCCCGTGATGCTGGAAAGCGAGGCGCGCACGCTGGGGACGGAAGAAGTAGAGCATTACCAGAAAAGCAAGTGACATCCTCCTTCACGGTCATCATTCCCAGTCGCTATGGCTCCACGCGACTGCCGGCAAAGGCTTTGATCGAGATCCCCGGCACCGGCAAGCCGCTCGTGCAACACGCGTGGGAATCGGCAACAGCGAGCGCCGCGCAGCAGGTATTCGTCGCGACGGACCATCAGTCAATTGCTGAACACTGCGCGGGCATCGGCGCGTCATTCCAGATGACATCGATCCGGCACCAATCGGGGACCGACCGTGTCGCGGAAGTAGTCGACCAGCTGCGACTTGGAGATGACGAGGTCGTCGTCAACGTCCAGGGAGACGAGGTTGGGCTGCCGCCGGAATTGATAGATCAGGTCGCAGGGATACTGGCGCGGGAACCGGAATACTCCATGGCCACGCTGTGCGAGCCCTTCGAATCGGAAGCGGCGGCGCAAGACACCAGCAACGTCAAGGTTTCGTTCGATGCTACGGGGCGAGCGCTGTCATTCAGCAGGGCATATCGTCCTGGGCCGGGAGGGGATCCGCCCTGGGGTTACCGGCACATCGGTCTCTATGCCTACCGAGCCGGCTTCCTTCGCAAGTTCACCCGCATGCCTCAGAGTCATTCGGAATTGCGCGAGCGACTGGAACAGTTGCGGGCCTTGGACAGTGGCTACGCCGTGTACGTGGAGGTTGCCTGCAGGCCGGCAGGTCACGGCATCGATACGCCCGCCGATCTGGAACGCGCGGCGACTTGGGCGTTGTCAATGCACACTACTTTGCGCGATAAGTGATGCGGCCCTTGGACAGGTCGTAGGGAGTCATTTCGACCGTCACGCGGTCGCCGGTCAGGATGCGGATGTAATGCTTGCGCATTTTGCCCGAGATGTGGGCGGTCACCGTGTGGCCATTATCGAGTTCAACCCTGAACATGGTATTCGGCAGCGTCTCGATGACGGTACCTTCCATTTCTATCTGATCTTCTTTTGCCATGCCTGTACCTGATTAGGAAACCTCTGAAAAATTTCAGAGGTTTCGCAGTGCAGGGATGCACTGCCATTTTCAATGACGATTCCGTCATTGAAAATGTGAGGGAAGCGAAAACCACGCTTTTCGCTTCCCGTCCTCTGAATAAGTCCAGGATGGACTTATTCAGAGCTTATTTGGAAAAGCGCGATTCTGCCTGAAATCAGGGGTGCAAACCAGCGTCCGCTTTCATCGTTCGGCGCCATTCGCCTTCCCGGTAGTACTCCAGCGGACGAAATTCGTTCTTATATCGCATCTTTCGGCATTCCTGGATCCAGTAGCCGAGGTACAACCAGGCACAGTTGCGGCGGCGCGCCTCTTCCACCAGGTACAGGATTGCAAACGTGCCGGGACTGCGCACAGCCTGCGCGGGATCAAAGAAGGTGTAGACCGCCGACAATGCCCCGGGCATGACGTCCGCCACAGTCACCGCCACCAGCCTGCGCTCGGCATCGCGCATCTCGAAAAACGTGGTTTCCGACCACGTGGCCGACAGAAAATCCACGTAGCTTTCCGGGGTCGGG
>MGYT01000027.1:23377-23466 GCA_001801865.1 Gammaproteobacteria bacterium RIFCSPLOWO2_02_FULL_61_13
TGCCGAAGCGTCAGGTAGCGCTGGTACAGGTCAAAATGCTCCGCATCGAATTCGGCCGGGCGGCGCGTGATGTTCAGGTCCTGGTTGCG
>MGYT01000028.1 GCA_001801865.1 Gammaproteobacteria bacterium RIFCSPLOWO2_02_FULL_61_13
ACCCATCGTAATCCCGGAAATATATTTGACAGCCAATGCCTTGTACTATATTTTTCGCCCACCTTGAACGTGCTTGGCACGGGCTCAGGTAGACCCGGATGAGAGATAATTAAAACACACCACGGGATTGATTTGAAAAGCAGCCGTTTCCAAAATGAATTTTGCGTACCGTGCGCAGAGGTTTGCTCTGTGCGCGCGGTATTTTTTGCGCCCCGGATTTTTGCTTTCCCAGTCTCTTCTTTCCAATCGCCCATAGTCTAAATACAACCAGGAGCTCCAAATCATGGCGACTTTCACCAACGCTAACGACGAACCCCTTCTGATCGGTACCAGCGGTGCAGACACCCTGGATGCGACACAGGGCACTGGCGGTAATGATCCCGTCACCCTTGTCGGTGGGCTCGGCGATGACCTCTACATCATCAGCGATGGTAACAACGTCATCATCGTGGAACTTCCCGGTGGCGGCACCGATACAGTCGAAAGCGACAGCTCCTATACGCTCGAAGCCAATATCGAAAATGCGGTTCTGACCGGCAGCGACGACGATGATCTGACGGGCAACCTGCTGAACAACGTCCTCACCGGCGATGACTCCGACAACGAATTGGACGGTGACTACGGCGCCGACACACTGTACGGCGGCGACGGCAACGATACCTACTTCGTGGATAACGTCGGCGACAAAGCATTCGAGACCGGCACAAATTTCGTTAATGACGACGGTGAAGAATACGGCCTGAATGACAATGTTTTTTCAACCGTCGATTTCACGCTGGGCGCCGGCCTGGACAACCTGTTTCTTTCAGGTGTTCCCTTTGGCGAGGTGGGCCTGAAAGGTACTGGTAACGAGCTGGATAACGTTATTTACGGCACCGATGGCGATGACGTTCTGAAGGGCAAGGGCGGGGACGACTTTCTTTACGGGGGTTTCGGTGACGACACTCTGGCCGGCGGTTCTGGTGATGACATCCTGATCGGCTGGTACGGTGAAGACACCCTGAAGGGTGGTGGCGGCGCAGATCAAATTTATGGCGCTGACGGCAACGCCGATGTAATGAAGGGCGGTGGTGGCGATGACAACTACTACGCCGACGGCTATGACGTCCTGACGGAAAAAGCCGACAAGGGCATAGATACGGTTTTTGTGGATCAGAGTGACGATTTCTTCCCTGAGGTCGACGGGAACGTGACGATTACCCTCGCGGACAACATTGAAAACCTTATTGTCATCGAATCCGATGATGATTTGATCCTGATCGGTAATGCGTTGGACAACTTTATTCAGGGCGAGAACGACGACGACACTATCTACGGCAATGAAGGCGATGACACGCTGCTGGGTGGTGACAATGAGGACCTGCTTTACGGCGGTGATGGCGATGACACCCTTATTGGCGGCGACGATGAAGACACGATGTATGGCGGCGCCGGCAAGGACACCTTCGAGGTGGACGATTCCGGTGATCGCGTGTTCGGCGGCGACGGCAAAGACACGGTCATCACGACGCTGACCAGCTATACGCTTGGTGCGGATCTGGAAAACCTGATCTACGGTGGCGCACCGGGCGCCGGCAGCTTCACTGGTATCGGTAATGACGCCGACAACACAATCGTCGGTGGCGACGGCGCCGACGACTTGCACGGCGGCGACGGCGACGACACCCTGGATGGCCGCGAAGGCAATGACCTGCTGTTCGGCGGTGACGGTGACGACACCTATTACGTGGATACCGATGAAGATCTCATCTTTGAACTGACCGATGCCGGCAATGACACCGTTGTCAGCGCGGTTGATGTCTTCCTGAACCCCAACATTGAAAACGCCACCCTGCTGGGCGGCGAAGACCTGACTGTCATCGGCAGCGCCGTGGACAACGTCATCCGCGGCAATGAAGGCGACAACACCCTGGATGGTCGCGGCGGTGCGGACACCATCTACGGTGGCAAGGGTGACGACACCATCTCGGTGGATGATGCCGGCGATGCGGTGTTCGAAAATGCCGATGAAGGCACCGATACCGTCATCAGTTCCGTCGATTACACCCTGGGCGACTACCAGGAAAATCTGACCCTGGCCTCCAACGGCGGCGACATCAAGGGCACCGGCAACGGCCTTGATAACGTCATTATCGGCAATGCAGGCGCGAATACGCTCAAGGGCAGCGGCGGCGACGATCAGCTCTATGGCAGCGATGGTGATGACAAGCTGAATGGCGGCGGCGGCGCCGACTACCTGGATGGTGGTACGGGTGCCGACGAAATGATCGGCGGCGGCGGCAATGACAATTTCCTCGTCGACGACGCGGGTGACACGGTTACTGAAGAAGCGGATGGCGGCACGGATTCCGTTATCAGCAGCATGGACTTCACGTTGGATACCGACGTGGAAAACCTGACCCTGACCGGCGATGCCGTGACGGGTACCGGTAACGCCTCCGACAACATCATCACCGGTAATGCCAATGACAACGTGCTCGTCGGCGACGCTGGCAATGACACGATCTATGGCGGCGGTGGCGGCGATGATATGTACGGTGGCGCAGGAGACGACGTCTATTACGCGGACGAGGATGGCGACAGCATTTTTGAGAATGCTGACGAGGGCAAGGACAAGGTATATACGGACGAGACTCACACCCTGGCCGAAAACGTTGAGGATCTGACTCTGACCGGCGATGACGATATCGCCGGCTACGGCAACAGCGGCAAGAACAAGATCACCGGCAACTCCGGCGATAACCTCCTGGATGGCGGCGGTGGCAAAGACACCCTGAAGGGCGGCGATGGCGACGATACCTATTTTGTCGACAGCACCAATGACAAAGTAACCGAAAATGAAGATGAAGGCGTCGATACCGTATACAGCAGCGTGGACTGGACGCTGGGTGACAATGTTGACGATCTGTTCCTGACGGGTTACGCCGTGGTGGGTACCGGCAACGAACTGGATAACCTGATCGTCGGTAATGACGAGGACAACACCATCACGGGTTACGCCGGCGACGACTTTCTGTACGGCGGGGCCGGCAACGACGGCCTGTCCGGCGGCGACGGCGCCGATTTCCTGGATGGTGGTTCCGGTGATGACGCAATTACCGGCGGCAAGGGCGGCGACACCATTATTGTCGACAGCGCCGGCGACACGGTTGCAGCCGGCGGCGGTACAGACACCGTCATCAGCAGTGTCACCTTCGATTTGAATGGCACCAAGGCGGAAAACCTGACCTTGACCTTCGGCACCGCCGGCCTGACCGGCACGGGCGATGCCGAAGCCAACGTCCTCACCGATTGGGGCAACGCCAACACCTTGATAGGTGGCGACGGTGACGACACCTACGATCATACCGCTTATGGCTTTGACGGCGCCGATGTCATCAATGACTCCGCCGGCACGGATGTGATGAACGCCACCATCGATAACGACAGCGTGGGCGAACTGTCCATCACCGGCGTTGAGACCTTTAACTGGGAGGTTGATACCGGCGGCGGCAACACGCTGCTTGATATGGCGGGTGTCACGGGCGTCACGAACATTAATCTCAGCGGCAATATCGGCGGCAATCTGGAGCTGAAGGATCTGGTCAATGGCGTGGACTTCACGTTCACCGATCTGGATGGCTCACTTGAGATCCGTCCGCAGGATGTCAGCGGGGCGGCAGATGCGATGAACATCGTGACGACCGATTCCGATGTCTCGCTGACGGTCGCCGATGTGGAAGTCTTCAATTTTGTCGCCAATGGCAGCAACACGCTGAATGTGGGCGGCATTAACGGCGCCAACCCGGTTTTCCTGATATTCGAAGGCGCCGGCGCGCAATTCCTCGCTATTGACAATATCGATGTGCCTGACGATGGCACGTCCACGGTCGCCGGTTCGGTCGGAAACGTCAGCCTCGAGATTCACAATTTCGCGGGCCAGTTGGAACTGGGCGCCGATGACGAGTACGGCACTGTTTCTGCGTTGTTCGACAACGTCTCCGGCACTTTGAGCGACGGTGGCAGCGAGGATATCAAAGAGCTCCAGTTCACCGTAGGCCAACAGGTCGTCCTTGATGTCAGCGGCTTCAGCGCGGATCTCGTGGCCGACGGCTATGGCGAACTATTCCTGAACGGCGTCCAGGGGGATCTGGACGCTGGCGGCTTTGAGGGAAATCTGACGGCTTTCTTCTCGGGCGCCAACAATGATGTCGTTGCAAGCCTCGGAACCAATTACCTGGTCGGTGGCGCGGGCAATGACGACTTTGATTTTGGCACGACGCTGGACTCGTCGGATTTTGTCGATGGCGGCATTGGCGTCGATGACAGTCTGACGGCCACCATTGACGGCATGACGGCCGGGTCATCCCCCACGATACTCAATATTGAAGATCTGTTCCTGACCACCACCGGCGCGGCCAGCAGCCTGGACGGCACGGTGCTGCAAGGCGTGGATGATATCTTCGTGGACGGCACCGCGGACCTGACGCTGTTGAACGTGGAATCGGATGTTCAGGCCACGGGCAACAAGGGCGTGGATTTCACCGGCAACCTGACGGTCACCGTGGCGGGCTATGGCAGCGTGGACCTGGAAGGTGGTTCCGGTAACGACAGCCTGACCGGCGGCGGTGGCAGCGATGACATCTATGGGTATGGCGGCAACGATACGCTGAACGGCTTCTATGGGAGCGACGATATATATGGTGGCGACGGCGACGACACTCTCTCTGGTGGAGCGGGCAGCGACGATTTGTATGGCCAGAACGGCAACGACAGTATTGATGGCGGCGCCGGCAGCGACGATCTGGTGGGGGGTTCCGGCAACGACACGCTGAATGCCGGCTCCGGTGACGACGACGTTTACGGCCAGGGCGACGATGATACTCTCGATGGCGGCTCCGGCGACGACTTCCTGGACGGTGGCTCCGGCATAGACACGATGCACGGCGGCGACGGCAACGACACCTTTGTTGTTGACGATTCCAACGATGTCGTGACCGAGAATGCGGGCGAGGGTACCAATGACACGATCCTTGCCTACGCGGGTTTCATTCTCCCCGAAGAGGTGGAGAACATCATCGTTTTCGATTCCGCAGGCGCAATAACCTTTGGCGGCAACAGCGGCGACAACGAGCTATACGGCAACAGTTTCGATAACATCATCTTCGGATACGGCGGTAACGACACGCTGTATGGCGGTGGCGGCTTCGACATTCTCCTTGGTGGGGATGGCGATGATTTCTATTTTGTCGACGGCCCGATCGCAGACATCGTGATCGAGGGCGTCAATGCCGGCCACGACACCGTGGCCAGCACGGTTTCCTACACGCTTGGCGCCAATGTGGAAGATCTTTTCCTGGAGTATGGCGATTACGGTAACAACCTCAATGGCACCGGCAACGCGGAAGACAACGTGATTGACGGTACCAACGGTGACAACATCCTGACCGGCCTGGATGGCAACGATGTGATTGGTGGCGACGCCAATGACGACAGCATTTACGGCGGCAACGGCGACGATACCCTTTCTGGCGGCTTCGGCGACGATTTCCTGGACGGCGGCGACGGCGACGATCTTGTCGAGGGCGATGGCAACGATGACGTAATTGTCGGCGGTGCTGGCGACGATATCCTGCGCGGTGGCGCCGGTGACGACACTGTGGATTACACGGCGGCGACGGCGGCAGTAACCGTCAATCTGGCGCTCCAGAATGAGTTCTTCGGTGTCGTGGCTACGGGTGAAGGCAGCGATGTCCTGTCCGGCTTCGAGAATGTGCTCGGTTCTGCCTATGGCGACACCATCACCGGCGACAGTGAGGACAACTTCCTGGCCGGCAATAATGGCGATGACGTCATCACTGCGGGCAACGGCGACGATTTCGTGGATGGCGGCAGCGGTAATGACACGCTGGATGCGGGCTTCGGCGAGGACGTTGTGCTGGGTGGTACCGGGAACGACACCATTACCGGTGGTGATGGCAATGACGATATGTTCGGCGGCGCTGACAACGACATCCTGAACGGTGGCGAAGGTAACGACTACGGCTCCGGTGGTGCAGGAAACGACACCGTGAACGGCGATGCCGGCGACGACGAGCTCTACGGCGACGCCGATGATGATGTCATCAACGGCGGCGATGGCGATGACTACGGCGCCGGCGGATCCGGACTGGATCAACTGAACGGCGGCGAAGGCGCGGATCACCTCTATGGCGGTTCCGAGAATGACACGCTGCACGGCGACAACGGCGACGATTTCCTGAACGGCGGTACCGGCGACGATGTCATTGACGGCGATGCCGGCATTGACACCGCCGATTACCACGACGCAGGCTCCGGCGTAACTGTGAATTTGGCAGTGCTGACCGCCCAGGACACGGTGGGTGCGGGCACGGATACGCTGTCCGAGGTGGAAAACCTCATCGGCAGCGATTCCACAGACTTCCTCACCGGCGATAGCGCGGACAACATCCTTGAGGGCGGTCTTTCCAACGACGTGCTGACGGGCGGCGCCGGCAACGACACCTTGTACAGCAACGATAACGACCCGCTCGTCGGCGGCGACGGCGACGACGGCGACAATGACGAGATGGCCGGTGGCCAGGGCAACGACGTCTATTACGCCGGCGACGTGGATGTGATCACGGAAGGCGTGAACGAGGGTACGGACCAGGTCTTTGCATCCAGCGATCACACGCTGTCCGCCAACGTGGAAAACCTCAATCTCATCGGCAATTTCGACGGCCAGGATGGTTACGGCAACGCCTTGGACAACATCATCATCGCCGCTTCGGGATATGGCAACAATAGTGGTAACTCGTTTAACAACTACATCGATGGCGGTGCCGGCAACGACACCATAGATGGCGGGGACGGCAACGACACGATCTATGGCGGCGACGGCGACGATGTGATCTCCAATAGCGGAGAATCCAATACCGCTTGGGACGATATCTTCGGTGGCGCAGGCAATGACATCATCGATGGCAGTTACGGCAGCGACATAATCTATGGTGGATTTGGCAACGGCGCCTTGGGCTCTGGTGATGACATTCTGTACGGTGGCGACGGCAATGACCGCTTGTTGGGCGGCGACGGCGACGATGTCATCTATGGCGGTTACGGGTCAGAAAGCAGCAACACCTATGGTTTTGACGGCATCACTAATGGAATATATGGCGGCGCCGGCGACGATAATCTGTTTGGCGAGGATGGAAATGATGCCGTATATGGTGGGGACGATGACGACGTCGCAGAAGGCGGTGATGGCAACGACGGCGTGTTCGGCGAGGATGGCAACGACGTCCTTGATGGCGGTGCCGGTCGCGACCTCGTTGATGGTGGCAACGGTAATGACCTCCTGTATGGCGGTGACGGTGACGACCGTGGTTCGGTTGGTTATGGGTTCTCCGACCTTGGCCTGTACGGCGGCAGCGGCAACGACCAGTTGTTCGGCCAGGATGGCGATGACTACATGGATGGCGGTACCGACAACGATTTGCTGAACGGCGGCGACGGCGATGACGAGATGTTCGGCAATGACGGCGATGACACCCTCACGGGTGGATACGGTAACGATGAGGTGTTCGGCCAGGACGGCAATGACATCCTGAATGGCGGCGACGGCAACGATAGCCTGCTTGGCGGTAACGACAATGATGTCATCTATGGTGGCGCAGGCGACGACGGTAATGGCAAGTACGGCGGGGGCACCATTAACGGTGGTAGCGGCAACGACCAGTTGTTCGGTGGAGACGGCGATGACGAGCTGATAGGCGCGTCCGGGAACGATACGCTGACCGGCGGAACCGGCAGCGATTACCTGGATGGCGGCAGCGGCAATGACACGCTGGACGGTGGCACGGGCTCGGACGACATGTTCGGCGGCACCGGTGTTGACGTCATGAACGGCGGCGACGCCACCGATAAGATGTACGGCGGGGAAGGCAACGACACCGTCAACGGCGATGCCGGCAACGACTTGATCGAAGGCGGCGCATCCAACGACACGTTGAACGGCGGTGCGGACACCGACACCGTTTCCTATGAAGATGCGGTGGCGGACGTTTCCGTCAACCTCGGCCTGACCGGCGCCCAGGATACCCAGGGCGCGGGCACGGATACGTTGTCCGGGTTCGAGAACCTGCGCGGCAGCGACATCAGTTACGGCGATACCCTCATCGGCAGCAGCGGCAACAACAAGATCGAGGGCGGCGACGGCGACGACACGATCCGCGGCGAAGCCGGCAATGACTTCCTGCTCGGTGAAGGCGACGACGACATCCTGGCGGGCGGTCTGGGCAATGACATCCTGAGCGGCGGTGACGGCTTTGACTTTGCCGACTACCGG
>MGYT01000029.1:0-3728 GCA_001801865.1 Gammaproteobacteria bacterium RIFCSPLOWO2_02_FULL_61_13
CAGCAGATCGCGGGTCATGTTCGGCACTTCTATGTGCATATCAATGCGATCCATTAACGGGCCGGAGATGCGGGCGCGGTAGCGCGCGATCTGATCCGGCGCACAGCGGCAGCGGCCCGAGATATCCCCGAAGTATCCGCACATGCAGGGATTGAAGGCGGAAATCAGCAGGAACGATGCCGGGTAGGTGACCTGGTTTGCTGCCCGCGAGATCACGATGCGTCCGGATTCCATGGGCTCGCGCAACACCTCAAGCACGTGCCGGCTGAATTCCGGCAATTCATCCAGAAACAGCACGCCATTGTGCGCCAGCGAGATTTCCCCGGGGCGCGGATTGCCGCCCCCGCCCACGAGCGCCACCGCGGAGGCGGTATGGTGCGGCGCCCGCAGCGGCCGCACGCGCCAGCGTGCCGGATCAAAGCCGTCCTTGCTGATGGAGGCAATGGCTGCGCTTTCCAGCGCCTCCGCCTCGGACATGGCCGGTAGAATCCCGGGCAGGCGATCCGCCAGCATGGTCTTGCCGCTGCCGGGCGGTCCGATCATGACCAGGTTGTGATAACCCGCGGCGGCAATTTCCAGCGCGCGACGGGCCTGGAATTGTCCATGCACATCACATAGATCGGGCAGGGATCCCTGGCCCGGGCCGGCAGGCTCGGTGCGTTGGTGTGGTGTCAACGGCGCCGCGCCGAGCAGATGCCCGAGCACGTCAACCAGGTGCAGAGCCGGGTACAAACGCAAATCACGCAACAATGCCGCTTCGGATGCATTTTCCGACGGCAGCAACAATGCGCGTTCGGCTGCACGCACTGCCTGGGCGGCGCAAAGCGCGCCGCGCACGGGACGCAAGCCGCCGGTCAACGCCAATTCTCCCAGAAACTCGTAGTGCTGCAGTTCCCCCTGCGGGAGTTGCCCGGAGGCGGCGAGGATGCCGATGGCGATGGGCAGATCGAAGCGCCCGCCATCCTTGGGCAGATCAGCAGGCGCCAGATTGACGGTGATCCGGCCCAGGGGAAACTCGAGATTGTTATTCAGGATGGCGCTGCGCACGCGCTCCTTGCTTTCGCGCACTGCGGTTTCCGGCAGGCCGACGATGGAAAACGTGGGCAGCCCGCCGGAGAGATGAACTTCCACCGTGACTGGTGGTGCCTGGACGCCGGCCAGGGCGCGGCTGTGTACCACTGCAAGTTCCATTTGCCTTCTCCTTCATACCCGTCGATTCCGTGAGGGGCGAAAATCCTGAGGGGACAGAGCTAAAGCTCTGCCCCTGTTCCTATGCTATTTCAGCCGGCGTTCCAGTTCGGCCACCTTGGTCTCCATCTCATGCAACAAGGCGCGCGTGCGGCTCAACAGCGCGGACTGAACGTCAAACTCCTCCCGCGTGACCAGATCCATGCGCGCGAAGGCGGCGCTGGCCGCCGCGCGCAGGTGTTTCTCCAGATCGGCGCGCGCCAGGCGCAGATCGTCCGGCAGCAGTTTAAATACCTGCTGGATGAAATCCTGCGCTGGGTTTGTTTCGGACATGGATCGAGAACGCTCAATCGCAGTATGGAGTTGGCCGCGCGGCAAGGCAAACGCATGACGCGATCAGCACCGTGACAGTGCGCGACACCAGAACCGCGCACCGTGCCGGTGCAACCGGCGGCGCCCATGATTTCAGCTATTTCATGACTTTGATTGGGCAACCTTTTGATTTGGAAAGCGTCGTGCGAGTTGGCACGAATGGTGCTCTATGCGGTGTCAGTACTCGAATTTCAAACCGAAACGGAGACAGGACCATGAAACTTGCAACTTTTGCTGGGGCTTTGGGGGCGCTGTTGCTGGTAACGGCAGGCGCCATGGCGCAGGAGGCGGAATCACCGCATTCATTCAGCGGTGCGGCGGCGCTGTCCACTGATTACATGTATCGCGGGCAGTCGCAGACCGGCAACAACCCGGCGATATCGGGCACCCTGAATTACAAGTACACCTCTGGCGGATTCGCCGATGTGTATGCCGGTACCTGGGCCTCCAACATCAATTTCGGCGGCAGCATTGAAATTGACTGGTATGGCGGACTCACCGGCTCTTTTGGTGATTCGGGTTTGGGCTGGGAGGCGGGCTTTCTCTATTACCAGTACCCAGGTTCGGGCGATGGTTCCGATCTGGACTTCGTCGAGGCCCATGGCGGCCTGACCTATTCGTCCTCGGATCTGCCGGGAACACCGTCCGTGAACTTCAAAATGCACTGGTCGCCGGAATGGCAGCTGGATTCCGGGGATTCCCTGTACACGGAAGGTAATATCAGTTTTGTGCTGCCATATGAGTTCGGACTCAGTGGGCACGTGGGGCACCAGGACGTGGATGACAACGTGACCTGGGGCAGCCCGGACTGGACCGAGTGGAGCGTGTACCTGTCCCGCGCCGTGGGTCCGGTGACCATAGCCGTAGGTTACCAGGACACCGACCTGGACAAGGGCGAGTGCTACGGCGGCAGCAATATTTGTGAAGGGCGCGCTGTTGTCACCATCTCGGCGGCTTTCTGACCCGGCGCGTGCACGGACACTGATTCTTCGAGGAGGAGCGATATGAAACTGATCACCGCAATCATCAAGCCGTTCAAGCTGGACGACGTGCGCGAGGCACTGTCCGCCCTTGGTGTGCAGGGCATGACGGTGACCGAGGCGCGGGGCTTCGGCCGGCAGAAGGGGCACACGGAGTTGTATCGCGGCGCTGAATATGTCGTGGACTTCCTCCCCAAGATCAAGCTGGAGGCCGCAGTGGGTACGGAACTGGTGGAGGACGTCATCGCCGCCATCGCCAAGGCGGCCAGCACCGGCAAGATCGGCGATGGAAAAATCTTTGTCACGGAATTAATCAACGTGGTCCGGATTCGCACGGGCGAAACCGGCACTGAAGCGCTCTGAGGAGATCACCATGCAACGCGCAATCCTACTGGCGGTAATGATCCTGTTCGGCTCGATGTGCCTGGCGCAAGAGGAGGCTGCCCCGGCGGCTGCACCCGAGGCCATGGCCACGGAGGCCGCTGCAGATTCCGATGCCGAGGCAATGGCGGAACCTGTCGCTGCGGCGGCCGAGGAAGTGGCAGCGGAAACGCCGGCCGCTGATGCTGAAGCCGCGCCGGCTCCCACCGTCAACAAGGGTGATGTGTCGTGGATGCTGATCTCAACGGCCATTGTGCTGATGATGAGCCTCCCCGGACTCGCCCTGTTCTATGGCGGCATGGTGCGATCCAAGAACATGTTGTCCATGTCCATGCAGGTGTTCGTGACGTTTTCGCTGATCACGGTGCTGTGGTGCGTGTATGGCTACAGCCTGGCGTTTACCGAAGGCAACGCGTTCATTGGTGGAATGGATCGCCTGTTTTTGAAGGGCACCTTCGACGCTGCCGCCGGCACATTCTCTATGGCCGCCACCTTCAGCAAGGCGACACCGCTGCCGGAACTGGTGTTCGTGGCGTTCCAGGCCACGTTCGCCGCCATCACCTGCTGCCTGATCCTGGGAGCGGTGGCGGAACGCATGAAATTCGCGGCGGTGCTGGTGTTCATGATCATCTGGTTTACGTTCAGCTATGCCCCTATCGCCCACATGGTGTGGTTCTGGATGGGACCTGACGCATACACCGACCCGTCGGTGGTGGAGGCAATGAATTTGAAGGTCGGCAAGCTTTGGCAATGGGGAGCGCTGGATTTCGCCGGCGGTACGGCCGTGCACATCAATGCCGGCATCGC
>MGYT01000029.1:3747-6232 GCA_001801865.1 Gammaproteobacteria bacterium RIFCSPLOWO2_02_FULL_61_13
GGTGGGCGCCTTCATGGTGGGTAAGCGCGTTGGCTACGGCAAGGATCCCATGCCACCGCATAACCTGCCGATGACGATGATCGGCGCCTGCCTGCTGTGGGTCGGCTGGTTTGGTTTCAATGCCGGATCGGCATTGGAAGCCAACAGCTTTGCCGCGCTGGCATTCATCAATACCTTCCTGGCCACGGCCTGTGCCGTGCTGTCATGGATGCTAGGTGAATGGATCGTCAAGGGCAAACCCTCGGTGCTGGGTGCAGTTTCCGGCGCCGTGGCTGGACTCGTGGCCATCACGCCTGCGGCGGGCAATGTGGGCATCCCCGGCGCGTTTGCCATCGGCACGCTGGCGGGTCTCATCTGTCTGTGGGGTGTGAACGGGTTGAAACACATGCTCGGTGCAGATGACTCCCTGGATGTGTTCGGCGTGCACGCCGTCGGCGGCATCACCGGCGCGCTGCTGACCGGCGTGTTCAATTCCCCCGACCTGGGTGGACCCGGTTACGTCTCCGATTGGGTGACGGCCAGTGTGATTGCAGCGAGCGACTACTCCATCGCAGGCCAGGTCTGGATCCAGGCCAAGGCGGTGTTGGTGACCCTGGTCTGGTCCGGTGTCGTGGCGGCCATTGCCTTCAAGATTGCCGACCTGGTCGTGGGCCTGCGTCTGCCTGAGGACGAGGAGCGCGAAGGACTTGATACCGTGGAGCACGGCGAGCGGAGTTACAGCTTCTGATGAAATGTGGCACCTGGGCGCGCCTCTGCAATGGGGGCGCGCCCCGGGGTGCCAAAAATGGCTCCAACCTGATAGCCTGAACAGGTTACCCCCGCCCGAACCCGAACTTATGGAGCGCTAACAATGAAGTTGCTGGTTGCCATCATCAAGCCGTTCAAACTGGATGACGTGCGCGAAGCGCTGTCAGAAATTCAGGTGCAGGGCCTGACCGTGACGGAGGTGAAAGGTTTCGGTCGTCAGAAGGGTCACACCGAGTTGTATCGTGGCGCGGAATATGTGGTCGACTTTCTGCCCAAGGTCAAAATCGAGGTCGCGCTGGATGATAATCGGGTGGATGCGGCCGTCGATGCCATTACCCGGGCCGCAAACACGGGAAAGATAGGTGACGGCAAGATATTCCTGATGGACCTGCAACAGGTCATTCGCATTCGCACCGGCGAGACTGGCTCGAACGCATTGTAATTCCCGCCCCTTTTTAGATCTGACTCTGTAACCCAATCCGTAGCACCTCCGCGGACGCCGATTTGACCTCGGCGTACCTGCACTTTGATGGTGCTTTCTAGATTTATGCGCACCATTATAGTGCAATTCGTGCCTTGAATACGGACTCTGATCAATCTCTGAATTTCATAAAGTTTATTGTATTCAGTGAATTAGATTTTCTGGCATGGATTCTGCTCCTAAATGGGGCACGGCATTGAGCGCTGGTTCATTTCAGCGCAGCCCGCCCACACCTGTCCATCCATGCTGGTTGAAGGAGCAACACCGTGAAACTCATCACCGCGATTATCAAACCATTCAAGCTCGATGATGTACGTGATGCCCTGGCCGAAGTCGGTGTGCAGGGATTGACCGTCACGGAGGTAAAGGGATTCGGACGGCAAAAGGGACACACCGAGTTGTATCGCGGTGCCGAATACGTGGTGGATTTTCTGCCGAAGGTGAAGGTCGAGCTGGCGGTGGATGACGCGCTGGTGGAGCCCGCCGTGGAGGCCATTGCGAAGGCTGCCAACAGCGGCAAGATCGGCGACGGCAAGATTTTTGTCTGTCCCCTGGAGCATGTGGTCCGAATTAGAACCGGCGAAACCGGTCCCGACGCACTGTAATCACCACGCCGCCAACATAAGGAAGCCGAGATGAACAAGCGCTCAACCATTCTCACCACTTGCGCCCTGGGCATGATTGCACCCTTTGCGGTCAGCGCCCAGGAATCGGCGCTGAATGGCGCCGATACCGCGTGGGTTCTCGTGGCCACGGCGCTGGTGTTGTTCATGACCCTGCCCGGGCTGGCGCTGTTCTATGGCGGGCTGGTGCGCAGCAAAAACGTGCTGTCGGTGCTGATGCAATGCTTTGCCATTACGTGTCTCGTCAGCCTGCTCTGGTTTGTCGCCGGATACGGGTTGGCCTTCGGAGATGGCGGAAGCGCAAACGCGGTCCTGGGTGCCTCGAAATTTCTGCTGGGCGGCGTGGGCGTCGACAGCCTGGTCGGGACGCTGCCTGAATCCGCGTTCTTCATGTTCCAGATGACTTTCGCGATTATTACGCCGGCGCTCGTGGTCGGTGCGTTTGCGGAACGCATGCGTTTCTCGGCCGTATTGTGGTTCGCCGGGTTGTGGCTGCTGCTGGTGTACGCCCCGATTTGCCATTGGGTCTGGGGCGGCGGCTGGCTGGCGAAAATGGGGCTGCTGGATTTTGCCGGCGGCACCGTGGTGCACATCAACGCAGGTGTCGCGGCCATGGTCGCAGCGGTGATGATTG
>MGYT01000029.1:6316-7064 GCA_001801865.1 Gammaproteobacteria bacterium RIFCSPLOWO2_02_FULL_61_13
GCTGGTTTGGATTCAATGGCGGCAGTGCGCTGGCTGCCGGCGGCAGCGCGGGTATGGCCATGCTCGTAACACACTTGTCGGCGGCGGCCGGCTCCCTGGCCTGGATTGCCTGTGAATGGATCAAGCATGGCAAGCCCAGTGTGCTTGGCATCGTGACCGGCATGGTCGCCGGCCTGGGGACGATCACGCCGGCCTCCGGTTTCGTCGGACCTGCAGCTGGCGTCGTCATCGGGGCATCGGCCGGCGTCGTGTGTTATTTCGCCACCCAATATGTCAAACGTGGACTGCGCATTGATGACTCGCTCGATGTTTTTCCGGTACACGGGGTCGGCGGCATCCTGGGTACATTGCTCACCGCAGTATTTGCCTCCAGCGCATTGGGCGGCAGGGGCTTGCAGACCTCCATGCTGGATCAGCTCCTGACCCAGTTCATCGGGGTCGTGGCCACCATCGCCTGGTGCGCCGTCGTTACCGCGTTGATACTCACGGTCGTGGAAAAGCTTGTCGGCCTGCGCGTCTCCACCGAAGAGGAGACAGAGGGTCTGGACCTGACGCAGCATGACGAACGCGGTTATAGCCTGTAGCAGGTTGATGCAAAACGGCGGCGCCGCGTTTTGCATCAAACGCTGACTGGTTCCGGTAGGACCGCCGTCCGGACCCCGAAAATCAGGCAATTGGTGG
Source organism: Gammaproteobacteria bacterium RIFCSPLOWO2_02_FULL_61_13 (assembly GCA_001801865.1). Classification (GTDB taxonomy): domain Bacteria; phylum Pseudomonadota; class Gammaproteobacteria; order Eutrophobiales; family Eutrophobiaceae; genus 2-02-FULL-61-13. The sequence goes on from MGYT01000029.1 coordinate 6,998, forward strand.
GCCGGGGAGGGAATTTCCAGTCTGATCCGCCCTTGTTTCGACCCCGGGCCGCGCGCCGCACGGTGGT
>MGYT01000029.1:7085-8909 GCA_001801865.1 Gammaproteobacteria bacterium RIFCSPLOWO2_02_FULL_61_13
ATAGAATTGCACCCCGCCGGTAGGACCGGCACACCTGCAATTCGGCTCACACAGAGGACCACCATGGCGGATGCAAACCTGGTAGATCGCACGCTGCTGAAGACCTTCGTACCGCCCAGCGCGTTGAATACCGAAAACTTCCACGAGTTGGCCGGGAAGGCCATGATTGAAGACGTCCCCCAGGGCCGCACCATTTTCAAGGCCGGGGACAACGACCGCAAGACCATCTACCTGGTGGAGGGTGAAATTGACCTGGTCATGCCGACCGGGCAGAAATTGCCGCTGAAGTCCGGCACGGAACCCGCCCGCCATCCCATCGGCAACCAGCAACCGCGCAGACACACCGCCGTGGCCAGGACCGCGTGCAAGATCACGCGCATCGACAGTGACCTGCTCGATATCCTGCTGACCTGGGATCAAATGTCCGGCATCGAGGTCGGCGAGATAACATCCAGCGATCAGGAAGGTGGGGAGGGCGGAGAAGACGACTGGATGACCCGGATCCTGCAATCCAAGGCATTCATGCAGGTTCCGGCCGCGAATATCCAGGCCATGTTCATGCGCATCCAGGAACACGCGGTCAAGGCCGGCGATGTAATCATCAAGCAGGGCGACGACGGCGATTTCTATTACATAATCAAACACGGCAAATGCAAGGTGACCCGTCCCTCCAAGTCCGGGTCTGAACTCATCCTGGCCTCGCTGGGTGACGGCGATGCGTTCGGGGAGGAGGCCTTGCTGTCGGAGGCAAAACGCAACGCCAATATCATCATGACCACCGACGGCGTGCTGATGCGGCTGGCCAAGGCGGATTTCAACCAGTTGCTGAAGGAACCCATGCTCAACTGGGCGACCCGCAAGCAGGCCGATGATCTCGTGGCAAAGGAGGGTGCCGTGTGGGTCGATGTACGCCTGGAAAGCGAGCACCAGGCAAATGGCATCCCCGGCAGCATGAACGTGCCGCTGTTCATGTTGCGCATGAAGGCCGATTCGCTGCCGGCTGGCAAAAAGTACATTCTTTATTGCGATACCGGTCGCCGCAGTTCCGCGGGCGCCTTTCTGCTCAGCGAGCGCGGGCACCAGGTATTGTGTCTGAAGGGTGGGCTGAACGGTTCCGGTTGATTCACGGGTTGCGGGCGTGCGGTCGACTACTCCCGTTACCTTTCCCGATCTGATTCTGGATCCCGCGGCGGATAATTACGCCGTCGTCGGGAATCCCATTGCCCACAGCAAGTCCCCGCTGATTCACCGGTTATTCGCACAGCAGACCGGCCAGCGCCTGCATTACCAGGCGGTGCTGGTGCCGCCGGGCCAGTTTGCGGCAGCGCTGGACCGTTTCCAGGAGCTGGGCGGGAAGGGGCTCAACATCACGCTGCCATTCAAGGAGGAGGCCTGGGCCGCGGCAACCAATCGCAGCACGCGTGCCGAACATTGCCGTTCGATCAACACCCTCTGGTTCGACAACGCAGGGCAGCGCTGCGGCGAAACCACCGACGGGCTTGGGCTGACGCGGGACCTTGCCCGCCTCGGGATGGAGGTGCGCGGACGGCAGGTGCTGATCCTGGGCGCCGGCGGGGCCGTGCGTGGGGTTCTCGCCGACATCCTGGCGCTCGCGCCGTCGCGTCTGGTGATAGCCAATCGCACTATCAGCCGCGCCACTGAACTGCTGCGGCAACTGGGCGCCGGTGACGGCGCACAGGCTTGTGGGTACGAAGCGCTGGCAGGCGGAAAATTCGATCTGATTATCAACGGCACCTCTATGGTCCTGCACGGGGAACTCCCCCCGTTGCCTGCGGGTATTCTGGCCCCGGGCGGCGCCTGTTA
>MGYT01000029.1:8944-10383 GCA_001801865.1 Gammaproteobacteria bacterium RIFCSPLOWO2_02_FULL_61_13
GCCGCTGGGCGCGTGACCAGCACGCGGCGTTGATCAGCGATGGGCTTGGCATGCTGGTGGAACAGGCGGCGGAGTCATTCCGGATCTGGCGTGGCGTGCGACCGGAAACGGCGGTCGTCATGGCACAACTGCGCTCAGCCGCCGGCTGAAGCGGCCTTCAACTCCACAACTGCGTTCGCCAGTGCGATGTATTGCGCCACGGTCAGTGTCTCCGGGCGGGCGGCGCCGTCCAGGTGTTGTTGCTCCAGCAACGGTCCGGGATCGGGGACGACGGCGCGCAGGGCATTGCGCAGCATCTTGCGGCGTTGTTGAAAGGCGCCGCGAACCAGGTCGGCAAACAGTACCGGGTCCGATATGGCCTGCGAATACTCCGGCCGCGGCACCAGACGCACCACCGCCGACTCAACCCGTGGCGGCGGTTGAAAGGCGCCCGCCCCGACCTTGAACAGACGTTCCACAGCGCAACGCGCCTGCACCATCACCGTCAATCTCCCGTACTCCCTGCCGCCCGGCGCGGCACAGATCCGGTCCACGACCTCCTTTTGCAGCATGAACAGCATCTGTTCAATGCATTGAAGCTGATCCAGGAGGCGGAATAACAGGGGTGTGGAAATGTTATAGGGCAGATTCCCGATCACCCGCACCGGACTGCCGAAGCTGCAGAAATCAAATTCCAGTGCGTCGGCCGCGTAGACGTGCAATGTCCCGGCCGCGCCCAGTTCCCGCTGCAGATGCGCGACCAAATCGCGGTCCACTTCAATGACCGACAATTTGTGCCCGGTTGCGAGAAGCGCCCGGGTCAAGGCGCCGCGGCCGGGCCCGATCTCAACCAGTGGCGCCCCGGCGCCGGGCTGGATGGCGCTCACGATGCGGTGGATTACGCCGGCATCGTGCAAAAAATGCTGGCCCAGGCGCTTGCGCCGCGGGGGCGGCCGTTGGATCGTGGTCACATTGCAGCGCGGCGCGCCAGTTCACATGCGCAGTTCAATGCGGCGATGAAACTGCCCGGGTCCGCCCGCCCGCTGCCGGCCAGTGACAGTGCGGTGCCATGGTCCACGGAGGTGCGGATGATGGGCAGGCCCAGGGTAATGTTGACGATGCCGCCGAAACCCCGTGACTTCAACACCGGCAGCCCCTGGTCATGGTACATGGTGACCACGGCATCCATGCCGATGAGTGACTGCGGCAGAAATGCCGTGTCTGCGGGCAGGGGGCCGGTAAGGTGCATGCCTTCGACGCGCAGCCGTTCCAGCACCGGTGTAATCACCGATATCTCCTCCCGTCCAAGATGCCCCTGTTCACCGGCGTGCGGATTCAATCCACACACCAGCAGGCGCGGTTCCGGAATTCCGAAGCGCGCGCGCAGGTCATGCACGGTGATGCGCAGCGTATGTTCGAGACGCGCATGGGTCAGCGCGCCACTGACCTGCTGTAACGGC
>MGYT01000029.1:10404-19245 GCA_001801865.1 Gammaproteobacteria bacterium RIFCSPLOWO2_02_FULL_61_13
ACGCGCAGGTTGCTGTCGGCGAGCATCATCACCGGTTCGGCGCGGCACAACTCACCCAGAAATTCCGTGTGCCCGGTGAACGTGATGCCGGCATCGTTGAGCACCGACTTTTGCACCGGGCCGGTGACCAGGGCGTCGAGCCGCCCATCCATGCAGGCCAGGGCCGCCTGTTCGATGGCTTGTAGCAGCGGACGTGCATTGCGGAGATCCGGGCGTCCGGCATGCACCGGCGCGTCCAGCGGCACCGGCATGACGGCCAGAGTTCCCGGGGCATGGGGCGCGGCCGCATCGGGTCGATCCACCTCAATCAGGCGCAAGGATCTATCCAGGAGGCGGGCCCGCTCCCGCAGCAGCGCCGGATCGCAATACGCCACCAATATTGCGTCATGGGATTGTGAAGCCAGTTGAATCAGCAGGTCGGGCCCGATCCCGGCCGGCTCACCGGCGCTAATGCCGATGCGGGGGGAGTGTGCCATCAACTGTCGAGGCGGTATTCCACATAGGCCTCGTCGCGGAGCTGTCGCAACCAGGCGTCGCGGGCCTCCTCCAGTTTGCGCCGGCGAATGGTTTCCCGCGCCTGCGATCGTTTCAGATCCTCGGTGCTGTCGTGCTCGCGCCGTTCCATCACCTGGACCAGGTGCCAGCCGTATTCGGTCTGGAACGGGCGGCTCAGTCCGCCGGGATCGAGTGAATTCATGACCTCCTCAAAGGCCGGCACCAGATCGCCGGGACTGGTCCAACCCAGGTCGCCGCCGTTTGCCGCGCTGACAGTATCGGCGGAATGGGAGCGGGCCAGCTCGGCAAAATCGTCTCCGCCTTCGAGCCGGATGCGCAATTGGTCCAGCCGTTGCCTGGCGTCCGCATCGGTGATGACTTCGTTGGTGCGGATCAGGATATGACGCGCGTGTGTCTGTGTGATGATTTGTTTGGCGCTGTCCCGCACCTCATCCAGTTTCAGGATGTGGATTCCGCCGGCACTGCGAATCAAATCGCTGACGTCGCCCTTTTTCATTCCGGCGACAACATCCGCAAACAATGACGGGACCTGGTCCGGCTTGCGCCAGCCGAGGTCGCCGCCTTCCAGGGCCTGCGGTGCATCGGAATGGGCGGCGGCCAATTTGGCGAAATCAGCGCCTTCGCCCAGCTGTTGGAGAATATCAGCGGCCTGCTTCTCGGTGTCCGCCATCTCCTGGGCGGAGGGCGAGTCCGGCAGGGAAAGCAGGATATGGCGCAGGTGAAATTCGACGCTGGCATTGCCCTGTTGTGTCTGGCCGGAGAGGAAGTTATCCACCTCACGATCCGTGACCGTGACCCGATTGTCCACCTGGCGCTGGCGCAGGCGCGAAATCAGGATCTCGCCGCGGATATCCTCGCGGAATTTTTCGTAATTGTAGCCGTCCTCCTCGAGGATGACGCGGAACTGCTCCAGGTTGACCTTGTTCTCCGCCGCGATGTTGCTGATGGTGCGATTCAACGATTCATCATCCACCCTGATGCCGGTCTCGTCGGCCATCTGCGTCTGCAGTTTGGTCAGGATCAGCCGGTCCAGCACCTGGCGCTCAAGCACGGCGGTGGGGGGCATTTCCGTACCCTGCTCGCTCAGCTGGTTCTTGACCGTGCGCAGGCGATCCTCGAGTTCGGTGTGCAGGATGACATCGTCGTTGACGATGGCTACGATCTTGTCCAGTTCCTGCGCGCACACAGGTAACGCCGGCAGGCAGGAACAGCACAACACAGCCAGGAACAGTTCAACGAACCGTGCCTGGATCAGCCTAAAATTCAGTCTCATATCCGGGGATTCTCTGGTTCAGGAAGTCAACGGTGTTTCTGCCGATGCCGCCCAAGCCCTTGAGTTCAATTTGCAGGAAGAAGCCGTTGGAATAATCGCCGTCGATGTTGTTCAGGAAGCGGCGACCCACCACGCGGATCCCGAAGCAACAGCTTTCGTATTCTATGCCGCCAAACAACTCCAGTGTTTTGGACTCAGGCACGGCGTAATTCCAGCGCCCGACCAGAGCCAGCTCGGGCAGTAGCGGCCAGCGCAGCGAGATGTCCGTCTGTTCGATGTCGGTGATGGTGCGGCGTAACTCCCCCGACGGGGCTCGCCGCACACGGTAGGCCAGATTGAGCACGCGCCCGTCATTGGGCCGGTAGTGGGCGCGAAACACCATTTTCTCGGTGATATCGTCATTGGGTTCCCACTGTAATTCACCCCGCAGCTGCCAGTCCTCGGCGACCCGGAAACCAATTTCGCCGATTATCGGACCCAGAAAGTCAGTGGTGGTAATGCCATCGGCGACCAACTCGCCCGACGGCTGCAATCGCAGCCGGATGACATCCTGATCGCTGAGGAAGTACTGCTGTCCAATCCGCGCATAGCCCAGCTCTCCCCCGTCATCCCGGTTGATGACGCGGCTGGTCAGGCCAAGTGACACCTGATTGGCATCGCCGATGCGATCGACACTGGTGAAGCGGTCCTCCCGGAACATAGCGCCGTAAAAGCGGTTGTAAATGCTGGAATCAAAGACGGGAATGTCCTCCTGGTCATCATCGGGAATGTAGAGGTAGTACAACCGGGGTTCGATGGTCTGCGCATAGTGAGTGCCGGAAAAATCAAATTCCCGTTCCAGGAACAGGCCGCTATCGAGGCTGGCAACGGGCAGCACCCGGCTCGGGCTGGACGAGTACGGTCCGGTGTCGCTGAGATCGTACTGGGTCAAGCGAATGCCCACCTTGGGTGTAAGGAATGCGGCGCGATTGTCCAGCCGGTAACTTAGCGAAGGATAAATATCTACGCGCCCGCCATTGACCTCATTCACATACAGGTCGTTGTCCCGATTAAAATAGGCAAACTCGCTTAACACGCCGATATTCAGCCGGTTTTTGCCGCGCAGCGGATTCACGGCAATGCGGACGTGGGGCAGCTTCTGATACGGCTCGGAAGCCGGGTCCACGCTGTCATCGGTGATCTGGAAGTCCTGGACGCGCGCAGTGGCCCGCCACCAGCCGCCCTGGTAGCTGAAATCAGCGCGCCGTTCCAGGAAGCGCGTGGCGGTAACGCGCAACTGGCTGCCGAAATCCTCCAGGTACTGCTCGTCCGAGACGCGGTTGTAGGTCAGGAACATGCGCGATGTCCTGCCGAAGCTCTGGGCGTGGGTGAATCCCACCAGGTTGCGATCTTCGTCGTTGTACTTGTCATCATTGGGCAGATATTCAGCATTCAATTTTCCGCCACCCTCGCCCAGCAGGTAGCGGAATTCACCCATGCCCATGACGCCGCTGTCGGTGAGCCAGCGCGGTGTGAAAGTGGCATCCATTTCGGGCGCGATGTTCCAGTAATAGGGGGTCAGGATCTCGAACCCATGATTATTGGTGCTGCCGAACCCGGGCGCCAGGAACCCGCTCTTGCGTTTGTCGCTGAGCGGAAAGCTCAGGTAAGGCAGGTATAGCACCGGGATGTCCTTGATGCGCAGCACAACATTGCGCGCCGAGCCGCGTTCGGCCTCATGATTCAGGTCGATGCTGGAGGCGGAGATGCTCCAGGCGTTGCTGCGCAAATCCACGCCATCTTCCTCCGGATCGCAGGTCGAATAGGTGACGTCCCGGCCGCGGGTGCGTGTGCCCACGTCCATGAACAACTCATCCGCCGTGCCGTGTCCACGGTCGCTGACCAGTTGGTAGCTGGAGTCCTGGATGGTGCCCGTGCCGTCCTCGAATTCCAGGTGCCCCGACTCGCCATGGAGATACACGGCATTGTCCCAGTAGTTGACGTCTCCGGTGAGGTCGGCGCTGTCCGCCGCCTTGTCATAATCAACCTGTTCCGCGGTCACCTGCTGCTGGTCGCGCGTAATCTGAACGTTGCCGACCAGGTGTGAAATACCCTGGTCGGTGAGATTGACCTTGTCGGCCAGCACATGGATGTCGCCGGCCTCCAGTTCCTCTTCGACGCTGGGCCGCGCCGGGAACTCGGGCGGCGCCGGACAGAATGGCCAGTCGCGCCCGGGCGTGTCCTCATCGGCGGCGCCTGCGGCCGAGGCCCAGAGGCAAAGGAGCGACAGGCAAAGTTGGCGGGTTCTGGACATGGGAAAATGGATTTTATACAAGGTTCTGACTGCCGGCACGGGTAAACTCACACACACGCGCCCCGGGTTCAAATGCCCGTGTTGGAGCAGGGTCAGCCTGGCCTTGAGACCCGCGTCGAGCCGTCCGCAAAATCATCGGACCGGCAGCGCCAGGCGTGGTTCGTCTGCATTGGCACGATATAGCGTCACCACATTGCCGATGCGTTGTACAAGTTCCGCACCCAATGCTACGGCCAGCCCGGCTGCCAATGCGTCACGTTTTTCCCGATCGCCCACCCGCACGCTGACCTTGATCAGCTCATGGGCGGCGAGCGCCGTTTCCAGTTCGCGCCGCACACCGGCGGTGACGCCATGCTGGCCGATCCAGACCACCGGTTTGCGGACATGGGCGAGTCCGCGGAGACGGCGCTTCTGCGCCTGGGAAATGGCCATGGGCCTGGGTCCTCAGCGGTAAAAGGCGTCCGTGTCCGCGCCGTAGCGGGTCAGGACTGCGTGGATGGCCCGGATTACACCACGGGGCGTGATGGTGGCGCCACTGATGCCATCGAAGCGACCCCCGTCCGGGGCAACGGCCCAGGCCTCGGGCGGCGTGTCGGACAATGAACGGCCCGGAAACTGATCCAGCCAGGCGGATTTCTGCTGATGCACCTGGTCACCCAGCCCCGCTGTCTCGTGGTGACGCAGAATGTGAACACCGGTCAGGGTGCCGTCATAGGCAATCCCCACGGCCAGTTCGATGCTGCCGTTATAACCCCCGGCCATCACCGGCATGACCACCACGCCAACCGGCTGGCCCGCGCGGCGCGCCCGAAAAACGTTGGCGGATAGCCCCTGCTGCAGAACGTCGATTGTAATCCGGTCCGCCAGCAGGTCGTTATCATGCTGAAGCGGCATCACGTCAAACACCGGACGCATGTCACGCTGTGCTTTTCCCGCTTGAATGCGATCAGCCAGCTTGCTTTGCGCAACATTGATCAGCAGTGTCCCCAGCGCCGCCACCAACAGTACAGGCAACAGTGCGCGGACCCTGGGCCTCGATTGTGGCGCCGTCACCCTGCGACTCCGAGCACACGCGGCTGGGTGTAACGGTCAATCACGGGCGCACAGGCGTTGCCGATGAGGACGGCGAAGGCGATGCCATCGGGATAAATGCCCCAGATGCGCAGCAGTCCGGCCAGTATCCCGATGAGCACGCCGTAAGCGAGCCGGCCGCGGTCGGACGTGGCCGCGGTGACCGGATCGGTGGCGATGAAAAATGCGCCCAGCATCGCGCCCGGTGTGGCCAGATGAAACACCGGCGCCGCATAAACATCGGCATTCATCAACCAGGTGATGCCGCTGACGCAGGTCATTCCGGCGATGAAGGCTGCGGGGATATGCCAGCGGATCACGCCGAGCACCAGCAGTGCCACGCCCCCCGCCAGCCAGGCCATTGCGATCCATTCCCAGCCGCGGCCGCCAAAATTGCCATATACCGGGTCGCTGCGGATCTCTGACACCATCTCCATCAGGCCGAGCCGGGATTTCATGTGATTCAGCGCCGATGCACCGCTGACGGCATCCACTGCCTCCGCTTTCGGCACAAAAATCACGCCGAGGGAGTTCATGAGGCCGGGGGCAGGCGCGCCGGCGGCGGGCACAGCGGGCCACTTGTTCATCGGCGCGGGAAAACACAGCAGCACAAACACGAATCCGGCCATCGCCGGGTTGAACAGATTCTGTCCCAGTCCGCCGAAGGCATGCTTGCCCAGGGCCACCGCAAACACGGTGGCCATCAGCGTCACCCACCATGGCGTCAGCGGGGAAAGGCACAGCGCCAGCAACAGGCCGGTGACGATGACACTGCCGTCGCCCAGGGCGGTCCGTATGGGTCTGCCCCGCCAACGCAAAATTAATGCTTCCGTGGCCACTGCCGTGGCCATGGCCAGCACGCACTGGATCAACACGCCGGGGCCGAAAATCCAGAGATACACCAGGATCCCCGGGGCCAGCGCGGCGGCCACGCGCACCATGACACCGCGCACGGTTATGCCCACGTGGCGATGGGGCGAGCTGATCACCATGGGTTCAGTCATGGGATCCCGTTTCTCCGTCCGGGCCGGCGTCGCGGGCCTGGCGCCTGGCCAGCGTGCGTTCCACCGCGGCCCGCACATACTCGGAATTTGCGGACGCAGTGTTTCCGGCGCTTTCACGCTGGGTTTCCGCCGACGCATCGGCACGCAGGCGGTCATTGCGAGCCTCAAAGCGGGAGCGGGCGTGATCGGCGCCATCGCGCCGTCGCTCCTCTGCGGAAATGTGGGACTTGGCGTGGCGGTAATACTGGACCAGCGGGATATGGCTCGGGCAAACATAGGAACAGCAGCCGCACTCGATGCAATCAAACAGGTGATGCTGGCGCGCCGCGTCGTAATTGCCGGCGCGCGTATCCAAATAAAGTTGCTGCGGCAGCAGTCGGATGGGGCACGCGGTGGCGCAGTTCCCGCAGCGTATGCACGGCAGTTCCACCGCGGGTTCCGGTTCCTGCTGCACCAGGATGCAGTTGCTGGTCTTGGTGATGGGGACATCGGTGGAACGCAGGTGCTGACCCATCATGGGGCCGCCAAGAATGATTCGTTCCCCCGGCTGCGGCTCATACCCGCAGGTGCGCAGACAATCGGTCACTGGCGTGCCGAGGAGCACCTGCAGATTACGCGGCCGCGGCACCGCTCCGGCGACGGTGACATACCGTGATACCACCGGTTCACCACGGGTCACAGCCCGGTAAACCGCCGCAGCCGTGGCTACGTTCTGCACCAGGATGCCAATGTGAATGGCGAGTCCGCCACAGGGGACTTCCTTGCCCGTAATCACCTGGATAAGTTGTTTCTCCCCACCGGCCGGGTAGCGTGCCGGTACCTGCACCAGTTCAATATCATCACCCACCAGCCTGGCCAGGGCCGCGTAGGCCGCAGGCATGTCGCTTTCCACGGCAATGACCCGGTGTTTCGCCTGCACCGCGTGCCCGATCATGCGTGTGCCGGCCACCACGTAGGAGGCCTTCTCCTGGATCAACCGGTCATCGCAGGTAATGTAGGGTTCGCACTCAACGCCGTTGATGATCAGGGTGTCCACGGCATTCTCCACCCCTTCATTTATCTTGACGTGGGCCGGGAAGCCGGCGCCGCCCAGTCCGGAGATGCCGCAATCGCGGATGACTTCCTGCAACCGGCGCGGATCCACGGTCGTGTATTCGTCCACCGGCCGGATGTCATACCAGTGATCCTCTCCGTCGGGCTCAATCACAATGCAGCGCGCGGTGATGCCGGCAGGATGCGGCGCCGGATGGTCGCCGATGTCCGTCACCGTGCCGGAGGTGCTGGCATGGATGGAAACACTGACATAGCCGGAGGCGGCTGCGATCTTCTGTCCCTTCAGCACCTTGTCACCCATGTTGACAATGGGTGTCGCCGGCAACCCGATGTGTTGCTGCAACGGCAGCACGATGCGCGCGGGCAGGGGCTGCAACAGGGATTCCTCGCCGCAGGTCCACTCCATGTAATGCGCCAGCGGCAGGCCGCCGGGGAAGGCATGCAATTCCCGGATCATGCAGTCGCTGCCATGGTGGAGACCGGGCGTGGCCATTGCCACTGGGACTTGCCGGCGGCAGGAACCAGTGTGATGCAATCCACCGGGCAGGGCGCGACACACAAGTCGCAACCGGTGCACTGTGCGGGGAGGATGGAATGCATCTGTCCGGCGGCGCCGAGGATGGCGTCCACCGGGCACGCGCGGACACATTTGACGCAACCGATGCACAGGTCCTCGTCAATGTGTGCGACCACGGTTGCCGGAGTGGCTGCCGGCCCGCGAGCGGGATGCGCGGGGCTGCGGCCGAGTAATTGCTCCAGCTGCCGCACGGTGACCGGGCCGCCTGGCGGACACAGATAAATGTCGGCTTTGCCGCCGGCAATGGCTTCGGCATAGGGCCGGCAGCCGGCAAACCCGCACTCCCCACACTGGGTTTGCGGCAGCAATGAATCAATGCGGCTGACCAACCGTGCCTGGCGAACACTGCCACGGCTGCTGACTGCGGGCGGGCGCAGGAACATCGGCGCCAGCGCACAGGCCAGTAATGCACACACAAGCAGCAACGCGGTCATGATCCTCCCAGTCCCGCGAAGCCCATGAATGCCATGGACAGGATGGCGAAGATCAGCAATTGCAGTGGCACACCCTGGAATGCCGCCGGCACGTCGGCGGTTTGAACCCGTTCCTGCAACCCCGCGAACAGCACACAGATGAGCGTGTAGCCCGCGCCGGTTCCCAGGGCGAAGGCAAGGGCGGCGCCGAATCCATGCACGCCGGTCGTGCCGAGGAGCGCGGCGCCGAGGACGCCGCTGTTCAGCAGGGCCAGCGGGAAGTACACGGCCAGGTGGTTGTGCCACAGCGGCTTAAGGCGCGCCAGCACCGGCAAGGCGGTTGCGGCTACGGCGGCGATCAATATAAGGAATGCCAGGGTCCGCAGATGGGAGAGCCCCTGCGGTTGCAGCACCTGGTGGTCCAGCAACCAGGCCAATGGTGTGGAGACAAGAATAATCCCGGAAACCGCCAGCCCGAAGCCTGCTGCCACGTCAATGCGGCGGGACAGCGCGGCGGCCGGGGCCACGGCCAGCAGGTGGTGCAGCACCAGGTTATTGACCAGGCAGGCACCGAAAAGGATGGCGAGGAAATCAGTCATAATCCAACCTTGGATCAACCCGGGATCAATATTGTAGGGCGG
>MGYT01000030.1:0-10199 GCA_001801865.1 Gammaproteobacteria bacterium RIFCSPLOWO2_02_FULL_61_13
CGCAGGTTCAAATCCTGCACGGCCCACCATCTTTCCTGCCCTCAATAGAATTCCCGCGGTTTTCCATGTCGACAGCCCGAGTGCAGCGCGACCACGTCAGTCGATCACCGCTGTCGCCTCGATCTCAATCATAAACTCCGGCAGCGCCAGGGACTGCACGCCAATCAGGGTGTTCGCCGGCGGCGGGTGGGGGGCAAAGAACTTGCCGATGGCCGCGCCGATGATCGGCAGGTAATCGGGTTTGTACTGCACCACGTACATCCTGATCCGCGCCACATGCTCCGGCCCGGCGCCAGCGGCCGCCAGGGCCAGGCCCAGGTTGGCAAGGGCACACTCGGCCTGCGCTGCCAGATCTCCGACTCCCACGAAATTCATCTTTTTGTCACAGGCGGTCTGGCCGGAGCAATGAATCATGCGCTTGCCCTTGGTGACCACCACCTGGGTGAAGGCATAGGGGTTACTGTCGAACAGCGTTTTGGGATTGATGTGTTTGATTTTCATAGGGGCTCGACTCCTTTGCTGTGGTGATGCAACCTGCTTGCGGGTGGCAACGAAGTATAAAGCGGATGAGTAATCCGGGCCGCTGCTGTGTTCCGGCGCAGGCGCGGGTGGATGCCGCATGCCCAGGTTTGTTAAGGTGATGTTGATTCAAGGGGAGAGTGCGACGTGGCAAAACGCAAGGCGTCAGGCGCAAAACCAAAGCCGCTGCGGCGCCGTGCTCGCGTTCCGGCGTCAGGGCCGGCGCAAAAATTGCGCGGCATGCTCTTCGGCGCAATCCAGGCGCAGGCGCTGGGGGTGGCCGCGGAACTCCGCATCCCGGATCTGCTGCGTGACGGTCCCACGGGACTGTATCAACTGGCGACGGCCACGCACACAGACCCCATGGCATTGGAACGGATGATGCGGCTGCTGGTGCAGATGGGCATTGTGGCGGAGAGTCGGCCGGGGAAGTTCATTTGTACTGCGACAGGAAAACATTTGCAGGCGGAATCCCCGTCTTCATTGCGCAATTACACGCGCCTCACCAACCTCGAGATGGTGTTGCATGTGGTCGCGCGCCTGGGGCGCAGCCTCCACACCGCGGAGAGTCAGTTCACCGCGTTGCACGGTAAGGGATTTTATGAGTCCTTGCCGAACCTGCCCGCGGAAGCCGCGATCTTCAATGGCGCGATGCAGGAGATCTCCGAACAGGACATCATCGACATGCGTGACGCGTACGATTTTTCGCGCTGCCGATGCGTCGTGGATGTGGGTGGCGGGCAGGGCCACCTGCTCGCGGCCCTGCTCGATGATTACCCGGGCCTGAATGGCGTGCTGCTGGACGTCCCCGCGGTGATCGCGGGCGCCGGTGCAATCCTCCACGATCATGTGGCCGGCGGCCGCTGCCGGGTTGTCGGCGGGGATTTCCTGCAGTCCGTGCCCGCAGGCGGGGACCTCTACCTGCTCAAGCGGGTGCTGAGCCATTGCACGGAGGAACAGGCGCGCACACTGCTGACCAATATCAGGTCCGTCATTGCGCCGAAGGGCAGGCTGGTGCTCGCGGATCCGGACCCGGCATCGCTATATGGGGCGTCATTTGATGTGCTGATGCTGGTGCTGCTGGGGGGCGGCTTGCGCACCGGGAAGCAACTAAAGGAACTTTTCGCGGCCGCCGGTTTTGCATACAAGCGCACCGTCGGGACATCGGGCGAATTGCAACTGATCGAAGCGTCTCCGGCGTAAGGGCCGGCGATCGCGTCCCGCCAAAGCTCAGTACAAGGTCTCCCGATACAGGATGTCCACCTGGCGCTGGGCGTCCTCCAGCGTGATCGGCGTAATGCTCTGGTCGCGGGCCATCTCGGCCAGTGTCGGCACGGCGCCGGGGGCGGCATGTTTGCCGGGATTCCACAAATCCGAACGGATCAACGCCTTGCCGCAATGCACGAACACGCGCTGTACGTTGATGACCATGGCGGCAGGTGGCAGCTTCGAGCCAACCTTGCCGAGCGCGCGGATTTCCGCATCCAGCACCAGCTTGGCCTCGCCCTCGATGCGCAACGTCTCGTTCACGTCCGGCACAAAGAACAGCAGCGCGACCTTGGGATTCTGCACCAGCTTTTCGTAGGTCATCAGCTTGTTGTTGCCGGGCCGGTCCGGGATCACCAGCGTGTTGTCGTCGATTATCTTGACGAATCCGGGCGCGTCACCGCGGGGCGAAAGCGCCGGTTGTCCGTCGCTGCCGGCCGCGGCGATGCAGATGAACGGGGAGTTGCGGATGTAGCGCTTGTGGTGTTCATCCAGCCGCGGCTTCATCAACTCAACTGCGATCCGGAGCGGATCGCCGAAGTGTTCCCGCAGCCCGGCAGCATCCTCTATCTTGTCCCGCGGACTCAGTTCGCCCATGGCATTCCCGACGCCTCCCCGTTCTGAGCGCAACCCTACTTCTTGACCTTCGTGATCTTCGTTCCCTGCAATCCGAGTCCTGCCATCAGCCCGGTCTGCCCGAATGTAAATGCATAAATATCGCTCTTGAGCGTGCTGGTGCTGAGGGTATTCGCCATGCCCGCGTCCACCACCACGATGCTGGGGCCGACGCCGAGCTCAAACCCGCTCGTCGTGCGCAAGTACTCGACCGCGCTCTCCGTCATCAGGAACATGGCGTAACCGAACGACTGAACGCCCGCCTGCAACCCGTACGAGGCGGCTGCGATGTTGTAGTAGCCATCGGTTTCGCCGCCCCGCACCAGTGCGCCGTCGCCAGCCTGTGCACCGACAATGAATCCAGCCTTGAGGATTTTGGGAAATACCAGGATGGCTTTCGCCGATTCGCCCAGGGACTTTGCCGCGGGAGAGGATTGGTACAGGCTTTCCAACGCGGCTTTTGCATCGGCATCAAGTTGCGCGTCGGCGGCAAATGTGGGCCGGGCGCCTGAAAGAACAAATACCGCGACTACCAGCGCTGTGCTTGCCAGAAATCTGGCCGTTTGACTTGGCATGTTTCTCTTCTCCTTGGATTGATTGAATTAAGCCGCTCGGCAGTTTAACTGCATGCCGGGTTACCGCTGGCCCAAAAACCGCTGGGCAGTGCGATCATAAAGCCAATCCGGCATCCAACGTAAAAGTGTGGCTGTAACAACGAGCGGAAAGGGGAATGCATACACGCGCCTGCGGGCCAGGATGGCCGTGGTCATCCGCTCCGTCGCAGCTTCCAGCGGCACCTCGAAGGGGCGGCGCCTTTTTCGTTCCCGCGTGGCGACAAAGCCGGGCAGCAGCAATGTCACATCAATGCCACGCGGGCGCAGGTCCACACGGAGTCCTTCCGCCAGCGTTCCGAGGGCGGCCTTCGCCGCGCTGTACCCTGCTGCGCCGGGAATTCCGCGCCAGGCCGCGAGGCTGCCCATGATGACAACATGTCCGTGCCCGCGGGCGAGCATCGACGGAAGTACAGCTTCGATGCAGTTTGCGGTACCGGTGACATTGACCGCAAGCATTTGCGCCACGCCACCGGCGTTGAAGTCGTTCACCTTCATGCGCTCGCCGCCGCCGGCATTGGCCACAAGGCGGTCGATGGGTCCGGCGGATCGCACCGCCTCCGCGCAGGCACGCAGGACCTGATCACGGTCAGTCACGTCGCACTGCAATGCCAGCGCCCGGCCGCCGGCGGCTTGAATCTCGGCCACCAGTGATTGCAGCAGGTCCATGCGCCGTGCCAGGGCCACGATGAAATCCCCTTGTTTGGCGAGCCGGCGCGCGAGACTGCGTCCGATCCCGGAGGATGCCCCGGTGACCAGTGTCACAAACATCACTGCCAGCCGGGAATGACGCGGCTCACGGCGGTGCCGCAGGTTCGTCGAGAATGTTTTCCGCGCGCTGCACGGCGGCCTCAAAACGTTGATCCCAGGTGTCCATGTTGCGGCGCGCATCCTTGAAGTACGCGGATTGCCTGACGCCCCAGAGCAGGAAGCTGTTCACCAGCCGGCCGGGGAGCGTCATCGGGCGCACGAAGTCGAACAGCAGGATGGCGCGCTCCTCGTCGGTATTGTTCCAGACCTCGTGCTGGTAAAAATCGTCAAACACGAAGCACTTTCCCTCCTCCCAGGCAACGCGCGTATTGTCCACCTCCATCGTGCATTCGTGGCGCCGCGCCGGAACCCTGAGCCCAAGATGGACGCGCAGCACGCCCTTGGTCACCCCGCGATGGCGCGGGATGTGGTATTGCGGAGCCAGGATGGAAAACCAGGCCGACTGGAGTCCGGGCACGGTCTGGAGCAGGCGTGTCGTTTCCGGGCAGCGGGCGCAGTTATTCGGGCTGGGCTCGCCGAATCCATAAAGTATGAACACCTTCCAGCGGTCGCCGCGCGAGATGCGGTACTGATCGGGGGAAATTTCGTGAAAGGCCGGCAGCCTGTCGCGTTCCGCCAGCACGCGGTCAAGCTCGGCGCGAATGACCTGCCATTCACGCTCGAACGGGGCAACGAATGGAAATGCGGCTGCGTCCAGCACCGGCTCGTTTCCGACCAGGCTCCGGCGCGCCTGGAAATCGGCCAGGCGTTTCAGCAGCCAGCGGCCGAGCCGGCGGCCCATGCGCTTTTTTCTCAGTTCGGGGCGGTCGTCACTCATCGTCAGTTCCGGATGGCCGGCGCCGAGGTTGCGCACGTGCACTACGGTTTCCGGCCTGGCGCAACGCCGGCGCGGCACACGCAGGTCAGTTGAGCGCCATCAGCTCCTGCTCGAAATTGTTGTTCCAGTCCGCCGGGGTCGTGGACTCCTTGCGCACACGCTTCACCAGACCGACGCCCGGGGCATACCACTCGGTCTGTTCGATCTGAATGAAGCTGATGCCGAGAAATTCCTTCAGGGTGGCGCCGGCGAACATGGAGCCGGTGGATTTTATGCGCATGCAGTTGGTGAAGCTTCCTGCCGCCACCTCAACGGTGTCGTCCATGGCCTCGACGACATAGTCCAGATCAATGGTAAGTTTTTTGCGTTCCTGGAATGTGGCATGGAACGCGCCGGTTATTTCGAGAAACAGGATTTGTCCCGGTGCCTTCCAGGTTGCCTTGGGCTTCAACTCCGCCGGCAGCACCGGCAGAGTCGGGGAATTGGCGAAGTTGATGCGCTCAATGCCGTCCCTGGTGCGGCTGAATACATCGACGCGGCCATCCAGCCGCACTTGCGGAAAATATTCCGTGCCGTCGATGTTCGCGGTCGGCAGGCTGGTGAGCAGCAGGCGCTGGGTGTGCTGCTCGCCTTTTATCGAGCGGCGGATTTCGTAATCCCATATCTGCTCGCCGCCCAGCGGAAAATAATCCGCACTGCCGCTGCGATCGCACGCGGTCGCCGCCAACAGCGCAACCAGGGCCAGACCCGCCCGGCAGCCGCGATACCATGCGTCTCGGTTGTTCATTCCCTATTTCCCCTGCAGTTCGTGGCTGCCGACCGGGCAGAACCGGTGGCAGATGAAAAGCGCCAGCCCCAGCCATATTACCGCCAACCAGCCCAATACCGGGCTGTTGCTGCTGAGCAGGTACGCGTATTCCGAGTCCGGCACCCGTTCGGTGCAAAAGCCGGCAATCTTGTATCCAGTGACCAGCCCCGCATGCATGCCGATGCAGGGCCATAGACTGTCTCGACGCAACCGCACCAGCGCGAGCAGCATACCAAACAGGAACAGGCTGAGCAGGGCCTCCGGCGTACCCGGGCTTGCGAACCAGCGCAAGGCCGTCGGAAACATCTGTATTCCGGTATACCAGTGCAATTCCGCGCCCGGCAGCGGGTCCGGATACTTGAGAAAATGGGCTGCCGCGTAGAGGGCGCTGCTCAGGACCATGGCCGTCATCCTGCCGTAACCCCGCTGCAGCGCCGTCAGCAGTGCACCGCGAAACAACAACTCTTCCACCAGCGCCACCACGGTT
Organism: Gammaproteobacteria bacterium RIFCSPLOWO2_02_FULL_61_13; assembly: GCA_001801865.1. Lineage (GTDB taxonomy): Bacteria > Pseudomonadota > Gammaproteobacteria > Eutrophobiales > Eutrophobiaceae > 2-02-FULL-61-13. The sequence continues at coordinate 5,895 of MGYT01000030.1, forward strand.
CCCAGCACCAGCGCCTGGACTATGATCGTGAGCACGGCCATGCGCACATATTCGCGATTGCGCTGGACGTCATGCACGTCGAGCAGCAGCAGGCTGCCTTCAAGCACGGCCAGGATGAGCAGGCCGGAGAAAAAACCCGCCACGGGATCAAGGGTATAGCGATCCTGCCAGCGCAACCCGAGCACGGCCGGCGTCAGCGGACCGGTGCGGCGCACATAAAACAACGCCAGCGCGATGCCGATGGCAAGCGTGCCGAAGGTCAGCAGCTTCTGAAAGTCGGGGGTCATCGCCAAATCCAGAACGACGTGCAGAGGCCACGCCAGCAGGGCTCCGCCCAGCAGCGTCACCACGATCAAGGCCGGAAAATGCCACCAGCGATGCATGCAATGCCTCAATTGGAACCGCGCAGGCGGGATGCCAAATGGCAGTTCCGGCTATTTTACATATTTACCAGGGCGCTCCGGCCTGACGGTGACAGACCTTAATTGTTGCGGGGGTCAAGCGGCGCCGCGCGGCGCGACAGGAGATCAGGCGATGGTGACCGTGGCGGAATCGGACGCGCCGCGATTGTCGGTCCAGGCCAGCGTGAAGGCGTCGCCGGGCCGCGCGCCGGAAAATTCAAATGACAGATAAGGGTTCCTGGAAACCGCCCGGCTCCATTCACAGCGCAGTACGACGTCATCGCCATGTCGGCAGAGGACCTCGGTAATGTAATGCGCCGGGACCACGCGTCCGGTCTCCGGGTCAACCCGGAAACCCGTCTCCATGGGATGGCGGATGATGCTGCGCACCGTGGTCCAGCCGGCATGGTGCTCGGTGCGTATGCGGATGGAGTCACCCATAAACATCCCCAGCAGCTAGCTGCACCCGCCCTCGACCACTTCCACAAAACGGCGCGTGCTCAGCAACTGGTCCCGGGTCTCCACGACAACCATCAGATCTGATGGAGCCCCGACCTTGACCCGTGTGGCCACCATCGGGCGGCAACGGGCCGACAGATGGAAGCGGGCGAGCAGCGGATTTGGATTCTTCTGCGCGAAAATACTGATGCTGGTGACAGCGTCCACAGCGACGCTGATCTGCACCGGAACCACGGCGCCATTCTCGATCCTGGGTTCCACGTCCAGGGTGATGGCGGTGGAGGATTCCGGTACGCGATCTCCGAACAGTGCGCGCAGCGCCCCGGCCAGTTGCTCTGCGGAAAATGCCTCCTGGTGCCATTGTGCCAGCGCCGCCAATGGGCGCAGCAGCAACGTGACCGTCGCCAAGACTCCCAGCAGCGCGCGGCGCTGCATGGTTACCGCTCCGTCAGCTTCAGATCGATCTCGATCTGGAGCTCCTGCTCGAAATATGCCAGGCGCGCCCGGATCCTTTCCATCTGGTAGTAATCCGGCGCCGGTTTCTCCTGGGTGATGATGTAGCGCAGCCGCTCGATGGCCACGCGCGTCTCCCCGGACAGGAAATAATATTCGGCATTGGCCATCCCGGCCTCCACCGGGTTGCCGGATTCGGCCTCCGCCCGGGTCAGGTAATCGTAATAGGTAAGATCGGGCTCGGCGTATTTTCCGTACTTCTTCAACAGGTCCCGGGCACGGCCCGGATTTCCCGCCTGCAGCAGCGTGCGGCTGAAGTTCAACACCAACGGCCGGTAGTCGGGATAAAGCTTTTCCGTGCGCTCATAAATTCTGATGGCTTCCGGGAAATGATTCTGGCGCGCCTCGACCTCCGCCGCGGCCAGCAGAAACGAGGCATTCTCCCCCTGTTCCGTCAGCAATGCGGCCAGCAGGTCCCGGGCGCCCGCGTACTGCTTGTCTTCCAGCAGCGCCAGCGCCAGCCCGTAGCGCATCACGCCGTCCGGATCCACGTGCTCGACCCGCTCCAATTCCCTGCGGAAATGATTCACCGCGTCCTTCGGGTTACGGAAGCCGTTGGCAATCAACTTGGCGCGAATGAGCGGATAGGAGGCGCTCACCTCGTAGCGTTCCTTGCGTGGAATGGCGGCGGCGCGCGCCTGGGAATCCGCGATGCGATTGGTGGTGAGCGGGTGGGAACGCAGGAACTCCGGCGCCTGGGCGAAGTAACGGCTGTTCTTCTGTAATTTCTCAAAGAATCCCGGCATGCCCAGCGGGTCGAAATTCGCCCGCTCCAGCAGTTGCAGGCCGACGCGGTCGGCTTCTTCCTCATTGTGCCGGGTGAAATTGATCTGGGCCTGCATCGCGCCGCCCTGCACGGCGGTGATGGCGGCCATGCCGGCGTCCGGGTTCTGTGTCGCAATCAGGATCGCGCCCAGCAGCGCCGCCATCATCGGCAGCGACAGTTTGGATTGCATTTCCGCCGAGCGCGCCATGTGCTTTTGCGTGACGTGGGCGATTTCGTGCGCCACCACGCCCGCCAGTTCGCTTTCACTATCGGAGTTGATGATGGTCCCGGCATTGAGGCCGACGATGCCGCCGGGCGCCGCAAAGGCGTTGATCAGCGGGTCGTTAATGACAAAGAAGGTGAACGCCTGTGTGTTGTTGTCGCTGTTGGCCACGAGCCGGTAGCCGACCGAGTGCACATAGGTCTCGATCTCGGGATCCTCTATGATGTCCGCCTGTTTGCGGACGTGATTCAGAAACGCCTGGCCGAGACGGCGCTCGTATTCCGGCGAGAAAATGCTGCCGGTGGAGTCCCCGATACTGGGCAGGTCGAGCGTCGTGGTCTCCGCGAACACGGGCGCAGCGGAGAGTCCGGCGAGGAACAGCAGCAGTTGGATGGGTTTCATGGTGCAGGCTGGTGATTGGCGTCCAATAATCTTGGAGTGCCGGCGGGGCCTTGCAGTTCCGCGGATTTGGTCCGCAGTCTAGCACAACAATTATGGCGCAATTGTGCATGTGCGCAGGGCCGCCCCGATTGGCTGCAGGCGGTTCCCAAACGCCGCAGTGGCGCCGTGCAACCGGGTAGCGGGGTCGATACACCATGGCAACTTTGAAGAATGCGTTCTATGCCCAGTCCGGCGGCGTCACCGCCGTCATCAATGCCAGTGCCTGCGGCGTTATCGAGACCGCGCGCCGGCACGGGGATCGAATCGGCAAGGTATATGCCGGCCGTAACGGCATCCTTGGCGCATTGGCAGAGGACCTGATCGACACCAGCAAGGAGACCGACGCCGCCATTGCCGCCCTGCGGCACACACCCGCCGGAGCCTTCGGGTCCTGCCGCTACAAGCTCAAAGGACTGGAACAGAACCGGGCCGAATTTGAACGGCTGGTGGAGGTATTTCGCGCCCACGACATCGGCTACTTCCTCTACAACGGCGGCGGAGATTCCGCCGATACCTGTCACAAGGTGTCACAGCTTTCGGAAAAACTCGGGTATCCAATCCAGTCCGTCCATATCCCCAAGACCGTGGACAACGACCTGCCCATCACCGACAACTGCCCGGGTTTCGGATCCGTGGCCAAGTACGTCGCGGTGTCCACACGTGAGGCCTCCTTTGATGTCCGCTCCATGGCCAGGACTTCAACGCGCGTGTTCGTCATCGAGGTCATGGGCCGGCACGCCGGCTGGATTGCGGCCGCCGGCGGGCTGGCGTCCGATCTGACCGGCGACATCCCGGTGCTGATCCTGTTTCCGGAGATCGAGTTTGATCAGGCGCGCTTTCTGGCGCGGGTGAAAGAAAATGTGGAACGGCAGGAGTTCTGCACGGTGGTGGTTTCAGAAGGCGCCAAGTGGCCGGCCGGCAAGTTCCTGTCGGAGCAGGGTACGCGCGATGCCTTCGGCCATGCGCAACTGGGTGGCGCGGCCCCGGTGGTCGCCAACCTGATCAAGGAGGGGCTGGGTTACAAATTTCATTGGGCCGTGGCCGACTACCTGCAGCGGGCCGCGCGCCACATTGCCTCGAAAACGGATGTGGAGCAGTCCTATGCGGTGGGCCAGGCAGCGGTCGAGAAGGCGTTGCAGGGCAAGAGCGCCATCATGGTCACCATCGTGCGTACCAGCGATGAACCCTATCGCTGGGAGATTGGAGAAGCGCCGCTGGCGGAGGTGGCCAACGTCGAAAAGATGATGCCACGCGACTTCATCACCGGGGACGGCTTCGGCATCACGCCTGCGTGCCGCCGGTACCTTGCCCCGCTCATACAGGGCGAGGATTACCCGCCGTACCGGGATGGCATGCCTTGCTATGTGCAGTTGCGCAATGAGGCCGTGCCAAAAAAGCTGCCTCCGTGGCTGAAGACAAAGTAGTCCCCGGCAAACCGGCTGTTAGCGGGCCGCGGTCGCGGGTTGCAACTGATACCAGTCGATGTTGCGGGTCGCCGTCAT
>MGYT01000030.1:10209-15229 GCA_001801865.1 Gammaproteobacteria bacterium RIFCSPLOWO2_02_FULL_61_13
AGGGCGGCAAAGGTCAGTATCGATCCCATCAGAAAGGCATAGTCTTCCGCTTGCATGGTCACATATAGCAGCGCGTAGATCGCGGACAGGGCGGTACTGAATCCCGCCGCCCCGCGGCGGCCACGTAGCGCGTGGCGCAGGTAGAGTCCGAGCAGCGCAATGCAACTGGCAGCGGCGATGCAATAGGCGGCGCCAAACCTGATATGTTCACTCAGGGCAATGAGCAGCAGGAAGAACAAAGCCAGTGCCAGTCCGGCGAAGGCGTACTGGATGGGATGAATGCGCAACTTCCGCGTCATCTCCATGGCAAAGAAGGCGGCAAAGCTGAGGCCGATGAAGAGAATGCCGTATTTGCTGGCGCGTTCGGCGAGCAGATAAATATTGACCGCCTCGAACATGCGTACGCCCAGTCCCGCGCCCTGCAAGTCCCCGCAACTGCGCGATTCACATGCCCCGACGCGTTCGGCCACCCTGCTGTTGAATTCATTGACAGACCATTCTGCGGTAAACCCCGATCGATCGACACGTCTGGATGCGGGAAGAAAGGCGCCAATGAATTCCGGGTGCGGCCACTTTGATGAGAGTGAAATCGTTGCAGCGCGGGCGGCCGGAACCAGCAACAGCGATTCCGTGCCCCGTACACCTACGGTTGCGGTGAAGCGATCGGATTGCGCCATGGAAAGCGGCAGGCTGGCTTTCCCCGGCGCCGGCACCTCGGCGCGGATCCCCGCCGGCCACCCGGGGATCCCGCTGCCGGGCAGGATCGACAATGCCAGGTCATTGAATGCGAGCTTGGGCGTGATGCTGATCCCGCGTTGATCAGACACGGCCAGGGACAGAAAGGGTTTGCCCAGGGACTGGAATCCGGGTTGTTGTGACAAATCCAGCCGCATGGCCTGAAGTTCCTGCATATCGACACGCCCGTGTATTTTCAGGACGGCGTCATACACCGGTACGCTGTAGATGCCCTTGTGCCGGCGCCGGGACTCCAGCACGGCAGTGAGACCGAGACTTTCAGGAGCGAGGATTCTGATCCGTTGCTCTGCGTCGGTGGTATATGCGCGCTGCGTGCCCGAGCCCGTCTCGCGCCTGACCTCGATGACATAGGGCTGCACCAGGATCGGCGCCAGCACGGTTTGCGCACCGCTCCAGCTCCCGGCCACCTCCCGCCGGACCGTCTCCTGATAATTCTGACGCTCGGCGATCTTGCCACGGATCATTGCCAGCGGGATCAACAGCATCAGCGCCAGCAGTCCAAGCATTCCAGTTTTCATGGCCAGGGAATCACGCATGTCAGAGTCTCCGCGTAGTCGGTGTGCGGCCACAGACTGCAGGACCACACTGGAATTCTGCGGGCGAAATTATGGCAATCTGCCGATGTGTGGCCGGACCCGCGGCAAATAACTGGTTTTTCTCCGAGGTGGTAAGTAAAATCTGCCCGCTTTTCCATCCGCGGGACCGCAGAGTCCCTGTTTTTTCAAACAATTCAACTGCTTGCATTTGGGGAAATCACCATGTCAGCACTAACCTTTGCCCTCGCCTGTTCCCTGGCCGCCATCGTTTACGGCATCTGGTCCGTGCTGTGGGTTTTGAAGCAGCCACAGGGCAACGCGCGCATGCAGGAAATCGCTGCCGCCATACAGCAGGGCGCGCGCGCCTATCTCAACCGCCAATACACGACCATCAGCGTCGTGGGCGTCGTGCTCGCCGTTGTCATTGCCTGGGCACTGGGCTGGCAGACTGCGGTGGGTTTTGTCATTGGCGCCGTGCTTTCCGGTCTGGCCGGCTACATCGGCATGAATGTTTCCGTGCGTTCCAACCTGCGCACCGCCGAGGCTGCGCGCAGTGGACTGAACGCAGCTCTGGCCGTGGCCTTCCGCGGCGGCGCCATCACCGGCATGCTGGTGGTGGGTCTGGGCTTGCTGGGTGTGGCCGGTTATTTCGGCATCCTGCTCAAGCTGGGAATGGAGACGGGCCCGGCGCTGCATGCCCTGGTGGGGCTTGCCTTTGGCAGTTCCCTGATTTCAATCTTCGCCCGGCTCGGCGGCGGTATCTTCACCAAGGGCGCTGACGTGGGCGCGGATCTGGTCGGCAAGGTCGAGGCCGGCATCCCCGAGGACGACCCGCGCAATCCGGCCGTGATCGCGGATAACGTCGGTGACAATGTCGGTGATTGCGCCGGCATGGCCGCGGATCTGTTTGAGACCTATGCCGTGACGCTGATCGCCACCATGCTGTTGGGCGGCCTGATGGCGGAATCCGTCGGCGCCAACGGCGTGATGTACCCGCTCGCCCTGGGCGGCGCCTCCATCATTGCCTCCATCGTCGGCACCTTCTTCGTCAGCGCGAAGGAGGGCGGCAAGATCATGAACGCGCTTTACAAGGGCGTGATCGTGTCCGGCGTGCTGGCCGCGGTGGCGTTTTACTTCATCACCCGGGACATGATGGGCGCCAACGCCATGAACATGTTTTATTGCTCCCTGATCGGCCTCGCGCTGACGGCCGCCATGGTCGTCATCACCGAGTACTACACCGCAACGGAATATGCGCCGGTCCGCCATGTGGCTGCCGCGTCCACCACCGGCCACGCCACCAACATCATCGCCGGCCTGGGTGTTTCCATGAAGGCCACCACGGCGCCGGTGCTTGCGGTGTGCATGTCCATCTGGGGCGCCTCTGAATTCGGCGGACTGTATGGCATCGCCATTGCCGCCACTTCCATGTTGTCCATGACCGGCATGATCGTGGCGCTGGATGCCTATGGCCCCATCACCGACAACGCCGGCGGCATCGCGGAAATGGCGCATCTCCCGCCGGAAGTGCGCCGCATTACCGACCCGCTGGACGCGGTGGGCAACACCACGAAGGCCGTGACCAAGGGCTATGCCATTGGCTCCGCCGGTCTCGCCGCGTTGGTGCTGTTTGCGGATTACACCCATAACCTTGCGGCAATGGGAAAGGTGGTGACGTTCGATCTGTCCAGCCACATGGTGATCATCGGCCTGTTCCTGGGCGGTCTTATTCCTTATCTGTTCGGCGCGATGGCCATGGAAGCCGTGGGTCGCGCCGCCGCTTCAGTAGTGGTGGAGGTGCGGCGCCAGTTCAAGGAGATCCCCGGCATCATGGAGGGAACAGCGAAACCCGACTATTCACGCGCCGTGGACCTGCTGACCCAGGCGGCGATCAAGGAAATGATCGTGCCGTCGTTGTTGCCGGTGCTGGTCCCGGTGCTGGTCGGTTATTTTCTGGGAGCGGAAGCGCTGGGTGGCCTCCTGATTGGCACCATAGTGACCGGCCTGTTCGTGGCCATATCCATGACCACCGGGGGTGGCGCCTGGGATAACGCCAAGAAATACATCGAGGACGGCAACTTCGGTGGCAAGGGTTCCGAGGCCCACAAGGCCGCGGTCACCGGCGATACCGTGGGCGACCCTTACAAGGACACCGCGGGCCCGGCGGTGAACCCGCTCATCAAGATCATCAATATCGTCGCGTTGATGATAGTTCCGCTGATCTGACGGAGCCGCCGCCCGCCCAGGCGTGTCCGGCAGTCCGACGCGAGGGTTCCTGTTTCGCGGGACGTGTGAGGCCAGGGATGGCCGAACCCGAGCCTACATGGACGTACTTGCCGGCGTGCCCGACGACATGGGATCGGAGTGGGAGACGGCCGTACCGTGCCGCAACAGGTACAGACATCGAGGAGGCGACCCATGGGTGAAATAGTCCTGGCGGCAAAAGTGACGCATGTGCCATCCATGTATCTGTCAGAATTGCCGGGTCCCCACCACGGCAGCCGGGCGGACGCCATCGAGGGCCACAAGGAGATCAGCCGTCGCGCGCGGGCCGCCGGGGCGGATACGCTGCTGGTGTTCGATGTGCACTGGCTCGTCAACAGCGGCTATCACCTCAACTGCTACCGGCATTTCAAGGGCCTTTACAGCAGCAACGAGTTGCCGCATTTCATCAAAGACATGGCATACGAATATCCGGGCAACCCGGAACTGGGCGAGTTGATCGCCGAATGCGCCAACCGGCGCGGCATCGGCACGCGGGCGCACCAGGTGGAGAGCCTCGGCCTTGAGTATGGGACACTGGTGCCGTGCCGCTACATGAATTCGGATCAGCATTTCAAGGTGGTTTCCGTGGCGGCGTGGTGCGCCTGGCATCGGCTGGAGGACTCGCGCGTATTTGGCGCAGCGGTCAGGGAGGCCATCGAGAAGAGCAGCAACAAGGTCGCGGTGCTGGCCTCGGGCTCCATGTCCCATCGCTTTAACGACAATACCGGCGCCGGTGATCGCATTTTTCAATATAGCGACGAGTTCTTCCGCCAGGTGGACCTGCGTGTCGTGGATCTGTGGAGGGAGGGCAACTGGAAGGACTTTACCGCGATGCTTCCCGAGTACGCGGTACGCTGCATCGGGGAGGGCGGCATGCACGACACCGCGATGCTGCTCGGGATGCTGGGCTGGGACGAATACGCGGGCAAGGCGGAAATCATCACGGAATTGTTCCCCAGTTCGGGCACCGGTCAGCTCAACGCCATCTTTCCACTGCGATAGTCATTCACATGGCGCATTTTATCCTCGAATACTCAGGCAACCTGGCCGGCAAACTGGACGTGCCATCGTTGTTCCGCGCATTGCACGCCACTGCGGTGGAAACGGGCGTGTTCCCGGTGGGCGGCATCCGTTTCCGGGCCGTGCGCTGCGACGATTACCTGATTGCTGATGGCAACCCGGACAATGCCTTTGTGCATCTGTCCATGAAGATGGGCCACGGCCGCACGCTGGAAGTGCGCAAGGCGGTGGGGGAGAAGCTGTTCACGAGCCTGTGCGCAACGCTGGAGCCGATTTTCCAGCGCCGCCCGCTGGGCATCTCCTTCGAGATCCAGGAACTCAATCCGGATTTGAATTTCAAAAAAAACAACATGCATGACAGGTTGAAGGGTTCCGGTTGAATGCCGCGCCCCGTCTCCCTGTCCCTCTCTCGCTGTATGGACCGGGGAGATAGGTAACACATG
>MGYT01000031.1:0-740 GCA_001801865.1 Gammaproteobacteria bacterium RIFCSPLOWO2_02_FULL_61_13
GCGCCGGCAGAACTGGAGGCGTGAGTCCGGCGCGGATGCGCGGTACTATTCATTCCACCCCACTGCAACCGGGAGCACGTTCACATGTACACACTGTATGGGCGCAAAGGTTCAGGATCATTTGCGGTCGAGGCAATACTGGCGGAGACCGGGCAGGAGTACAAATTCATCGACGCCAAACCAGGCGCCGACGGCAAGCCCCACGCCGGACTGCTGAAGCTGAATCCACTGGGACAGGTACCCACCATGGTCCTGCCGGACAAGTCCGCGATGACCGAATCCGCGGCCATCATGATCTACCTGGGTGACCGCCACTCCAAGGGCGGATTGGCGCCGGCACGCAAGGCAAAGGACCGGGCGGCGTACCTGCGCTGGATGACCTTCCTGTCGGCGAACATCTACCCCAGCGATTTGCGCCTGTATTATTCCGAGCGGTACTCCACCGACCCGAATGCGGCGGACGGGATAAAGGCTGCCGCCGTCGCTGCGCTGGATCGAGAGTGGGCAATTCTCGCCAAGGCGCTGGGCAAAGGCCCCTGGCTGTTGGGCAGGAAATTCTCCGGCGCCGACATTTATGCCGCGATGTTGTCCATCTGGAATCCGGACCTACCGGCCTTCTACGCGAAATACCCCAACGTCAAGGCGTTGTGTGATCGCGTCAAAGCGCGCAAGAAGATCGGTCCGATCTGGGAAGCAAACGGCATGCCCTGAGCGGCATTCAGGAAAAGGGGTCAGGTTTA
>MGYT01000031.1:834-8049 GCA_001801865.1 Gammaproteobacteria bacterium RIFCSPLOWO2_02_FULL_61_13
CCACGCCATGGCGCAGCGTGAAGGGTTCGCCGAGCATGAAGGTGCCGATCAACACGCCGAACAGTGGCACCAGGTTCATGAACTGCGCGGCATGGATGGCGCCCATTTCCACCACGCCCCGGTTCCACAGCAGGTAGGCCACCCCCGAGGCAAATACGCCGACATAAAGCACTCCGAGCATGACTGGCCCGGACATCGTTGAGATGCCCCTGAACGCCACTTCCACCGCCAGCAGCGGGGTCATGATCACCAGGCCGATGACCGCAATGATCGATGTCAGCGTGATGCCATCAATGTTCACCGGGCTGTCGCGCAGCGACACGTTGTAGTAGGCCCACGCCGTCATGGCGACGCAGCTAAGCAGGTCCCCGGCGTTAGGCATTGACAGGCGCTGCCACACCAGCACGACGATTCCGGCAAAACTCAGGCTGACCACGCCGATGCGAAACAGTCCATAACGCTCGCCGTGCACCAGGGCGGATATCAACAGCGCCATGGCCGGCGTTCCGGCCATGATCAGGGCCACATTGGTGGCGGTCGTGTGTTCCAGCGCCGTATAGACGAGGATGGCGTGATAAACGGCCGCACACAGGGACAATACAAAAAACCAGCGGAAATGTTGCCGCAGCAGCCGGACGGCGTCGGCCCGGCGTGAAATTGCAAATGGCAGCAGCACGCACAGCGCCACGACCCAGCGCAGGAAACTCAATGTGACCGGCGCGATCTGATCTGCGATCACCCGGCCCACGGCGAAATTGCCCGCCCAGAATAGGGCGGCGAGAACGAGTGCAATTCTTGCAATCATGACGGCATGGCGCGGCAGGCAGAAGCGCTGTAATATATTACTAATATATTAAATACTCAATGCGGTTGCCGGCTCCACCCACGGGCATGCACCGGGCGCAACGCTTTGATGCGATCGATTCCAGAACAAGTATCAAACCAGGAGGCATTGTCATGACCAAAGCACCCGCTCCCTACTGCGCCCTCGTGCTGCAACCGGCATTCAAGAATGTCCGCAGCCGGACTGAGATCATGGAAAACATCGAAAACGTCTCGTTGCTCATCGACATCGCCATCTGGATGGCGGAGACGGAATTGCCGGTGCGGCTCATCGCCATCCCCGAGGGGGTGCTGCAGGGCTTCGCCGACGAGATCTTCGACATGAAGCACAGCGACTACCTGAAGACTATCGCCATCGACATCCCAGGGCCGGAAATCGAGGTCCTCGCCCGCAAGGCCAGGCAATACAACACCTATATCGTCTGCCAGGCGCGCGGCACGGATAACAAGATAAAGGGCTACTATTTCAACTGGGCATTCGTCATCGACCCGAATGGCGAGGTGATACACAAGGCCGCCAAGCACCAGGTCTACTACAAGGAGCCCTCCACCACGCCCCACGACATCTACGACAAATGGGTGGAGGCCTACGGGAATTCCCTCAATTCATTCTTCCCGGTGACGGACACCGATATCGGCCGCATCGGCACTCTGGTTTGCTATGAAGGGAGCTTCCCGGAGACAGCGCGCGCGCTGGCCATGAACGGTGCCGAGATCATTTATCGTTGCAGTTATGCCGAGCCCTGGGTCGGTCGCGGGGCCTGGGAGATCCAGAACCGGGCCCGCGCGCTGGACAACACCTGCTACGTGGTGGCGCCGAACCTGGGCCCGTGTGTCATAGGAGCGCCCACGTCGCCCCCCATCGACCTCCCCGGCGGCAAGTCCATGATGATCAATTACAAGGGGGAGATCATCGCCAGCCATAAAGGCGGGACCAATGCCTACACCAGCGGTGTGATCGATATCGGCGCGCTGCGGCACTACCGGCAACAGTCTGGTATCGGTGGATGGCTGAAAGAGATCAAGTCGGAGATCTACTCGCTCATCTACCAAAAGCCCGTTTATCAGAAGAACCTGCTGCATGACAGCGCAGACAAACTGCACGCAGACCGGCACGCGGCGCAGCGCCGGGGCCGGGATGAATTGAATAAGCGCGGAATCTGGATCGAATAAAGAAAGAAAAAGGGTCGGAAAAAGGGGTCAGGTTTATTTTTCGCATGTTCCGCGAAAAATAAACCTGACCCCTTTTTCTTTCTTTCTTCTTTTTTCTTTAATTAGCGTCGAATACGGCCTTGGTGAACTCTTCCATGTAATCGATGAGCAGGTCGAGCGCCTGCTCCGCGGCCGCGCTTTGCCGTTGCCCGATGGCGTGTGCCAGATTCGCGTGCAACTGCGCGCATTTCCCCAGGTCGGCATTCTTGTAGTACTTGTACCAGAAGCGCCGTGACAGCCCGCGCGTCAGTTGAATGGCCTTCACGGCGAATTCATTGTCTGCGCTGGCCGAAAGCATTTCATTGAACTCAAAGTCCGTGCGCAGGAAACCACGCACATCGTTGTCCCCGGCCTGGCGCCGGAATTCTGCGGCCATGCGGATGAAATCGGCGATCTGCGCATCCGTCGCCGACCTGCACGCCAACCGCACCAACAGTCGCTCGAATTCGCGCCGCGCCTCCAGCAACCGGCGATGGGTGCTGAGGTTGTTGTCCGACACCAGGATGCCGCGCCGCGGCAGCACCAGCACCAGCTTTTCATGGGCCAGGCGCTGGATTGCCTCACGCACCGGGCTCCGGCCCACAGACAATTCCTTGGCCAGTTGCTGTTCGGACAACAAGGCGCCAGGCGTAAGTTGCAGCGTGACGATGCGTTCCTCGATAGCGTGATAGGCCTCGTCCGCGAGGCTCCGGCGCACGCCCGGCTTGCGCTTCTTCTTCCCTGGTAGTGTCGACTTCATGCTTGCCCTCCGCTTCGTGTGACTGTGCGCAACAACTAATATATTATCAAAATACCACGGCCCCGGCGCGACCATTGCGCACCACCCGGTCTCAGTAGGTAAATGACAGGCTCAGCGACCCAAACTGTTGCGTGCCACGCTGACCCTCGAATTCGTGGCTGCGCAGCACGTGGGAGTAAGAGAACTTGAAGCGCTGCCAGATGACGCTGGCGGCCAGCACCATGTCGCCCACCAGTGGTTCCTTGTCCACGTCATGGCTGTCCTCGAACGTGTTGCCGTCAAGAAATATGTCACGCAACACCCAGCGGCCACCGACTGAAGCGGACAGGTAGGCACTCATGTCGCCGCCCTGCTCCTGGTAACGCGGATCCCGTGTATCGGTGGGCATGTTGATCTCGCCGGCTGGACGGATGACCCCGGTGCCGAAGTCGGTGGGCAGATTCCAGCCCAGGCGCGCCTCCATGCCGGCACCGGCATGGGTAAACACGGTCCCGGCGGCGCCGCCAAAATGAAAAATCGCATCCACGCCCCATTGCTCAATGAAGTCCTGGCGTGGCAGCACGCGCAATTTGCGGTCGTAAACCAGCGCCACGCCCAGCTCGGTGTCGATCTGATTGCGCCAGCCTTTTGCCTTGTCGATGCCGCGGATGTCATGCACCAGGTCCTGGGCCTCGTGCGCCAGCGACCAGGGGCCCGTGAGTCCCGCCTGTAATTCAAAAGTGTCGAGACGGCGGTAGGTCTTGCTGTGGAACGCCGCGCTGCCGTAGAGCCAGCCCGCGTAGGGCCGATCATCGCGGATCAGGTCCGTGCGCTCGATGTCCCGGGGTGTGAACATCAACTGCCCCACGGACAGGGAAAGATTCCGTTGCCGGCTTTGATCTGAACTCCATGGCAACAGGTTGATAAAACCATTACCCAGCCGCGCGGGCAGATGCTCCTGGCGCAGAAACTCCAGGTCCTGAAACCACTTCATATCCGGCGACACCCAACTCAGTTTGATGCCGTTGGTATAGAAGCGATCCGTATTCGCGAACAGGTCGTTTTCATAATGCAGCGTGAAGGTCCAGGATTCCGGCGGCGGGGATTCGGCAGGCACAGGCGCCGCCGTGCATAAAAAAGCGGCCGCCAGCAGACATCGGGCAGATCGGATCATGGGATGATTCTCACCGAAACGGGGCAACGGCAAACCCCTTCGCCCCAAAACTGATCGAGCGGATTTTATTCTTGATTGCCAACTCGTTGATATCAAAGGAAAACAAAAGTGGCCCGGGAATTGCTGGTTCCATAACCGGGGGGCGGGTCCTGCGGCACTCCTCCACATGTTGAACGATTAGCTTCAAGCATGACCTCCTAACGCCCGGGTACCCGCCCCCACCAAACCCGGCAGCGGCCGGATCCTTGTCAGAAGCGCACCCCGCGCAAGTCCGAGATTATCTCGCGCGCCGCGTTGTGCCCCGGCGCACCGGTGACACCGCCGCCCGGATGGGTGCCTGAACCGCACATGTAGAGTCCGCGTACCGGCCCGCGATAACTGCCATGACCCAGCACCGGCCGCGCGCTGTAAAGCTGATCGAGACTCAGCGCCCCATGGAAGATATCGCCGCCGATGAGACCGAATTTCCGTTCCAGGTCCAGCGGCGACAAAATCATGCGCCCCAGCACGCATTGTTTGAATCCCGGCGCGTGGGCATCCACGGTATCAATGACCAGGTCCGCCACCTGCTCGCGCACCGCATCCCAACTGCGGCCGTCGGGCAGTTCGGGATTGAAGTGCTGGCAGAACAGGCTCGCCACGTGCATGCCGGGCGGGGCGAGGGAATCATCCATGATGCTGGGAATGAGCATTTCCACGATGGGCTGCCTTGCCCAGCCGGAGCTGCGGGCATCGAAGTAGGCCTGTTCCATGTAGTGCAGCGACGGCCCGATGATGATGCCCGATTGCAGATACTGATCGCCCTCGGCCGCAGGCGTCGTGGTGAACCGGGGCAACGCCGAGAGCGCCACGTTCATGCGGAACGTTCCCGAACCGCATTTGAATCGCCGCATGCGCGCCAGGAAATCCGGATCGAGCTGCTCCGGCTCCATGAGATCCAGGAAAAGCAATTTCGGATTCACGTTGGCCGCCACGCAATCGGCCTCAAGCTCATCGCCGTTTGCCAGCACGACGCCGGTGACGCGCCCATCACGCGTGCGAACCTTGCTCACGGCGGCATCCAGTTGAATGTCCACGCCTCGGGCGCGAGCCTCGGCAGCCATGGCCTGGGTAATGGCCCCCATGCCGCCGATGGCATGGCCCCATTGCCCGGCCTTGCCGTTGACCTCGCCGAACACATGGTGCAGCAACACATAGCCGGAACCCGGCGTGTAGGGACTGGCGAAATTGCCGACGATGGAATCGAAACCGAAAACGGCCTTGATGGCATCGTGCTCGAACCAGTCGTCCAGCAGATCCCCGGCACTCTTGGTGAACAGGTCCATGACATCACGCCGCTCGGCCATGGTGAGATGGCGCAACCGGTTGCTGACCTTGATGCCCTGCCATAGGTCCTTCAATCCGCCGCCCAGGTTCGGCGGCGTCTCCAGGATCATGGCCTTCAAGACATCGGCGACCTTGTCCAGCATGGTGTAATAGGCCGGCAGGCGCTCCGCATCGCGGGCCGACAGTCGCGCAAATTGCTGCCGGGTTTCCTCCAGCGTCGCGCCGGTGCGCAGGTAATTGTTGCCTGGCAGCGGCAGGAAATTGGAATAGGGCCGCAGCAACACGCGCAGGCCGTGCCGTTCCAGGTTCAGATCGTGAATGACGTTGGGGTTGAGCAGGCTCACCGTATAGGCGGCCACGGAATTACGAAAGCCTGGGTGGAATTCCTCGGTGACCGCGGCGCCGCCCGCCACCGGGCGGCGTTCCAGCACCTTCACCTTGAGACCGGCCGCGGCAAGATAACAGGCGCAAACGAGACCGTTGTGTCCGCCACCAATGATGATCACGTCCTGCTTTGCCATGGTCACAACGCCGTCCGGGTTTGAAGAGGGCGTGATTGTGTAGAATCCACCCGACAAAAGGCAAGGAAAGAACCTGATGACCGTTGAAGGGAATTCCTCAGTACCGGCCCTCGCACCCGAGACAACGACTTACCTCGAGATGTTGTCACCCGGCGAGTTGCGCCCGTCGCGCGCGGACCCCGGTATGTTGACCGTCCGGCGGTTGCCCGCTTCTGAATTTGCCACCGGCCGCCGGCTGTACCAGGAAGTCGGCAATGACTATCTCTGGATTGATCGGCTCGTCTGGAGCGACCGGCAGTGGCTGGAGTATTACCAACGCCCGGATATCGAATTCTGGGTGGGAGAGTCCGGCGGCAACCTCGCCGGCTATTTTGAACTGGATGCCGGCAAAGACGGTTCCACGGAACTGGCCTACTTCGGCCTGCTCCCCTCCGCCATCGGCCGCGGCCTGGGTGGACTGCTGCTCACCGCCGCGATTCGCCGGGCCTGGGCCAATGGCGCAAAGCGGGTCTGGGTACACACCTCATCCCGGGACCATGCAGGCGCATTACCCAATTACCTGGCGCGGGGATTTCGCATCTACAAGTCCGAAACGAGCCTGGCGCCGACAACGGTGGGGTAATGATTAAGCCAAGCGGCGGCGCCTGGCGCTGTCCGCCTTTGGCGATATGTTATGAGGCGCAAGTATGATCTGGACGTCAGTGTCGAGTTCCTTCTGCAACGCTACAAATATGTTTGTCAGATTATCCATTGTTGGATTTCCGCGGGCTGAAAGCATCCTGTGCACGCTCTTGCTAGGTTTGTCGAGTTCTGCGGAAAGCAGTTCGAATCCAATGGTTGAATTGACCAACTCTCGAAGTATGACCCTGGCAGTTTCGGGCTCGCCGGAAATGAATGCCGTCAATGCCTCCTTCATCAAGGATGCGGCGAACTTGGGGTCGCTTTCAGAACGATTCCGAATGGAATCCTTGTAGTCTCGTGTGAGTGCCATGGGGTTATTTCCGGGATTTGTATTCCTTTAACAGTTGCTTTGCCTTCTCTATGTCTCTTTGTTGCTGCTTCTTGGTGCCGCCTCCCAACAAGACGATGAGTTGGTCGCCTTCCTTGAGCAGGTAGATCCGGTACCCAGGACCCCAATCAATCCGGTACTCGCCCAAGCCGGAGAACCACTTGATGTTGGAAGTGTTCCCGTTCTCCAAGCGCACGAGTGCGACGGCTACCTTTGCGGCGGCTTGGTGATCAAGTCCGTCGAACCAGGTATTGAAGGGGACGGAACCATCTTCCCTGATGTATTCCCGAACCTGCATCATCCAATAGTAACGTATACGTTACTATTGTCAAGCCGCATAGCGATTGCCGTGACCGGCGCCGGCCACAGAAGCTTCTGCAAAACTCCGCGCCGTGCCCGGCGGAGAGTTCCT
>MGYT01000032.1:0-85 GCA_001801865.1 Gammaproteobacteria bacterium RIFCSPLOWO2_02_FULL_61_13
ATATTGTCCTTCAATCAGTTCCAGCGTCTTGAGTGCTGCCGCGCAGCACACCGGATTGCCGCCGAACGTATTGCCGTGACTCCCG
>MGYT01000032.1:121-2466 GCA_001801865.1 Gammaproteobacteria bacterium RIFCSPLOWO2_02_FULL_61_13
ATCAAGCCGATGGGCATGCCGGAGCCAACCCCTTTTGCCAGCGTCAGGATGTCCGGTCGCACACCCCAGTGCTCGCAGGCGAACCAGCGTCCGGTGCGTCCCGCACCGGACTGCACTTCATCGGCAATCAACAGGATCCCGTGCCGATCACACAACGCGCGCAGTCCGGGCAGAAAGCTGTCCGGCGGCACCAGGTATCCGCCCTCCCCCTGGATGGGTTCCACCAGGACTGCGGCGACCTCCTTGGCCGGCACGTTTTGGCGAAACAACTGCTCCATGTATTCCAGTACCGCCTGGCCCTGATCGGCGCCGGCGAACAACGGGCGATAGTTATTGGGGTATGGAACGTGTGTGACACCGGGCATGGTCGGGAAGAACCCCGCCTGCTGCGTGTACTTGCTGGACGTGAAGGAGAGCGACCCCATGCTGCGCCCGTGAAATCCACCCAGGAATCCGATGAAGCGCGGCCGGCCGGTGATCCTGCGCGCGATTTTCAGCGCGCCCTCCACTGCCTCGGTGCCGGAATTGCAGAAGAAGGTCATGGCCGGCTCGCCAAACGGGGCGATGCGATCCATGAATTCTGCCAGACGCACCTGTCGTTCATGCCAGTAGTCCGAGGAGATGTGCAGAAACTCCCCCGCCGCCGCGCTAATCGCGGCCACCACGTCCGGATGACTGTGCCCGGTGGAGCACACAGCAATACCTGCCATGAAGTCAATGAAACAGTTGCCATCCGCATCCCATGCTTCCGCGCCCCTGCCATGGCTCATGACGAACGGATAATCGCGCACATAACAGGACGCAACCACGCGCGCATCCCGTTCGATTATCGCCCTTGCGTTCGGGCCGGGTAATTCTGTTTGCACTCGGCGTGATTTCATAGCGGTCTACTCCACGACAGTTTGTGACTGCTCGCGCAAATATTGAGCAAGATAATAAAACGATGCGATTGCCTTGCCGGTGCTGCCGGAACCCTTCCAGCCGCCAAAGGGCTGGTAACCGGGCCACGCCCCGGTGGTCGCGCCCTGGGGACGGTTCACATAGGTGACACCGGCTTCGATATTTTCCAGGAACCACGGGATGTCCGCCTCCGCCCCATAAAAACCGGCGGTCAATCCAAACGGTAACCCATTCGCCAGGGACATGCCGGACTCCTTATCCGGCACGCGGGCCAGCAGCACGATGGGAACGAACATTTCACGGCCCCACAAACGGTGTGCCAGGTCCACTTCCGCCACTGTTGGCGCGCAGTAAAACCCGCGCGACAATGCGCCATCCGTCAACACCCGTCCACCGCAATGCAGCCTGGCACCGGCGCTCTGCAATTCTGCAATATACCGTTGATAGTTATCCCGTGCCTGCGCACTGATTACCGGACCGAGCCAGTGCTTACGGTCGGTGGGATCGCCGATGGAAATGGCGCTTACCTGCGCGACAATTTTCTGCACCAGTGCGTTCGCCACGCTGGCATCCACGTATACACGGGACAATGCCGAGCATTTCTGACCGCCCATGCCAAACGCCGAACGTGTGATGCCGGTGGCGGCGCGGTCCAGATCAGCCCCGGCTGCCACGATCACCGCATTCTTGCCACCCATTTCGGCGATGCACGGGCATGCATGCGCCCCGGCAATGCAACGCGACAGTAACTCCACACCCACTTCGCGCGAGCCGGTGAACGTAATTCCGCCCACCTGCGGGTGCCCGGCCAACGCCGCACCCACGGTTTCCCCGGGGCCGCAAAGATGATTGAACACCCCGGGCGGCACACCGGCATCATGCAGACAATCGGCGAGCAGGTGGCCGGCCCATGGTGTTTCTTCGGAACCCTTCAACACCACCGTGTTACCCGTCACCAACGCCGCCGCCACGGGTCCCCCAGCAAGGGCAAAAGGATAATTAAAAGGCGTGATGACTGCCCATACGCCATAGGGTTTCATAACGGAACGATTGTGACTGCGGAAAGCAGGCAGGGGATCATCCGGAAGCATGTGATCAAAACCCTGCTGACGCTCGAAATCGTCACAGTAAATGGAAAAAAAGTCCGCAGTCTCCTGGACTTCACCCAGCGCCTCCATGCGATTTTTGCCCACTTCCAATGCCACTGCCGCGGCAATATCGTAGACGCGTTCCTCGATCAGCGCCGCGACTCGCCGCAAGATGTGGCAACGGTGTGCGGGAGCGGTGTTGCGCCACCCACGGTGGGCCTCATGCGCAGCGGCCACTGCGCGTCCCACATCTTCAGTCGTGGCCGACGCAAATCGCCCCAGCACCAGGTTCTGGTCGATCGGACTCAGGGTCAATGCATAATCCCGGGCCGGCATACGCTTTCCGGCTACATAATG
>MGYT01000032.1:2723-9993 GCA_001801865.1 Gammaproteobacteria bacterium RIFCSPLOWO2_02_FULL_61_13
CTCCGCCATAGACCCGGGTTTGGTCGGACAGGGTGCTCTTTTCGGCATGCTGGGTGCGGCGGCGCTTGGGCTCGTGGCGCCGCTGTTTGGCCGCACACCCGCTTTGATCACCGCCCCGTGCGCGCCTGCAGCCGCCATCCTGGCCGGACTGGCCACGGAACTCGTGAGCAAGGGCGTGGAACCGTCGCGTATCCCCGGCCTGCTGGCATTGACCGCGTTGATCTCAGCGGTGCTGCAGGTGATTTATGGCGTCGCCAAAGGCGGTCGCTTCATCAAATATATTCCGTACCCGGTGGTCAGTGGATACCTTTCCGGTGTCGGCCTGATCATCGCACTGGGCCAGTTGCCGAAATTGCTCGGGTTGCCGAAGGGCACCAGCCTGATGCACGGTCTGGTGGACCCGGCCACATGGAAGGTGCCGGGCGTCATCGTCGGCATTGTCACCATCGTCGTGATGATCGTTGCCCCGCGCCTGACGAAAAAGGTCCCGGCCGCAATCCTCGGCCTTTTGGCGGGCATTGGATCATATTTTGCGCTCGGATTGTTCTCCGCCGGCCTGCTTACGGTGGAAGCAAACCCGCTGGTCATCGGCCCCATCAAGGCGTCGGGATCCCTGCTGGACTCCATCACCGCGCAGTTCCAGGCCCTGCTCCACATCCAAAAGGAAGACCTGCGCCTGGTCGGTTATTCGGCACTGGCACTTTCAGCCTTGCTGTCCATTGATACCCTCAAGACCTGTGTCGTCCTGGACGCGTTAACCAAGGGCCGTCACAACTCCAATCGTGAGTTGTTGGGTCAGGGCATCGGCAACCTGGCGGCGTTCACTGTCAGCGGCATGCCCGGCGCCGGCACCATGGGCGCCACGTTGGTCAATGTCACCAGCGGCGGCGCCACGCCCAAGTCCGGCTCGATCGAGGGCGTGTTTGTCGTGCTGGCCATCGTGTTGCTGGGTCCGGCGATTGCATGGGTTCCCATTGGGGCGCTGGCTGGGATCCTGCTGGTGGTGGCGTTCAGGATGTTCGACTGGTCCGCATTCAAGCTGCTGCGTCATCCGGACACGCGTTTTGATTTCGCCGTGATTGCCGCCGTGGTCGTCGTGGCGGAGACCATAGGCCTGATTGCCGCATCCGCCTCCGGAGTCGGTCTCGCCATCCTGCTATTTATCCGCGACCAGATCCGCGGTTCGGTGCTGCGTCGGCGCGCGACGCTCAGGGAAGTCTCCTCGAAGACGCACCGGCTGGAGTCGGAACGGGAATTACTGCAGCAGCATGGGGAACTGGGCGCGATATTCGACCTGCAGGGCAACCTCTTCTTTGGCACCACCGACCAATTGTTCACCGAGGCGGAACAGGACCTGCGCCTGCGGCGCTGGTTGTTGCTGGACATGAGACGAGTGCAGTCGATGGATTACACCGCTGCCAATCTGTTCAAACAGATGCATGGGCGGCTGGCAGAAAAAAATGGGGGCATCCTGTTCTGCGGCATGCCGTCCAGCCTGCCGCAACGGCAGGACATCCAGGGCTATCTGGGGCAGGTGGGTCTCGTGGGCAGCGAAAAATACGGGATCCGCGTCTTCGAAACCCGGGATGAGGCCCTCGAATGGATGGAAGATCGGATCCTGGAGACTGCGGGGTGGGCCGGCAAGGGTGCGCAACGCGCCCTGGACCTGGCAGAGATTGAGTTGCTGCGGGAAATGGAGCCGTCTGTCGTCGGGGAATTGCGCAGTTGCGTGCACGAACGCTCAGTCAAGGTCGGAGGCAAGATCTTCTTGCGCGGTGATGAAGGTGACGAGATATTCCTGATTCGCAACGGCATGGTGGGCATCCTGCTGCCTTTACAGGGCGGCAAGCGCCACCACCTGGCGACGTTTGTCCGCGGCGATTATTTCGGCGAGATGTCGTTTCTGGACAAGGGGACGCGCTCCGCCGATGCCGAGGCAAAGACCGATTGCGAGTTGTATGTGTTGTCGCGGAAGGAATTCAACACCCACGCCCTGGCCAATCCGGTGTTCGCCTTGAAGGTGTTTGCGCGCCTGGCGCGCGCGGTTTCGCTGCGATTGCGCCAGACCGACGGCGAACTGCGGGCCATCGAAGATCGCTAGTCGCGCGGCTGTCCCGCCGCAGGCGGTGCGGGTATCTCCGTCATGGTCCCGAAGGTGTGGGTAATCCCGCCGCCCGAGCCAATGACAGGCTCGCTCACTTCCTCCACCCAGAGCACGCTGCCATCCGGGCGCAGCAACCGGTAACAGTTGCAATAACGCCCACTGCTCGCTAATTTTGAACCTCGCCGCGTTTCCACCAGAGCGGCAATGTCTGCCGCCCATGGGTTATTCCGGCCGTGATCGCATCTCCGCGCGGCGCCGCAATACATTGCGCACACGCGCCAGTAGCTCGCGCTGATCGAATGGCTTGGTGACATAATCATCCGCGCCGAGCTCCAGACCAACCACCTTGTCCACTGGCTTGTCATTGCCACTGAGCACGATGATGCTGCAATCAAAATGGGCTCGTAGCTCGCGTATCAGCACGTAGCCATGGCCGTCGGGCATCAACAGGTCAAGCACCACCAACGCAGGTTCAATGCGCCGCACCAGCATGGGCACTTCTGCGGCCCTGGTAGTGTGTTGCGCTGAGAATCCTTCCTTGTTCAGCAGGGCACACACCATACGGCACATACGTTCATCGTCGTCAACGACAAGCACTTTTGTTGCGGTGATGGCACTGCCGGGATTCACATGCATTCCTCTTCGGACTGAATATTACCCGAACCGTGCCGGCCTTAACTTGAGGAATTGACAAATGTTTACATTTCTAAACACTTCGTGACATGTCAACTCCGCCCATCATAGTTAAAGTGAACCGACAATCTGAGTCCATGCGCTGAAAAGACCCTTGAGACCATGAACCTGTTTCGAAACCGCGGCGCGCGCTCCGACCTGGAGCGGCTCTGTCGGAGCCTGCAATCAGAAAAGGAGTCTTTGTCGGCGTTGCTGGATTCCTTGCGCATTGAGTCAAAGGAACTAAGGGAACAGCTCCATCAACGCAGTCTCTGGATAGAGTCCCTTACCGACGCAACACCAATGGCAATTCTCGGCATCGACGCCGAGGGCCGCTGCAATTTCTCAAATTCACGGGCGGTGTCATTACTTGGCGTCGCTGATCCCAGTCAGCTGTTTGGGCGCCGGATCAACATGCTGATGACGTTGTGCCACCCCGAGCCTTCACCACGCAATTACGCCATAACTGAGGATCCGATCTATCTTGCAGTCAAGCACAGGCAGAAGACCTCGGCGCGGGAAGCGGTATTAGTGACGCAAGGTGGAACCGAAATCGCAGTTGAGTTTTCGGTGCATCCACTCCTGAGCCGCGGCATTGTCAGCGCAGCAATCATGTCAATCGTGGACTGCACTGAGCGCAAGGATCTGGAGTCAAAGCTGAGCCAGTCGCGCAAGATAACCACGTTGGGCGCAATGCTTGGCGGAATCTCCCATGACTTCAATAACCTGCTCACCATCATCCGTGGCAATCTGGATTTGATGCGGGACCTGGCGACCACAATTCCTGCGGATGGCAAACCCGCGCACATGGAAAGCTTGCGGGAGATGATAGACGATAGCCTGTCTGCGGCCGGGGATGGAATTGAATTGACATCGCGGCTGCTGAGTTTCTCCAAGCCGGACGCAGGCACAGTGCGGCCCTGCGCAGCCAATGAACTTCTCGCGTCCCTGCCGCGCCTTCTCGCGCGGGCTTTTGACAAATCCATTGAGATTGAATTCTCGATTCAAGCCAATCTGCCCTCAATCGCGGTGGACCGCCACGAACTGGACAATGCCCTGCTTAACCTCGCATTGAATGCCCGCGACGCCATGCCGCAGGGTGGGAAACTGAGAATCTCGGCATCGCAGATTTTGACCGCCAGTAACGCAACCGGACATTCGTCGCCCACTGGCAGTTCGGGGTTGCTGCCCGGTGCCTATGTCCACGTTGTCATGACGGATACCGGGCTTGGCATGAACCAGGAAACACTGCGGCGCGTTTTTGAACCGTTCTATACCACGAAAGGTAAAGGCAACGGACTTGGAATGGCCATGGTGCACGGCTTTGTGGAACGGTCAGGCGGGCACATTTACATCGAGAGCACTCCTGCTACACCGGGGATTGACGCCAACCATGGAACACAGGTTCACCTCTATTTTCCCGTCGTAAGCACCAGGATGGGAGTGGAATCAACAGATGAGAATCCCCTTGTTTACCCAGGCGGATCGGAAAGCATCCTGCTGGTGGAGGACGAGGCGCGCATTCGGCGCATTGCGTCACTTTATCTCGTGGACCTCGGCTACCGTGTGCTGGAAGCCGGCGATGCGCAATCGGCCGTGTCCGTGCTGGAAGTAAACGGCGCACAAATAGACTTGCTGCTTTCCGATATCGTTATGCCGGGGCGGATGAATGGGCGCGATCTGGCATCCTGGACGCGCGAACACTGGCCGGACGTGCAAATCCTGTTGACATCCGGTCAGGATCTTTCCGCGCCTCGCGAGGAGGTGGAGATCCCAAAATTCATTGATCCGCTGCTTAAAAAGCCCTTCACCAAACAGCAGCTCGCGCAGATGGTGCGCAGCACCCTGGACCGCTGTTCCTCCCGGCCGGGTGCGGCGAATTCGCGCATGGCGCCCCCATCCCATGAATCACGTTGATATCCAGCGGCAGAACCGTGAACTCCTGCTACAGCACCTGTTCCAGCAGTCTTACAGCACATTTCTGGTTCAGGCCGCCGCGGCTATTTGTCTGGTTTATGTTCTGTATCCTTACCTGGAGCGCAGGTATCTGATGATCTGGGTCACGCTGTTCATTTTATTCCTGCTGTATCGCGGTCTGCTGACCGAGCGCTTCCCCAAGGGTGAAAATAGCGCTCAGCCCGGTGGCGACTGGATATTCGGAATGGCCCTGGCCGTATGCTGGTCGGGATTATTGTGGGGAAGCCTGCTATTTGAGGCCATGTCAGCGCCCGACTTTGAGCGCAATATCAGCATGCTTTGGATTGCGGGTCTCGCGCTGGGAGCCAGCTCCTCCCTGAGCGCGTATCCGTGGCTTTACTTCGTATTTGCACTACTCACCATGGGGCCGGCAACGCTTGCGTTGCTGATTGGCTCCGACCACTCCGGGAATATGACCGCGATTACGGTGCTGGTATTTATGACTTATACCGCGGCCAACGTTCTGTTCATGCACCAATCACTGATGCGAACCATAGTACTGGTGGACAAAATTGCGCGCACAGAGGTGCGCCTTTGGGAGCGGCATAAACTGGATGCCGTATCGCAACTGACCGCCGGTATCGCGCACAACTACAACAACCTGCTCACTGTCATCATCGGCAACGTCGAGGCCCTGCGGACGTGCGTGCACCCGGGAAACCTGGAGTTTGTGGACAACGCCATGGGCGCGGCGCTGGATGCCAGCCACCTAACCGACAGTCTGAATACGTTCTCTCAAAATCAGACCCTGAGTGTGCGTCCCATTCAGTTGGGGGGAATAATGGATCGGTTTACCAAAATCGTCACACCCATGCTTGGCAGCAGGATTGTCCTGCGTGCCGTCAAATCACCGAACGACCTCTGGGCGGAGGCGGATTCGGCGCAGCTGGAGATCGCGCTGACCAATATTGTACTGAACGCCATGGAGGCCATGCCGAAGGGTGGTGAGCTGAAGATCGCATTAACGAGCGCTTCCATAACGGGGCGTCGAGCATCTGATGATAGCCAAGCCGGGCTGATGCTGCCCGCGGACCTGCGTCCGGGGGATTACGCCGTCATCGAGATTTCGGACACCGGTGTCGGAATGTCGGAGGAAGTACGCCTGCGCGCGTTTGAGCCATTTTTCACGACCCGATTGCAAGCCCAGTCCGAAGGGCTTGGACTCAGCACCGTCCATGGGTTCGTCAAACAATCCCGCGGGGATATCGTGATCCAGAGTCAATTCGGGATCGGAACGACGGTTAAAATATTTCTGCCTCTGTTGCCGGGACGGGCATCATGGTCGCTCGAAGACACTTCGGCTGCGACTGCGTGAATGCGGATGTCGTGGAGAGACAATACATTCACTCCGGGCCAGGGTAGCACCAACTGCATCAGCCGACCCGGTACTCCTGGAATTTCTGGCTGAATTCCACTCCGTCTGCGCTCACTTCGAACTCCTCACAGCGCAGCGCGGTGCTGCGCAACAGCGTGTGCGGAAACTGCTCGGTCCGCTCATTAATGTCCAGATCGTAAAGCCTGTCACCCAGCAATGGGTTTCCCGCCGACGCCATATGCACACGGATCTGGTGAGTCACGCCAGTGTGCATTGCCAATTCGCACAGGCATCTATCCCTTAACTGGCGAATCGTTCGCACACCCGTGGTCGCGGAAAATTTCCTTTGCCCCGCGTGGGCAATATTTTGCGCATCGATGGCCAGCATTTTCCTTGGATCACGCCGGTCGTGCGCGATGGTAGCATCGATAATCCGAGAGCCCGCGGGCCCCTGTCCCCAGCACCAGGCCAAGTAACGCTTCTCAACCTGCTTTTCTGAAAACCTGCGGCGCCAGGTTGAGTATGCCTCAACAGTACGCGCGACCAGCAGAATTCCGGATGTGTCGGTATCGAGTCGGTGTGGCGTTATGGTGGGCTGACACTTGTTTGCCCAGCGTTTAATTTCCGGGTAACGGGCAATAGCCCAGTTGGTGATGGTGTTGGAATCAAACAGCGAGACAGGATGACTTGGAATGCCTTGCGGTTTGTCCACGACTACTAGGTTCCGTGACTCCAGCAGTACCGGGATCTGAAGCGCCGAATTGCCTTCGTCGAGACCTTTCAGATAGCTATCCAATAGCGAGCAATCGGGAGGCTGGCCGACCGCGACCGCAGCGCCCTTGACCAGGGAGCTTCCGTCGGCGGATTTGACCAGACGCTGCGCCAGGGCTTCATCAATATGACGCCTGCTTAACGTTGGGTACTTTTTTCGCAGCCAGTAGTCCGCGCGCATAAAGTCAGCAAGTACCTGGGTTTGGGCAAAAAAAAGCCCCGACCGGTATTTTCGATCGGGGCATGATAATTAGAACCCTGGCGATGACCTACTCTCACACGAGGGAAACCTCGTACTACCATCGGCGCTACACCGTTTCACTTCCGAGTTCGAAATGGGATCGGGTGGTTCCAGCGTGCTATGGCCGCCAGGGAAACCGGCCAGATGCCCCGCGATAAACGCGCGAGGCATCATGATTCGAGAGTCTGAA
>MGYT01000032.1:10030-10250 GCA_001801865.1 Gammaproteobacteria bacterium RIFCSPLOWO2_02_FULL_61_13
CCATTTGAGTGTTATATGGTCAAGCCACACGGGCAATTAGTACCGGTTAGCTTCACGCATTACTGCGCTTCCACACCCGGCCTATCAACCTGCTAGTCTCGCAGGGCCCTTTAGGGGACTCAAAGTCCCGGGAGATCTCATCTTGAGGGGGGCTTCCCGATTAGATGCTTTCAGCGGTTATCCCGCCCGCACTTAGCTACCCGGCTGTGCCACTGGCGTG
>MGYT01000033.1:0-3793 GCA_001801865.1 Gammaproteobacteria bacterium RIFCSPLOWO2_02_FULL_61_13
GGCCTCGGCATCAAGCCGGACGTTCAGACCGTTCAACACACCGCCGGCCATGGGCACGCCGAAGTGCGCCTCGACCATGGCCGGCACATTGGGCAACATGGCCGCCACCGTGACACCCGGGCCGACGCCATGACGGCGCAGTGCAGAAGCCAACCGCCGGCTGCGTTCGTAGACTTCGGCCCAAGTCCGGCGCACCTGGCCGTGCACGACTGCCATGCGCCGGGGATAGACCATGGCCGCGCGCTCGATGAATGACAGGGGCGATAACGGTGCGTGGTTGGCCTGATTGCGATCCAAACCGCTGGAATAGGCATTCATGTTGACATGGCTCCGGGCCGGATGGCCGGGTATTCGCTCCGCTTAATCTCGCCGTACGTCAATGTACGGCTCGAATCGGGTTCCGCGCGCTTCACCATCCTGGCTGCGCGCGCTCCACACGACGCTGCGCAAACACCCGGCCACCCGGCCCGCAGGCCCACGACACAAGTTCGCGATGGAACATTCCAGGATTACCGCCCGGTCCAGTTCGGTTTGCGCTTCTGGATAAAAGCATCAATACCCTCGCGCGCGTCGTCGCTATCCATGTTGCAGGCCATGCGCTCGGCGGCAAATGCATAGGCTTCCGGCAGGGTCATGGCAAGTTGCTCATAGAACATCTTTTTGCCCAGGCGGATGGACAGCGGCGACTTGTCGGCGATCTTCAGCGCCAGTTCCCGCGTGGCAGCAGTGAGCCGATCCTGCGCGACGATTTCATTGACCAGTCCAAGCCGGCACGCCGTCTCCGCATTAATGAATTCCCCGGTCAGCAGCATGTGCATGGCCTGCTTGCGCTGCATATTGCGGCTGAGCGGCACCGCCGGCGTGGAACAGAACAGGCCGACGTTGATGCCGGACACCGCGAAGCGCGCGTCCGCCGCGGCCACCGCCAGGTCACAGGCCGCCACCAGTTGGCAGCCGGCGGCGGTGGCAATGCCGTTGACCTGGGCGATGACCGGCTGCGGCAAATTGTGAATGGTCAGCATCATCCGGCCACATTGGTTGAACAGATCCTGGTGAAACTTGCGTTCCGGACTGACGCGCATTTCTTTCAGATCATGGCCGGCACAAAAGGCCTTGCCGCTGCCAGCAATGACCACAACACGCACCGCCTCATTTGCCGCGATGGAATCCAGCGCGGACTGCAACGCGCCCAGCACTTCCGCGGACAGCGCGTTGTACTGGCCCGGGCGATTCAGCGTCAGGGTCGCAATCGCCCCGGTGTATTCCACCAGTACCGATCCGGCCTGCATGGAGGTGTCTGGCTGGGCTGACATTATGGCTAACTCCTTGAGTTTTCCCGTTTTTGAACCCAAATTTTACAATTGATTACAAATCGGTCCGACTGGGGGACTGATTCACATATTAGTATTCTCTCATGCCCCGCTCGCGAACGATTCTACTCCTGGCCGCACTCTTCGCTGCGTTGTCTTCAGTGCCTGGATGCACGCCGCCCCCGGAACCGCTGCGCCTGGGTCACATCCACTGGCCCGGATATGAACCACTGACGCTGGCGGATGAGTTGGGCTACTTCGGGGCAGCGACAGTGCAGGTGTTGCACTACTCCTCAGGGACCCAGTTAAAACGGGCATTCCGCAACCGGGTCGTGGAGGTGGCGGCGGTCAGCCTGCCGGAAGCCATGGACCTGGCACGCCTGGACCCGGAGGTCCGTATCCTGCTGGCGCTCGATTACTCCGCCGGCGCGGATGCGATCCTGGGCCAGCCGGGCGTCAGCACCGTCGCCGACCTGCGCGGACGCCGCGTGGGCTACGAATTCGGGGGCATCGGGACGTACCTGCTGAGCCGTGCGCTGGAACTCAACGGTATTGTGCTGCACGAGGTGCAGGCGGTAAATGTGGAAAACGACCGGCAGGAGGAGCTGTTCCGTTCGGCCGGCATCGATGCAGTTGTGACCTTCGAGCCGTATCGCAGCCGCCTGCTCGCAGCAGGCGCCACTACCCTGTTCAGCAGCAGTTCGATCCCGAACGAGATCCTGGATGTACTGGTGGTGCGCGAGCCGATGCTGCACAGCCGCCCTGACGCCCTGGTGCGCGTGATCCAGGGCTGGTTCCGGGCGCTCGACCATATGAAGAGCAAGCCCGGCGAATCGGCGCAAAGACTGGCCGCGTACCTGGGCCTGGATGCCAAGCAGATCTTTTCCGTTTACTCCGGGCTGCGCCTTGCGGGTCGCGTGGAAAACCGGGAGATTATGCTGGGTCCCGACGCCGCCATCGTTGGGCTCACGCAGCACAGCGTGGAGATCCTGCGGCAGTCCGGATCCCTGGATTGGGATCTGGACGCGCACGCATTGCCGGCCACGACACCATTGGTCAACGCCCTGAAGGGGACAAAACCGTGATTGCCTGGCTGGAGCGGCACCTGGCCTCGCGTCCACTGATTGCGACATTCCCGACGGTGATGATTGCCCTGGTGGTGATGGCGAGCGTGGCGGCGGCCGGCGTGTCCTACTGGATTGCAAACAACCGCAATGTCGATCGGACCACGCTGACGCTGCGTTCCGAACTGAACACGCTGCAAGGCACCATTGAGTTCCTGCTTGAAACCGGCGAAATGCAGCAGGTGCAGCAAATGATGGTGGACGTGCGCAGCGATCCCCATTTTGCGCTGGCTCTGGTCGCTGATGAACGGCTTGATGTTGCAGCGGCCAGCCAGCGCGGAAAGATTGACAGGCCCCTGTTCGAAATGCTGGCCACGGTTGATTTCGATGCGGCGCAGTCGAAGCGAATCGTGGATTCCACCCGCTCCCAACTTACCGGCTGGATGGGTTTGTCCGCGAGCGGCGATTACATGTTGGGAGTCTATCCGGTGAATGTGGGCGGCGCGCAGGTTGCGCTGGGGCAGCAGCGCATCGGCATTCTGGCCGTGGCTCGGGACCTGCGTCGGGACCGGAGCGAGATGATGCGCAGTGTTTCCATCGGCAGCCTGTTCCTGGTTGCGCTGACTGTGCTGATGGCAGCGGGGCTTGGCCTCATTGGTCACACGGTCATAACCCGGAGAATGGCGCACCTGATCGCAACGACCAACCTCGTTGCCGCAGGCAAGCTCGACACCCGCGTCGCGCTGAAGGGCAGGGACGAACTCAGCAGGATCGGCAAGGCCATTGATTCCATGGCCGACCAGTTGCAGCGCAGCCAGGAAGTATCGGATCTCAGCCTCGCCCACACGCATAGGGTCCTGGAAACATCGCTGGATGCAGCCGTGGTCATGGACGCCGAGGGAATCATCACCCTCTGGAACGCCCATGCGGAAAGCATCTTTGGCTGGACCGCGCGGGAGGCCGTGGGCAAGCGCATGTCGAATCTGATAATCCCGCCCCAGCATCGCGCTGCCCATGTCCGCGGCCTGGAAAGATTTCTGCAATCAGGACAGACCCTCAACATCGGGCGGCGAATTGAAATCGAAGCGCTGCGGAAAAGCGGCGAGAGCTTCCAGGTGGAGCTCGCCATCAGCCTGCTCCCCACGAGCACCGGACTCTGCTTCAGCGCATTCATCCGGGACATCACCGCGCGCAAGGCTACGGAGGCGGCGATCACGGCGGCCAATCGCCGGTTCCAGGCCGTGGTGGAAAACGTGCAGGAAGGCATCACGGTGGTACAGGACGAATTCATTTTGTATGCGAATCCCGCCATGCACGCCATGCTGGATTATGAAGGGCAGGAGCTGATGGGCCTGAGATCGCTGGACGTATTGGTGCCGGAGGAGCGTGAGTCAACCATTGCGCTCGGGCGGCGCCGGC
>MGYT01000033.1:3829-7810 GCA_001801865.1 Gammaproteobacteria bacterium RIFCSPLOWO2_02_FULL_61_13
GGATGTTGAAGAAGGATGGTCACAGCAGGGTGCGCGTGATTCGAAACGTAACGGTCATGGAGATTGACGGTCGTCCGGCCCTGCTCGGAGCCATCACGGACGTCACCGAGGTACGACGCGCCGAGCAGTCGCTGAAGGAGGCCAATGAAAAATACAGGATCATGGTGGAGCATCCCAAGGATGGCATGTTCATCGCCCGGGACCTGCATTTCCTGTATGCCAATCCGGCGTTGCATCAAATGCTGGGGTATGCCCCCGGCGAAATTATCGGAATGAGTGTCAGGGACGTCATTGCGCCGGAGGACTTCGTTGGCGTCAGTGAAAGAGAGGCACGCAGGTTGAAAGGGGAGCCAACACCCCACAATTCCGAACTCAAGATGCTGCGCAAGGGGGGCGCCGGGCACGTATTCGTCGATGTCTACTCCACCCCGGCTACCTATGAAGGCGGTCAAGCGGTGTTGGGAACCATGCACGACATCACCAGCCGCAAACAGGCGGAGTCGCAAAAGGAACTCCTGCAACGCCAGTTGTTGCAGGCGCAGAAGATGGAGGCCATCGGGCAACTGACCGGCGGCATCGCCCATGACTTCAACAACATCCTGATGAGCATCCGCGGCTATAACGGCATGGCGCTCGCGGCGTCAGCACAGGGACGCAGCGCGCAAGTGGCGGAGGACCTGCTGGAAGTCCAGGCGCAGGTGGATCGGGCCAGTGACCTGGTGGCGAAACTGCTGGCGTTTGCGCGCGGCAAGTCGGCCGGCGCCGACGCGCTGGATATCACGGCGACCATAGAAGAATCGTTCCGCATGTTGCGGGCGGTGATTCCGTCAGGCATAGAGTTGACTTGGAACGCGGACCCGGGCCTGCCGCCGGTGTCAATGGACCGCGTGCAACTGCAACAGGTCCTGATGAACCTGTGTATCAATGCGCGCGATGCCCAAGACGGCAAGGGCGGCATTGAGATCCGGCTCGTTTCCGCCGCCGGTGAAACCGGCGTGTGCCAGTCCTGCTTCCAGGAATTCGCCGGAGACTTTGTTTGCTTGAGCGTTTGCGACCAGGGCCCCGGCATCGACCCCGCCCTGCAGCAGCGCATCTTTGAACCCTTCTTCAGCACCAAGGAAGTGGGGCGCGGCTCGGGCATGGGTCTGGCCATGGTGCACGGCATCGTACATGAACATGGAGGGCACATTCTGGTAGGCGCCAATAAGGATCGCGGCACCACCTTCAATTTATTTCTGCCGGTCACCGCCGGCCGGATCCCGGAATCCCTGGCCGCCGTCAGCGAAATCGAGACGCCGGCGCCGCATCCGGCGCAGATCATGATCGTGGATGACGAGGCAAGCCTGGGCAGGTACCTGGCGCGGTTGCTGCGTGGCAAGGGCTACACCGTGCACGCCTTTGACAACCCCGCCGAGGCGCTGCAATTCTTCAACGACAACATGGACAATGTCGACCTGCTGTTAACCGACAAGACCATGCCCGGGATGAACGGACTGGAACTCGCCGAAAGCGTGCGCAGCAAACGTCCTGACCTGCCCGTCATTATTGCCACCGGCTACGCTGATGCGGCGCACGAGGATGAAGCCGAACGTCTGGGAGTCTATGCGCTGCTGAAAAAACCCGCATCCTCGGAGCAGATACTGATGGCCGTGATCAATGCCCTTGGCACGACCGGGGCGTCAGAGCGGTCGGCCTGACCCCGACTTGCCCAGCGCCTCGTATACCCCGGCCGCCATGCGGCGCAAAAGTCCGGCACAGGCAGCCCACGTGTCCGCCCGGCACAGCACTGAAAGGATCGGCGCGCCACGGGGAATTCGCGTTCCGGGCGCAGGGACATCGGCGAAACTGATGTCGGCAATGGCATCAGAGCGTTCGCAGGCGACGTCATTAAAGATCAGGTCCACTGGAGCAAACAGGCAGGCTTTGCCATGAACACATTTGGGGTCAGGTCTTGCATTCAAGCACGGCAGGGTTGCCGTGCTTGAATGCAAGACCTGACCCCAAGCCGACATGTGCAGGGCAATGGCGGCCACGCCCAGCGCTTCCTCCAACACCTCCACCGAAGCGGTGTAGCGCGGATTTACCTCAATCACCGTCACTTCATCATCACGCACGACGGCATCGATGCCGAACAATCCCCGCAAGCCAAACTCGCGCGCCAGCACCCGGCCGACCTCCTCCCACCGGGACTGGACCCGCGGCGTGGGCGACACCGGTCCAATACTGCCGCAATAGGAAAATGCCGGCGCATGAAATTCCGCCGCTCCAACCAGTTGCTGTGTGATCCCAAGCAGTTGCACGCCCGCTTTCCGTGCCACGAACACCCCGGAGAAATTATCCCCGGGTATGAATTCCTGCAGGTAGTGTCCAGGTGTCGCGCGAGTTCCGGGGCTGACGACGCTGATCCCCAATCCGCCGCCACTGCGCTCCGGCTTGAGCAGCCAGCGACCGGCGGCAGGCGCGTCGGCGCCACCAGTGAGAAATTTCGGTAATCCCATCCCGTGCACGGCAAGCCGCTCACGCAACAGCGCAGGGGTGCGCACCCTTGCACATACCGCAGCGCTGTTGCCCAGCAACAGCCGCCGGGCGGCGATTTGCCGCAGCACTCTGGGATGATTTTCCAGGGCGCCGGTATAGATGACCGGGGCATCCGGGGCTTGCTCCAATGCCGCCACCAGTCCCGCCGGGTAGGCGCCGGGCGAAACCAGCGCACCCGGGAATTCGGCGCGGAGATCGGAATCGCCAAACTGGTCCAGCCAGTACGGCGAGAAACCGGCGCGGGCGGCGGAAAAACAGGCCGCGCGCGCACTGGCGCCGATGACGATCAAATCAGGGGGTCGTTGCGGCGTTGTGCTGGTCAAGTTGGCGATATCCAGAAAGTTATGGTCTGCTGCCGTGCTTTGTACTCTCACCCGTCCACGCACCTTCAGCGCGTGGCCTCCCTCTGATGAAGCCCCTACGCTTCGCTATCCCGCAAGCGGGAGAGGGTTGGGGTGAGGGCATCAATGAGTGGTAAATTGCCCGGGAATTATGCACAGTTACCTGGAAGGATTCGCGGTGACTATTCCAAACATCATCATATTCTCCGACAACACCGGTTGGCACGAGGAGCGCCTGTTGCGGGCGTTTGCATCCCGTAATGCGGGCGCCCGCGTGATCTCGCTGCGCGACTGCGGCATCGGCCATGGCACGGGTCCCGGTGGATTGCACCTTCCAGCATTCGGAGGCAACGACCTCCCCGACGGGGCGCTGGTACGCGCAGTGCCCGACGGCACCTTTGAGCAGGTCTCGCTCAGGCTGGATCTGCTGCATGCCCTCGAGGAGGCCGGGGTGGTGGTGTATAACCCGGCGCGCGCCATTGAACGCACGGTGGACAAGGCCATGACCAGCCACCTGCTGTTGCGCGCAGGCATCCCGACGCCGGCGACCTGGGTGTGCGAATCGGAAGCCGCGGCACAGGAAATCGTGCGTGAGCAACTGGCCGGCGGGCACCGCCTAGTGCTGAAACCGTTATTCGGGAATTGCGGCCGTGGACTCATACTAATCGACCGCGTGGATGGACTGCCGGCGGCCGAAGCCATGGAAGGTGTTTTCTACCTGCAGCATTTCGTGCCGCAGGGACAGGACGGCGGGCGTGACTGGCGCATCTTCGTGATCCACGGCCGGGCCGTCGCCGCCATGGAACGGGTCTCCAGCCACTGGGTCACCAACCGCGCCCGCGGCGGGCAATGCCTGCCCGCGGTGTTGACCGACGAGCTGCGCCAACTGGCGGAGCGGGCGGCGCAAGCCACCGGCACCCACTACACCGGCGTGGACATCATCCGCGACAAAACCGGCCAATTCCTGGTGCTGGAAGTAAATGGCGTGCCCGCATGGCGCGGTCTGCAGTCGGTGCACCCGGTGGAGATCGCCGATCTGCTGGCGGAAGACCTGCTCGTTCGAATCGGGGGTCAGGTCTTGCAATCAAGCACGGCCTGTGAC
>MGYT01000033.1:7820-18649 GCA_001801865.1 Gammaproteobacteria bacterium RIFCSPLOWO2_02_FULL_61_13
AAGACCTGACCCCAGGATTCTCACCTCGATGCTGATGCGATTCGGGTTGCGTTTGATTGGCTATACCGCACCGGTCCGGCGCATGGTTGAACTGGCGCGCATGGGCGAGGACGCGGGCTTCGATTCGGTCTGGTTTCCCCATGACACGTTCATGCACAACACCTGGGTACTGACCAGTGCCGTGGCGACACAGACGCGGCGCATCGAAATGGGCAGTGTCGGCACCAACCCCTATACGACCGACCCCTCGGAGATCGCCACCTACCTGGCCACGCTGGACGAGTTGTCCGGTGGACGCGCGCTGCTGGGACTCGGGCTGCACACCACGGAGATGGTGCAATGGACCGGGATTGACGCCGGCAACTACATGCAGCGAACGCGCGAGGCCACCACGCTGATCCGCGCCCTGTTGCGCGGGGAACATGCCGAATTCCAAGGCCAGGAGTTCTGCTGGAGCGAACAATGCTACCTGCGCTTCGATCCCCTGCGCCGCGAAGTCCCCATTTACATCTCCGCCTTTGGTCCCGACTACCTGGCCCTGTCCGGCGAGATCGGCGACGGCTCACTGCCAATGCTGACACCGCCTGAGTCCGCGCCGTACATGGTGGAACACATCCGCCGCGGCGCGGCTGCCGCGCACCGCCCCATGGACCGCTTCGTCATCTCCGGCTGCGCCTGGCTGTCCCTGTCGGAGACACGCCAAGCCGCCGCCGCGGCCATGAAGAAGATGGTCGCGTATTTCGGGCCTTACCTCGAGGAACCGGCGTTGAACATGGTGGGTTTGTCAGTACGCGACATGCTGCCACTCAAGGAACGCGTCACCGCGGGCGACTACGAGGGAGCGTGGTCCCTGGTGACGGAGCCCATGCTGCGCATCGGCATCACCGGCACGCCGGAGGATGTCATCCGTCGCATCGAGATCCTGCATAAACAGGGCATCAATGAAATCAATCTCGGCGGCCCGCTGGGCCCGGATCCGGCCGAGGCCATCCGGCTCATGGGCAGCAAGGTGATCCCGTACTTCCGCTGAGCGAATAGGGGTCAGAGCTTAAGCTCTGACCCCTGACACTCTCAATCAAGCACGACGACTCCATCGTGCTTGATTGCAAGACCTGACCCCAGCTTTCCCTTGCTGTAACTGGTTGTTGTAGATACAATAACCCGTGCGAATCACGTTCGACCCAGTGAAGCATGCCAAGACACTGACCGAACGCGGACTGGATTTCGCCGACGCCGCGCAGGTCTTCGCCGGTGTCACGCTTGAGGTCGAAGACACACGAAAGAACTACGGCGAGACACGCGTTATCTGCTACGGCCTGCTGGAAGGCCGGCTCGTCGTCGTGGGCTACACACCGCGTGGCGCGGATCGCCATGTCTTTAGCATGAGGAAAGCCAATGAACGCGAACAAGCTCGCATCGCGCCGCTCCTCGAAGTCTGACCTGGCACGCGTTGATGCTCATTCAGTTAAGGCGGTGGAGTACAAGGAACTGCCGGAACTGACCGAGGAGATGCTCGCCCGCGCGAAGATCAACAAGGGCGGAAGACCCTATTCGCCGAATCCCCGCAAGTTGATCTCTCTGCGTTTGCCGGCAAACGTCATCGAACGCTGGAAAGCAACGGGTCCGGGTTGGCAAACACGCATGGCAGAGCGTCTGAGCAAGGTTCGATGAGGAAACATAACCGCCGGTTCAGGCGACGCGCATGAAACCGCGCGCGCCTGAACCGGGACGTTGCGCGCCAGAAATCAGTGGAATCAGCCCGTCGCCATCTGATCATCAAGCTTCGCAACCAATTTCTTCGCGCACCACTCCAGGAAGATGCGATCTGTCGCGTTGAACGCACCCACTTGGTCGCTATCGATATCGATCTCACCGATGACCTTGCCGCCGGAGAAGATGGGCACGACGATTTCGGCGCGGGTCTGCAGGAAGCACTGCAGGTAGCGCGGGTCCGCTCGCACGTCATCCACGATTACCGTCTGTGCCTCGCGCGCCGCGAGGCCGCAAATCCCCTGCCCCACCGGGATGCGCACATGCTCCGTGGCGGCCGGCCCGTCCCAGCCGCGCAGCACCAGCATCGTGCCCTCCTCTTCCAGCAGGTACACGCCGACCCAGTTGTAATGTGAGACTCCAGCGCGCAGTTCGCGGCAGAATTGCGTCAGCATTGCCTCGTTGCTTTCCGCACACTCGAAGAGGGTCTCTAACCTATCAATGAGTGACATGGTTGCTTGCATACCTGAAGGCAGGGTCTCGGATTGTCATTCCGATGGAGCGAAGCGACGAGGGATCTTGTTTTTACGGGTGGCACGAAACAGCAAGATTTCTCGGCAACTGCTCCCGGCGTTGCTCTACCTCCCACATCCCTGTGGTCGTCGCTGCGCTCGAAATGACAAGTCCCGATCGGGATGACAGTGCGACGCTCGAATTGACTGGCTCAAATCGGGATGACACGGAATTACTTACGTGCGCGCATACGCTTGATGCCGTCCACATAACGCTGCAGCGTGCGCGACAGCACTCCCCGCGGCAGCATGATCTCAATCAGCTGGAAACAACTCTTGTCACGCACGGATGCATCGAGCGCCTTCACCAGGTCGCGGCATGTATGCACGCGATGGCCACGTCCGCCCAGGCCCACAGCCAGGTCCGCATAACGAATGTCATCCAGGTTGTTGAACTTCGATTCGGGCTGGAACGCGCGCAGCATCTCCCAACTGGCATTGTTGAACAGCAGCACAATGGGGTTCCAGCGGTAGCGCCGGCAATTGAGCAATTCCCAGCCGGTCATCTGAAACGCGCCGTCGCCCACCATGATCAATGCCCGGCGTCCGGTGGCGGCCTGCACGCCCAGGCCCGCCGGCACGCCGAAACCCATGGTGGCGTAGTATCCCGGCGCAACCAGACCTGTATTTTCTATGTCGAGGGCCGTGAACAGGCAATCCCCCATGTCCGCGGCAATGGGCATGCGCTCAGTGCGGTCAAACAGGTCATTGACCGCGGTGGCGATGGCCAGGGGCGTGACCAGATCCGCGTTGGCCTTGAGTCCGCGCGGGTAGTTCGGCACCGAGGCCGTGTAGGTCCGCCCTTTGTGCAGGCGGCGATTCAAGGCCTGCACCAGCGCCGGCAAGGGAATGTTCGAATAGGTGTGATAACCCAGCGTGACCTGCGCATCACAGGCGAGTATGGAGCGGCGCAGGTCAATACGTTTCTCCGAAACGCCGAAATTGGTGTCGGACAGAATTACCCCCAGGCCGAGCAGGCAATCCGAGGACTCCACCAATAGCGTGACATCCGGATCGCCGGCCACACCCAGGTAGGTGCCGCGAAACGGGACCTTCTGGCCCGCCAGCAATCCGCGGCCCATGAACGTGGTCACCACGGGAATACCGAGCTTGCGACACAACTGCGTCACCTGCGGCTCCAATCCGAAGCGCCGGATCTCCACATCCACCACCAGTACGGGGGACTTTGCCTCCTGGATGCGCGCCAGGATCTCATCCGCGCAGGCATTCAGCGCATCTTTATCCGGGGCCTGGACCGGCGTCAGCCGCGGCACCGGGGCGCAGCTCGCAAACACCAGGTCCCGGGGGATTTCCAGGTATACCGGCCGGGATTGATTGACGCAGTTATCCAGTACGCGGGCCATAATCTGCGGCGCGCGCTGTATGTCATCAAGGATGGCCTGATCGCAAGTGACTTCCTTGTAGATCTCGAACTGCGAACTCAGGCGCTTGGCCTGGTGGTGCAGCAGGAGGCCGGTGCTGCGATCCGCCAGCCCCGGTCCGCCGGATAACACCACCACCGGTGACTTCTCGGAATAGGCGGCCGCAATCGGATTCACCATGTTCAGGCCGCCCGCCCCGTAAGTGACCGCGGCCACGGAGGGCCGGGTGTGAAACCGGGCCGCGGCATCGGCGGCAAAACCCACGGCGGGTTCGTGACTGAGGGTATACAGCGGCAGGATCTTCGACTCCTCGATCACCTTGAACAGCGGCAGCGCGAAGTCTCCGGGAATGCCGAAGATCTCCGCCACACCACGGGCCTTCAACGCCCGCAGCAGTGCCCGCCCAAGATTAAGCGCCGGGCTCATAGTTTCTTGTGGGATCCGTCGCAGAATGGTTTGCCCGCAGTGTGCTTGCAGGCGCAGAACCATTTCTGCCCGGATTCGGTGGCGCGCCATTCAACCGGTGAGAACTCCGAACCCTTGTGGGATCCATCGCAGAACGGCTGCTTGCTGCTGCGCCCGCAGGCGCACCACCAGTAGGATTTTCCGGCTTCAACAGCGACCTCGATGGGGGCCCTGGCGGCGATATTGGGAGTTGCCATGTTTGTGTCCTCCGTTGTTTCCTCATGCAAGCTTCGTAGGGTGGATTGAGCGCGGCGGGTTTCGCTTCGCTCTACCCGCCCTACATTTCTTTAAACAGCTTCCCGCAAAAGCTGCAGTACCTTCTCGTGCAGCGCCGGCGTCGCGCTGGCCACGACACTGCCCCCGGCGATGGCAGGCTCTCCGCGCCAGTTGCTGACGACGCCACCGGCCGCCTCCACCACCGGGATGAGCGGGACAATATCATAGGGTTCCAGGTCTGCCTCGATGACGATATCCAGGAACCCGGCCGCCAGCAGGCAATAGCCGTAACATTCGGTACCGAAACGGGACAGTCGGCAACGGCTTTCCACGCGCTGGAACGCGGCCAGCTCGGGCGCGGTGCGAAACATGCCCGGATGCGTGCAGGCCAGCGTCGCATCGGCGAGCGACTGCGTGCCGCGCACCGCGAGCTTCCGCCACTGGCCATCGCGCACCAGAAAAGCCCCGGCGCTGCTGCCGACAAAGGTTTCCCCGACGAAGGGCTGATGCATGAGGCCGGCGACACAAGTGTCACCATCGATCAATCCGAGCAACACGCCCCACATTGGTGAACCACTGATGAAGGTGCGGGTACCGTCGATTGGATCGATGAGCCAGGCCGGTGCGGTTTCATCGCCCTGCGCGCCAAATTCCTCGCCTACAATCCGGTGCGCAGGAAAACGTGCGCGGATGCGCGCCCGGATGCATTCTTCCACCTCCCGGTCCGCGCGCGTGACGGGATCAAAGGCGTGCTTGCGCGCCTTGTTGGTCACATCCAGATCCGTGCGGAAATATCGCAACGCGATCCGCCCCGCCTCTTCCGCGGTCTGCACTGCGAATTCGGCTACGGCCCCGGGATCGATGGAGTTGTTCATGATTTTGCGCCGACGCGGTCGCAGTTCGGATTGTGTAATGTCGATATTAACACGGGCGGTCAGGCGGGCAGCCGGAACAACCGGATACAATGTGCGCCGCCATGAATCCCAATCTCGTCCTCGCCATTCTGATCCTCGCCAGTTCCGTGGCCATGATGTCCACGGACCTGTATGCCCCGAGCCTCGCCCACCTGCCGGCCTACTTCGGCACCGACGCCGCCACCGCCAAATTGTCCATGAGCATGAATGCATTGGCCTATGCGCTGGGTACGCTGGTCCACGGCCCGTTGTCGGAACGTTTCGGCCGCCGGCCCGTATTCCTGGCCGGGCTGGCCGGATTCACATTGTTCAGCCTGCTGTGCGGGCTGGCGCAAAGCATTGAGCAGTTGATCGCGGCACGGGTGCTGCAGGGGTTGATGGCTGCCGTGGAAGGCGTGCTGGTGCTGGCCGTGATCCGCGATGTGTTTCGGGGCGCGGAACAGGTGCGCGCCATCGCCTGGTATGGCGTCGCCACCGCGATGATGCCGGCGGTCGCGCCCATCCTGGGCGGTTACATATTCATCTGGTTCGGCTGGCGCATGAATTTCTATTTCCTCGCGGGCGTGGCGTTGATCACGACCGGGCTGATCTACATGTACCTGAAGGAATCCGGGCGCCGTGATTTGGACGCACTGCGCCCGGGCGAAGTCTTCGGCGACTACCTGGGCCTACTGCGCAATCGCGATTTCATTCGCTATACGCTCATCGGCGGATCCACCATCGCGTTCTTTTTTGCCTTCGTGACTGCGGGGCCGTTCATACTCATCCAGCAACACGGACTGCCGACGGTATACTTCGGCTATTTCCAGGGCCTGCTGGTGTTGTCCTATGGTGCCGGCAGCCTGCTCACCGGCCGGCTTGCGCGCCACTGGTCCAGCGACCGGCTCATGGTGTTCGGCATGGTGCCGGCCGTATGCGGCGGCATTGCACTGCTGGCCATCGTCTTCGGCGGCTGGGAAACACCGGCGCTGCTGGCCGTGGCGCTGTGCGTCATGGCTTTCGGCGACGGGCCAGTGTTCGCGACCACGCCGACGCTGGCCATGAATGCCAGCTCGGGCCGGACCGGTCCTGCGGCAGCCATGTTGCTGGCCATCGAGGTGGGCATGGGTTCACTGGCGGCGCTGTCCGTGGGCGTATTCCACGACGGCACCACGCGACCGCTTGCGCTCACTTGCGGCTTCTTCTGTTTCCTCGCCGTGGCGGCGTGGCTGGCGGGAAGAAAGTAACAAGTCATAAGTCATAAGTCATAAGGAAAAGATACGACTGCGAGCATGATGATGCAGGGACGGTTTGATGTTTTCCTTGTGACTTATAACTTATAACTTGTAACTTTGTTCTTCTCCTCCCACCACGATGCAATCACGGCGCCGACCGCGGGATTGACCAGGTAGCCGTAGGACCGATGCACGTTGAGTCCGTCGCTGGAGCGAAAGTAGTTGTAGACAGGTTCATGGGTGTCGCGAATGTCCTCGACGAGACCCAGCCTGATCATGTCGCGGAAGTCGTCCCGCACCCAGGGATCGAACGCCGTGAGGTCGCCCACGGCCGTGATGTTGTGCCAGCGCCGGATGTTGGCGGGGAAACGCTGCCGGCCCCTCGCGCCGTGCCCCAGCACACGCTTTTGCACGAAGCGCGTCCCGAGCGGACTGCCGAGGGTCAGGAACAGGTCCACGCGGCAAGCGGACGTGCCCTCGTGCGACAGTTTCCAGAGGGCGTCGTAGGCGATGACCGAGCCCAGGCTGTGCCCGATGATCAGGAACGGCACGTTAAGATCGCACACCTCGTGAAAGGCACGCTCCAGCGGCTGGCGCACCAGTTCGGCCGCGCCATCCCGGTTTTCAAAGTAACGCAACGTCTCTTCAATGGTGGCCTTTACCTTGGGGTCGGGCAACAGCGGAATCAGTTTGGGAATGAAATCGGCGACCAGGTAGCCGAGTTGGACCAGGTGCCGCCGCCAATGGGACGCCTCGCGCCGGTCTTGCTCCGTCGCAGCGGGCTGCGCGAGCAACGCGTCGATCCAGGGGATGTCCGGCCCCATTGGCTTTTGGCAGCCGTAGTAACTGTAGTTCCAGTCCGCCAGGGAGAACGCATCGCCATGAGACTGCATATCCGCGCAGATCTCCGGCCGCGCGCGGCGCACGCCCTCCAGCAGGCAGCGCCAGAGTTGTGCGCGGTGTTCCTGCGGAGGGGGCTTGGGATTTTTCCCCGGCACGAAGATGATCCGCGGTATCGGTATACCCGGCATCGCCCTGGCTCCCCCGGCTATGTCACGATGAATGGACAAACAGTATAGTGAGGACAGCAGGCAATTTGTCCCGGAGACCATGTCGAATATGCGCTTTGCCGTTCTCGTCCTCGGCCACGGGGAGATGGGACGCAGCATGGAACACCTGTTGTCCGGCCGGCACGCGCTCACGTTCTGGGAGCGGAATCTCGAAGACGGTTCGGAAAACATCCCGCTTGAGCAGGCCGCCGCACAAAAGGATTTCGTGATATTCGCGCTGCCCGCGCTACCCCATGCGGAGCTGGCAGAACGGATCCAGGCGCACATTTCCGATCACTGCATTTGCCTTTCCATCGCCAAGGGAATGGACGAACAGGGCCGCACGCCCGCGGCAGTGCTGGGCGGGGTACTGGGACCCGCCGGACGTTTCGGCATGATCTACGGACCCATGATCGCGGAGGAAGTGCGCGCCGGTCACCCGGGATTCGCGGAACTGGGCACGACGCAGTCGGACGTATATGAGCGCACCCGGGAACTGTTTGCGGGCGCGCCGCTTTACCTGCGCCACAACACTGACGTGATCGGCGTTTCCTGGGCTGTAATCCTGAAGAACGTCTACGTTCCACTCCTCGGCGCCGCCGAGGAGGCGGGCCTCGGAGACAACGCACGCGGTTTCCTGGCCACCGCGGCGCTGGAGGAGATGGCCCGCATCATCGAGTCCCGGGGCGGAAGGCGTGAAACCGCCTACAGCCTCGCCGGTTTGGGCGACCTCGTGACCACGGCCACCAGCACCGGCTCCCATCACCGTCAGGTGGGCCGTGACCTGGTGCACTGCGCGCCCGGCGACACCTGCGGCACCGGCATGAACGTCCACAGCGAGGGGATCCATTCCCTGAACATGGTGCAACGTTTCGGGCTGCTGGACCTGGAATCCTTTCCATTGCTGCGGCTGGTACGCGACATCGTGAACGAGCCCAGGGACGTCGCGGCGAAGTTCCGGCCGTTCCTGGATGCGAGCTTCGCCGACGCCGCATCGCGCAACACCCGTGACTGAGGACCCGCCCCGCTCCGCGTGCGGCCCCGTGCCGCGACTCATCGCCCACCGCGGCTA
This sequence comes from Gammaproteobacteria bacterium RIFCSPLOWO2_02_FULL_61_13, assembly GCA_001801865.1. Taxonomy (GTDB): domain Bacteria; phylum Pseudomonadota; class Gammaproteobacteria; order Eutrophobiales; family Eutrophobiaceae; genus 2-02-FULL-61-13. Next base: position 16,415 of record MGYT01000033.1, read on the forward strand.
CCCGCTGCATTACCCGGAAAATACCGTCGCCGGCATCGAGGCCGCTCTGGCCGCCGGCGCCGCGGGCGTCGAGTGCGACGTGCAGTTGAGCGCCGATCACCAGCCAATGATCATCCACGACGCGGATCTGCTGCGCACGGCAGGCGTCGCCGGCGACGTGCGCGACATGACCGTGGCGGAACTAGCGCGGGTTGAGGTCAACGAGACGGCGCGTCTCGGCCCGCGCTTCCACGGCACGCCCATTCCCCACCTGCGGGAGATCGTCGCGATCGCCCGGGCGCATCCGGCGGTGACTTTTTTCCTCGACGTGAAACGCGCCAGCCTGCGCCGCTTCGGCAACGACACAGTGCTGGACGCCATCCTGGCGGAAATGGGCACACACAACACGTCGTGGGTAATCGTGTCCTTTGACCGGACCCTGGTGGAACGCTCGCGGGAACGGTGTGCGTTACGCGTCGGATGGGTGGTCGACAGCTGGGATGATGTGGCTCAAGGCGCGTTGCACGCGCTCGATCCGGATTACGCATTCTGCGCCGCGCAAGACGTTCCAGCAGACGTACCGCTGCCCGCAGGGCGCTGGAAGTGGGTGATCTACGACGTCAATGAACCGGCGGCGGCACTGGATTACGGCAGGCGCGGGGCGGAATTCGTCGAAACCGACGCTATCGGTGAGATGCAGGCGTCGCCGTTGCTGCACGCGCACCTGACCTAGTCGCAATCATGAACGATGAACGCCTGGTCGTGGCGCTGGATGTCGGCGGGCACGCGGCGCGCGCACTGGTATACGACGCAGCGGGAAAGGTGCTGGCCCGCGCGGAACAATCCGTGTTCACGCACTATGAAGACCAGAGGATCGAGCACGACGCGGACGCGCTGGCCGACGCCGTGCAGTTGGTGCTCGACGAGGCCTGTACGCGGCTCGGCACCGCTAACGCTCGTATTTCCGCGGTCGGACTGGCCACCCAGCGCTCGAGCATCGTGTGCCTGGATCGGGAGACGGGACGGCCCCTGACACCCGTCATTTCCTGGCAGGATCGGCGCGCCGCGGCGTGGCTGGCGACGCAGGAACTGGACGCTGAGTTTGTCCGGCACGAAACCGGCCTGCCCCTCTCCCCCCACTACGGCGCGAGCAAGATGCGCTGGTGTCTGGATCATCTGGACGCGGTCCGATCTGCGCGCGCATCAGGTACGCTCGCAATGGGACCGCTGTCCAGCTTTCTGACCCTGCGACTCGTGCAAGACCGTCCATGGCTCGTGGATCCCTGCAATGCCTCGCGCACGCTGTTGTGGAGCCTGCGCGAAAGGAACTGGTCCGGAGCGCTGCTCGAGCAGTTCGGCATACCGCGCGAGGTCCTCCCCCGTTCAGTTCCGAATCGATTCGCCTTTGGGCGCGTAACGGCGGGCGGACGCGCGCTGCCACTCGAAGTCGTGACCGGCGATCAGTCGGCGGTGCCGTACGCATCCGGGCACGCGGACCCGGACACCGTGTACATCAACATCGGCACCGGTGCGTTTCTGCAACGGCTCTGCAGTGGGGATGCATCTCCCCCGGGACGGCTCCTGCGCGGCGTGATCTGGCAGGAGGATCGCGGCCTCTGGTTCACCGATGAAGGCACTGTCAACGGAGCCGGCAGTGCCCTGCAGGAATTGGCGGATGCCGCCGGTAGAAATAGCAGCGACGTATTCGTCCTCCTGAAGGACTGGCTCGCGCATGTCGCTTCGCCACCCTTGTTTCTCAACGGCATCTCCGGACTGGGGTCGCCATGGTGGGTGGCGGACTTTTCCTCCCGCTTCGTCGGGAGTGGCGACTTCCCGGCCCGCATGGTTGCCGTCGTGGAAAGCATTGCCTTCCTGATCCAGCGCAATCTGGATGAATGGGCTGGCGCGGGATCGGCTCCCCGGAACCTGACGCTTACCGGCGGACTATCACGGCTCGACGGCCTGTGCCGCCGGATCGCCGAACTCTCCATGTGCGAAGTCACACGCCTGGAGGAGGAGGAGGCGACGGCACGCGGGCTGGCATTCCTGGTCGCCGGTTGTCCCGACCATTGGACGAAGCCCGCCATCCGGCGCTTCGAAGCGCGGCCCAATCCCGCACTGCGGGCGCGCTACCAGCGGTGGCGGGAATTAATGGACAACGAAGTCGAAAAAAACGTCCCGTGAGCCACCGGGCGAGCGGGTCCTGTCGCGGGGTCGTCCCACGCGTGCTCGCTTACGCTGCGCGCGGATGGAACG
>MGYT01000033.1:18659-24904 GCA_001801865.1 Gammaproteobacteria bacterium RIFCSPLOWO2_02_FULL_61_13
CGTACTTGCTGGCGTGTCCGAGAAACAGGAGCCGGAGCGGCGGGACAGCTGGCGGGATTCGCCCGGCCGAATCAGGTCCGCGCCTTCGCCCAGGCGGCGAAGGTCGATCCTTCCTGCGCCAACTTCTCCAGCAACAGTGATGGCGTCCAGTACAGGTCGCCATACTGCGCACGGTACTTGCAGATGCCGTCGTATACCCGTTTGAGACCCAGCGTGTCGGCATAAAACATCGGGCCGCCGCGGTAGCGCGGCAACCCATAACCGTTGGCAAAGATCACATCCACATCGCCGGGGCGCAGCGCGATCCCCTCCTCCAGCACGCGCGCGCCTTCATTGATCATGGCGTAGAAAAGGCGCTCTTCGATCTCGCCATCGCCGATGGTACGCGCCGCAATTCCCAATGCTGCCGCCTCCTGGCGCGCAATCTCGATCACCTCCGGGTCCGGCACGGCGTCGCGCCCTTCATACTTGTAGAATCCGCGTCCACTCTTCTGCCCGAGCCGGCCCAATCCGTTGAGTACCGTGGTCAGACGGCAGAATGCCGGGTCATCGGGGCGACCCTTCCATTCACTGAACAGCTTGTAGAAGACGTCCACACCGGAGAGGTCCACCACGGCATTGGGCCCCATGGCCATGCCCCAATCCCAGGCGACCTTGTCGATGTGATCCGGGGCGACACCTTCCAGGATCATGCGCTGCGCCTCGCGCAAATAAGGAAAGAACACGCGGTTGCCGACGAAGCCAAAGCAAACACCCACCAGCACGCCCACCTTCCTGATGCGCTTGGCCAGATCCATGGCCGTGGCAATGGCATCCCTGGCCGTGCGCGCGCCGCGCACAATCTCGAGCAGTTGCATCACATTGGCCGGGGCGAAGAAATGCATTCCGATCACGTCTTCGGGGCGGCGCGTGACCGCCGCAATTTCGTTCAGGTCCAGCGTGGAGGTGTTGGATGCCAGGATCGCGCCCGGCTTGCAGGCGGCGTCCAGCGTGGCAAAGACTTCCTTCTTGATCGCCATGTTCTCAAACACCGCCTCGATGACGAGATCCGCATTGGCGAGATCACCGTAGTCCAGGGTCGGCCTGATCAACCCCAGGGTCTGCTCCAGTTGTTCCGCCGTCATGCGTCCCTTCTTGACGTTCGCCTCGTAGTTCTTGCGGATAACGCCCAGCCCGCGATCGAGCCCATTGCGATCCATCTCCAGCAAGGTCACCGGCATCCCGGCATTGAGGAAATTCATGGCAATGCCGCCACCCATGGTGCCGGCCCCGATGACGGCAACACTTTCCACGCGTCGCGCGGCAACATCCTTGCCGATGTCAGGGATCTTGCTGATCTCACGCTCGGCAAAGAACAAATGCCGCTGCGCGGCGGAATGCGTGGATGCCTTGCACAGTTCAAACCGTTCGCGCTCCTGCTTCAGCGCCTGGTCGTAGGGCAGCGTCACCGCGGCCTCCACGCACTTCACGATCTGCTCCGGGGCAAAAAACCCGCGTGCCTGACGCTGCATCTGCCTGCGAAACTCCGCGAAAAATTCCAGCGTGGCCTGGCTGCCGTCCACCGGCAGCCGGCTCACGCGCCGGATCGGCGCCATTTCAGCAATCAGCTTTTCCGCATAGGCAACTGCACCGGCGCGCAAATCGCCGTCAATGATGGTGTCCACGATACCGTTCTGATGCGCATCCGCGGCGCCGACAGGCTTGCCGGAGATCATCATGTCGAGGGCCTTCTGCACACCGGCCAGGCGCGGCAGGCGCTGCGTGCCACTGGCACCGGGCAACAGGCCCAGGTTCACTTCGGGTAAACCGACTTTGGCCGCCGCTACTGCGCAGCGGTAATGACAACCCATGGCGGTTTCCAGTCCTCCGCCCAGGGCCGTGCCGTGGATGGCGGCCACGATCAGCTTCGGACAGTCCTCCAGTTTCTGCACCAGTGCCGGCAGCCACGGATCCTGTATGGGCTTGTCGAATTCAGAAATGTCGGCGCCGGCAATGAAGGTGCGGCCAGCGCAAATGAGCACTGCGGCCTGCGCGGCGCCATCGGCTGCAAACTGATCGATGGCATTCCACACACCGAGCCGGGTCGAATACCCCATGGCGTTGACCGGCGGGTTGTCGATGGTGATGACGGCGATATTCCCTTCACGGGCATAGCTGACGACGTCGGACATGTGCGGCTCCCAGAGAATAAATTCGAAATAACCGCGGGTGGCCCGATCCCCCGATCGCGGACCGTGTGCCGCAGGGACAGAGGCACCCGAGCCTACATGGACGTATTTACGGCGTGTCCGCGATTGGGGAATCGGGCCACCTGCGGTTCAGAGTATTCACAGGCGTTCGCCACGGTAAGACCTGTGACGATTGCGCAGGTATGCTAGTACACGGAATACTGCACCGCAATATCTCTTCCTGAGTCTCGACAAATTGAACGACGACGATCTTTGTTATCTCTCAGCCGCGGATGCGCTGGCCCGATTCCGTGACCGCAGCCTGTCGCCGGTGGAACTTCTCGATGCCGTCATCCGGCGCGCCGGGGAAACCGAACCGGTGGTAAACGCCCTGTGCATGCGTTACTTCGACGCGGCGCAGGAACTGGCGCGCATGGCGGAGCGAAACTGGTTGAGCGGCAACGCCCGCGCACTGGAAGGGATCCCCGTCGCCATCAAGGACGAGGCGCTGATCGCGGGAAAGGTCACCACCAATGGCAGCCTGCTGATGCAGGAATACGTCGCGATGGAAACCGACGTGCTGGTGCAGCGCCTCCAGGCTGCCGGCGCCATCATCCACGCGCGCACAGCGACACCGGAATTCTCCATGGCGTTTGTCACCGACAGCCGCATCTGGGGCACAACGCGGAATCCGTGGAATTCCGGGATCACTCCCGGCGGTTCTTCCGGCGGCGCCGGGGCGAGTCTCGCCACAGGCAGTACCACTCTCGCCAGCGGCAGCGATATCGCCGGTTCGATCCGTGTGCCGGCATCCATGAACGGCATCGTCGGATTCAAGCCGCCCTATGGCCGCGTACCGCAAAACGCGCCCTACAATCTGGACAGCTACAGCCAGGAAGGCCCGCTGGCGCGATCGGTGGAAGACTGCCGGATCATGCAGAACATCATTGCCGGGCCGCATCCACGCGACCCGGCCTCATTGGCGCCAAAGCTGGAGATCCCTGCCGCGCTGCCGGACATTCGCGGCTGGCGCATCGGCTGGTCCCCGGATCTCGGATTTCAACCGCTGGAGAACGACGTGCGCGACCGCACGCATACGGCGCTGGACCTGTTCCGGGATGCGGGCGCTGAAATCGTGGAAGTGAACCTGGGCTGGAGCGGGCGACACTGGATGAAGACCGCGATGATCCACTATTCCTCGATTATGGCCGCGCAGATGCGGCGTGATTTCGGCGCCCCGGAACAACGCGAACAATTGACCCCGTATATACGGCATTTCCTGGATATCAGCGGCGAGGTCTCGGCGGCAAACCTGCTCGCCGAAATCGACCATACCAACCGCATGTACGCGCAACTGGCAGAGGTATTCGAACGTTGCCGGGTGCTGGTCGCACCGACCGTGGCGACCACGGCGATCGCGGCCGATTTCGATTACAGCAAAGACCGGATCCGCATCGGCGGCAAACAGGTGGATCCGATCCTTGGCTGGGTGCTCACCTACCCTTTCAACACCCTCGGCCGTTGCCCGGTGTTGAATATTCCCGCCGGCCTCGCGGCCAATGGCGTGCCCGTCGGGCTCCAGATCATCGGGCGCAGCTATGATGATGTAAGCGTGTTCGCGGCGGGTGCGGCCGCGGAACGCGCCGCGGGCGGCCCGTTCCTGAGTCAGCGCCGCCCCCCGATTTAAGCGGCGGCCTGCAACTGGCCGGAATTGAATTCCGTCCCCGTTTTTTAAATCGTCTCTTCAACACTGCACTTCGTGCTGTCGGTCAATTCCTTCAGCTTTGCGCACAGCGCAGCATGGGTAAAGGGTTTCTGCAGAAATGACGTGTTGGCGTCGGACAGACCCGATGGCCCGACCTTTTCATCGCCGTAACCGGACAGGAACAGCACCGGAAGATCGGGCCAGCGTTGCCGGCACTGCATTGCCAACTGTGGCCCGCTGCAACCGGGCATGATGACATCGCTGACCAGGATATCGATCCGGCCACGGTGCTCGCGCGCCAGACGCAATCCCTCGGCGCCGCTGCCCGCTTCTATCACGCTGTAGCCGGCATTTTCCAGCACGGTGCGTACAACGCCGCGCACCGATGCCTCGTCCTCCACCACCATGACCGTGCCGGTGCCGTTGATGGCGGCCGGCGGCGCCTGCTTGTCCCGGGATTTTTTCTGTCCAGTGCCTTGCGTCAGCGGCATAAACAGCGTGAAAGTGCTGCCGGCACCCGGGCTGGACTGGACCTCAATTTCACCACCGCTCTGTTTCAGGATGCCGTAGACCACGGCGAGCCCCAGACCGCTGCCCTTGCCCACGGCCTTGGTGGTGAAAAACGGCTCAAAGATGCGCTGCTTCGTGGCGTCATCCATGCCTTGCCCGGTGTCCTGAAATGACATCGTCACACCCTCGATGCCGGCGGCGTTCCTTTTGTGCCGGGTGCGTATGTCCAATGTGCCGCCGTACGGCATGGCATCGCGCGCGTTGATGCTGAGATTGACGATAACCTGCTCCATCTGGCTCTGGTCCGCCAGGATGAGGACCGGGCCCGGCGCCAGATCCAGGCGCACGTCCACATCCTCGCCCAGGGTGCGGCGCAACAGCTTTTCCGTGCGGGTCAGGACATCGTTGACGTCCAGCACTTCCGATTTCAGTATCTGGCGCCGGCCAAAAGCCAGAAACTGCGCGGTCAGCGACGCGGCCCGCTCCGAGGAATTCAGAATGTCGTTGACGGATTCCAGCTGCAGATCGTTTCCGGTCAGGCTTTCCCGCAGCAGTTCAGCGGACCCCATGATCACCGTCAACAGATTGTTAAAATCGTGGGCAATGCCGGCGGCGAGCTGTCCGATGGACTCCATGCGCTGCGACTCGCGCAACTGGGTTTCCAGCCGCACGCGATCGGAAATATCCACAATAGTGCAGAGGACCTGGCCCACTTTGCCGTCATTTGTGGTTTGCGGCTCGGCATTGACCAGCAACCAGATCCTGCCCTGGTCGTCGCTGCGCTCAATCCCCATGGCGACGTTGCGCTGCGGTTGACCGGTTTCCAGCGCGCGCTCCACCGGCAACTCTTCCGGCGGGAACCAGGAACCGTCCTCGCGCAATGCCTTCCAATTCCATTCCACTGATGAGCGCGCGGTCAGGGTAGCGCAGTCACTCCCCAGCAATTCGCACGCAGCGGGATTGCACATCAGGAGTTCCGCCTTCGGCCCGAACAGCAACACGCCCACGTGAACGTTGCGCATCGCCTCCCAGACCCGCTCCTCGGCCGCGCGATTTACCTGCGCCTCGATCAACCTCTGGTTCGCGCGCAGGGAGATCACGCCGTGGATCACCACCAGCACGGTAATCACCGCCCAGGCGATGGCGATGCCGGTCAAGCCGTCCCAATAGCCGGTCATGGCGGCGCGCCAGAGCACAAAGTAAACAGCCCCCATCATGAACAGCGCCAGCGCGCTGGCGGCCTTGGCAGATTCGATCTGCCCTGGCGTTGCGCTGGACAATTGTTCGGAATCCTTCGCCAGACCCTCGGCGCCAAACACCAGTAGCAGATAACTCAACACATAAGCGATATCTGCCCAGACAAACGGCTGCAGACCCAGGAACGTGCCGTGCATCGAAGGAATGATTTGATAGTACAAATCGCAAGCCAGGTAAGCAGAGAGCCCGGCTACCAGCACCTTCAGGCTGCGGGGTACGTCCGGCAACGCGACCTTGAGCAGCAGCGGGATCATGCACACCAGCGTTATCAGCACGGCAATGGGATAGGCCGCGTTCAGCAGCCGGTCCATAAGTCCCGCTTGCATGAGGAGCAATGGTGCGGCGGCCAGGTACCAGATCAGGATTGCCGCACCCACTGCCAGGATGATGCGGTCTTGCGGGTTACCGCGCCATGCCACTTGCGGCAGGATGCCCCGGGAAAGCGAAACGATTCCCAGCGCCAGGAAAATGTATGACGTCAGGTAGGGAATCGATGACCAATCCATGGAAAAAGAGATTGGATCGACCGGGGCCTGCAACAGCTTGATACTGCTGCCCGCGGCAACCAGAACAAAGGATGCAATGAGTTGGCGGCAGGCTTGCAC
>MGYT01000033.1:24936-25796 GCA_001801865.1 Gammaproteobacteria bacterium RIFCSPLOWO2_02_FULL_61_13
TGCGCCACAGCACCAGTGCGAACCCGAAGTTGTACAACAGGAAACCGCGGCTGCTTAGATAAGCAGAGGCATCCGGCAAGTCCAACGCGAGCACGATCAGGTGCAGGGCGGCCAAAACACCGAAGACCTGGGGCCAGTTCACGGCGGCCAGCAGGTGGAAGAGAGTTGATTGCGGTGACGGCGCAGGAGAATTCATTCCGCCGTCATCTTACCCATTCGAATTGTAAAGAATTGTTAACTTTTCTGGCGAATGGGCAGATCCGTGTGTTTGGTCACAGTTCGCAATGCGAATCCGGATCGCACCCGCGCCACCCCCGGCAGGCGTGTGATGTTTTCACGGTGAATGCGCTCGTAATCCGCCGTGTTCGCCACCACCACCCGCAGCAGGTAATCGTATTCACCGGACATCAAATAACATTCCATGACTTCGGGCAGTTTGCGCACGGCGTTCTCAAACGCGTCCAGGTCTTTCTGCTGTTCCCGGGTCAGACTCACCTCCACGAATACGCTGTCCGGCAACCCGACTGCCGGTTGGCTCAGCAGCGCCACATAACGGTCGATGACACCGGCCTGTTCGAGCGCCCGAACCCGGCGCAGACAGGCGGATTCAGACAGATTTACCCGGGCCGCCAGCGCCACGTTGGCCATGCGCCCATCCTGCTGCAACGCGGCCAGGATGGTGCGATCAGTCCTGTCAAGCTCTGTCTCCGGCATTATCCACCTCAATAATGATATTTTACGCAATTATATGTCGTTTTCTGTCAAAACTCATCAATAGATCGCAAGGACATGTCCGTCCCTCCAGGGCTAAATTGCGCGCCTCGGAATTCAGGCTCAAAGCTGTCCCACATCCGCACGGA
>MGYT01000034.1:0-1095 GCA_001801865.1 Gammaproteobacteria bacterium RIFCSPLOWO2_02_FULL_61_13
GTGGGCATATCGCCCGATCCCGGCAACCCCGGTTCGGGCCTGGTGGCCAACCTGAAGCGCCTGGGCTACGCCGGTGAAATTCATCTGGTGAGCCGCAATCGCAGCGAGGTCAACGGACGCCTGTGCGTCGCGACCATCGACCTGTTGCCCGAGGGCATCGACGTCGCGGTGTTGATCGTGCCGCGGGTCGCCATCGAGGAAGCCGTTGCCGCCTGTGCGCGCCGGCGCATCGGGGCGGTGGTGGTGTTCGCGGCCGGATTCGCCGAAGCCGGCGGCGAGTGGAAAGCCGCCCAGGATCGCTTCGCGGCGGTGGCGCGCGCCAACGGCATCGCGCTGTGCGGCCCCAACTGCCTGGGCATCATCAACTACGTCGACAACGTGGTGCTGACCTTCACGCTGCAACCCCTGTCAAAAGCCGCCACGACCGGACCGGGCGTCGCGGTGATCGCGCAGAGCGGCGGCCTGGCATCCGTGCTGCGCTCGGCGTTGCAGGCCAAAGGATTGACCATCACCTTTTATGTCTCCACCGGCAATGAAGCGGTGCTGGGCCTGGAGGATTATATCGGCTACGTGCTCGATCATCCCGGCACGCGCGTCATCGTGGTGTTCGCGGAACAGATCCGCGATCCGGAACGATTTCTGCGCTGCGTTGCGCAGGCGCGCGCCCTGGGCAAACCGGTGGTGGTGCTGCATCCGGGGCGCAGCGATGCGGCGCGCGCGTCGGCGCAATCGCATACCGGCGCGCTGGCGGGCGATTACGCCACCATGAAAGCATTGACCTCGCATCATGGCGCCGTGATGGTCGAGAGCCTCGAGGAACTGATCGATGTCTCCGAACTCATCGCGCGCTTTCCCGAACCGCCCACGGCGGGCGCGGCGGTGGTCACCGATTCGGGCGCCTTCAAGGGCATGGCACTCGACCAGTGTGAACAGGAGGGACTCGACCTGCCGGCGCTGCCCGCCGCCATCGCCGCAACGCTGCAGAAGGAGCTGCCGGATTTCATCGCAGCCAGCAACCCGCTGGATCTCACCGCCCAGGGCATCACCCAGATGGACCTGTATCAGCGCACGCTCACGCCGTTGATCAAGGAACCG
>MGYT01000034.1:1107-1174 GCA_001801865.1 Gammaproteobacteria bacterium RIFCSPLOWO2_02_FULL_61_13
ATCATGATGGGCGCCATTCTCAGCGGTGCCGGCGATTACACGCTGCGCAAGGGCCGCACCATACTCG
>MGYT01000034.1:1195-7800 GCA_001801865.1 Gammaproteobacteria bacterium RIFCSPLOWO2_02_FULL_61_13
AACCGGTGGTGTTCGGCATGCTGGGCGACGATGCGCCGCTGCCGCCGCAACTCATCGACGAAGCCCGCGCGCAGGGCATCCCGATCCATCGTTCGCCGGAACGCGGGCTGCGCGCGCTGGCGCGTTTCACCGCCTACGGCCGAGCCGCAGCCCGTGCCAAGACGCGCATCGCAGCAGCGGCAATGAGCGCGCCGCCGCTGCCGGGCGCGGGCACCCTGCCCGAGCATCTGTGCAAGACCTACCTCGGCGCCTGCGGGATTCCCGTACCCCGGGGCATGCTCGCCGGCTCGCTCGACGAGGCGCGCGGCTTTGTCGCGAAGCAAGCTTATCCGGTCGCACTCAAGCTGCAGGCAAGGAAGCTGTCGCACAAGAGCGACGCCGGCGCGGTGATTCTGCAATTGCGCGATGACGATGGACTGCGCACGGCTTGGAAACGGCTGGAGGACATCGCAACGGCAATGAAACTCGAGGTCGACGGCATCCTGGTCGAGGCGATGGCGGCGCCCGGGGTGGAGATGATTGTCGGCGGCAAGCGCGACCCGGAGTGGGGCCCGGTGGTGGTGGTCGGACTGGGCGGTATCTGGGCCGAGGCGCTCAAGGATGCGCGGGTGCTGCCCGCCGATCTGTCGGAGGCGGAGATCGAGACCGAGATCCGCAAATTGAAAGGTGCGCGCATCCTCGGCGGCATGCGCGGCATGGTGGAGCGGGATGTTCAGGCCGTGGCGCGCATCGCCTCGACCATTGGTGCGCTGCTGCGCTCGCGCCCCGAGATACGCGAAATCGACCTCAATCCGGTCAGTGTCTACGCGCGTGGCGAAGGCGCCCTAGCCCTGGATGCTTTGATCGTCACCGATTGATCGTCAAGCCCTGAGGCGAAAGCGCGCCGGTGTGTTGCTGGAGAGCATGATGCCGGCGGCATCGGCGCGCGACTGCATCAGCGGCTCACTGTAGAACTTGGCCATTTCCATGTTCAGCCGCGTCACCATTGCTTGCGGCAGGTTGGCCGGCCCGAGATAACCCATCCAGCCGGGCGGCGGTTCGTATCCCGGCGCTTCTTCGGTGAGGGTCGGCACGCCGGGAATCAGGTGATAGCGCCGCGAGTTGTAGACGGCAAGCACCCTGAGTTTGCCCGACTTTACATTGTTGGAAATGGTGGCCAGGATGGTGAAAGCCACCGGTACCTGCCCGCTGATGGTGTCGATCATGAGTTGCGGCGCGGTCTTGTAGGGCACGTGCACCATGTCGATATCGACGGCGCGGCGCAGGATTTCCGCGGACAGATGATGGTTGGTGCCCACGCCGGAGCTGCCATAGGAAAGCTTGCCGGGGTTCTTCCTCGCGTACTGCAGCATCTCCTTCATGGTACTGAAAGGTGCATTGGGATTGGCGGCGACCACCAGCACCGCTTCGCCGGTGCTGATGATGGGCGTGAAATCGCGGATCGGGTCATAGGGCGTGTTCTTGGCGATGTGCGGGCGTATGGTGATCGCGCTGGCCGTGGCAAGCAGCAGCGTATAGCCGTCGGGCGCGGCCTTGGCGACCATCTCCGCGCCCACCGCGCCGCCCGCGCCGGACTGCACCTCCATGAGCATCGGCTGGCCGGTGACCTCCAGCCAGCGCTGCGAGGCGATGCGCACCACCACCTCGGCGCCGCCGGAGACCGACATCACCAGGCGGATCGGCTTGACGGGATAGGACTGCGCCGTTGCTGCCGCCATTGCCAGCATCGACGCAAACACGGCTAAGCGCAGAAATGATTTCATGGAACTGTTTCCCGAATGTGCATTGATGGATCGCTTGATTCTAGTTCAATCCGGTACAGGATCGTTACCGGTATTCCGCCTTGCGCTCGTGCCGGGCGAGGTACGCCGCGCCGGCAGTTCGATGGTAGAGAATCCGGAAATCGCTCTACCTGTAGAATTTTAATGTATAATTATTTGTACATGATAAAACCTATTGACTGGAGAGGCAACTCGTTTGCGGACCTACGCGCCTTCCCCGATGACGCCAAGCGAAATGCCGGTTATCAGCTGCGCAAAGTTCAAAAAGGCGAACCGCCTGACGTGTTCAAACCGATGGTCGAAATTGGGGCCGGGGTGCATGAAATCATCGTGGACACCGCGGCCGGCTGGTTTCGAGTGATGTATGTCGCGAAATTCGAAGAGGCGGTATACGTGCTGCATTCATTCCAGAAAAAGACCAACAAAACCGCCCAAGGCGACAAAGACGTCGCGAAACGCCGCTACAGTGCGGTACTGAAGGAAAGGAAAGAGAAATGAAAACCACTCGCCAAAATGCGGACCTGAGGAGGAGTCATGTCACGCCTGCCGATGGCAATGTGTTCGCGGATTTGGGGTTCTCGCCGCAAGAGGCCAAAACTTTGTTGCGGGATGCCGATGCCCGTATCGCCAAGTCCCGGAAACTGAAAGAAGATGCCGCGAGCGCGATTGCGCAATGGATGCAGGCAAGGAAGCTCACCCAGGTCGCCGCTTCGGAAATCCTCGATGTATCCCGGCCACGAGTGTCCGACCTCGTCAATCTGAAATTGGAACGCTTCTCGCTCGATATGCTCGTTGCGATGCTGCTTCGTACCGGCAAGAAAATTGATTTGGTGGTTCGCTGATGCTGCCGGAACGGGTCCAAGAAATTGTCATAAACCCAGCACTGGCGCGCCTTTCCAGCCGGATTGAAGCTCGGCCATAATGCTTAGCGAGTAATATCGCGCGATCCCATGACCGGCGCCGCATCGCAAGCACGCTCCAGACCGGACATGATGCGACGGCAGACATCATTGCGTTTCGTCCTCAGCGCCCTCCCGGTGGCGATCGCTCTGGCAGGGCTTTGCACCACCGCCGGCGCACAGCAGACGCTTGCTTTTCCTTCGGCCCGCGGCGCGTTGCAAATCCCGGCCACCTTGCTCAAACCCGAAGGCAACGGACCGTTTCCGGCGGTGGTGATCATGCACGATTGCAGCGGGCTGGGGCCGCACTCCAGCGGCGCGCCGGCGCGCTGGGGCAAGGAAATACTTGCGCAGGGCTACGTAATTCTGATACCGGACAGTTTCTCGCCGCGTGGCATATTCGACGGCGTGTGCACGATGCAGGAGGTCAACCTGCGCAATTCCGTCGGCGGTCCGGTGCGCGCATTCGATGCCTACGGCGCGCTCGAAGCACTGCGCGCGCTCCCCTTCGTTGCGAAGCAGCGCGTCGGCATCATGGGTGCATCGCATGGCGGCTGGACGACACTCGAAGCGATGGTCGCGCCCGTCAGCGACAGCGACCCCCTGGCCGGTGCAAAGCGCTCCGGATTCGCCGCGGCGATTGCGCTGTACCCCCGCTGCACCACGCGCATGGGCGAATGGTCGACAACCAGCAGTGGCCGCACCGGCCCGATGAGCGGTTACCGCGGCGTCTATCGTGCGACCGCGTCGACGCTGATTCTCGCGGGCGAAAAAGACGACTGGACGCCCGCCGAACCCTGCAGAATCATGGTGGAAGTCGCGCGCGCGCAGGGGCAACCCATCGACATTCGCATCTACCCCAACGCGCACCACGCTTTCGACAACGACTCGCCGATTCGATACGTCGCGCAGCGCAACAACCCCAGTGCGCCGAGCGGCCGCGGCGCCACCACCGGCGGCGATCCCGCCGCATGGGCGGATGCGCGCAAACAGGTGGCGGAGTTTTTCGCCGCGCAACTTAAGCGATAGATTTGCGAGGCCCGCAAAGACTGAGCGCGGCGGCGCGGGCCAGCGGCGAGCGAAGCGAAAGCTCCGCTTTCTTAATCGGGATCGGCGTTACCCGGTATACGCTTGAAAATCGGCGCGATTTCATTCAGCTTCTGGAATTCGGCGGCATGTTTTTGCGCGTTCCGGCCGCCGGCATCGACGGCATCGCGGCGGGCTCCCGGATTCAGCAGAAATTGAACCATCTTGGCGTGACCGGCGCGCGCGGCACCCATCAAAGGGGTAAATCCGCTGGCATCGGCACGGTTGACGTCCGCTCCCGCGTCAACGAGCAGGCGCAGCGCCTGAAAATGGCCTCCCTCGGCCGCGGCAATCAGAGGCGTCACGCCTTCGACGTCGACAATGCCTGAGGTGAACGCAGGGTAAGACGCCATCCGGCTGCCGAGCGTTACGGCGTCAATCCGGGCACCGGCTTGAAGCAGCGCCTGAATCACGTCGGCATGGCCGCGAACGGCAGCTTCGAACAGCGCGCCTCTTCTCGAGGTGGCGGCAAGATTCGGGTCGGCGCCGTCTTTGAGCAGGACCCTGACTGCTTTGACATTGCCCGTTCCCGCCGCCGACTGGAGCGGAGAAATCTGATACTGGTCGACAACATTCACCTGCGCGCCGGCATCCAGCAACAGGCGCACGATGGCCTCGACGGAGGAATAGTCGCCCGATCCGTCATAGACGGAACACACGCGCATGAGCGCAGTCTCGTTCTTGTCGCCCCGGGTGTTGACATCAAGGCCTGACTGGATCAGGGCGCGCCAGATTCTGTCGCAGCCGGGCCCTGATGTGGGCGCGAAGTCCCAGACGAGTCTGCGGCCCGCGTCTCGGCGATTGACATCCGCGCCGGCACCGATAAGCAGTTTGACGATTTCAAGCCAGGGCTCTCCTCCGGCATAGGCGAGCACCTCCATCAGCATGCTTCGCCCACCCTCATCGACAGGAGCGTCAACGTCCGGCATGCCGCGCGCCGCATTTCGAAATGGCTCGACGCAGCCGCGCTCGATATAAGTGGCCCAATCGTGCCGGCCGCCGCCCGGAGCATGTGATGGCCAACCCATTGGGGAGTCCTCCTGTCAAGCCTGAGTCAAGCGCTGCCGCGGCTGGGCATCGAAGCGGTATCCGGCTACCAAAGCATGTTGCGTCGGCAATCGTGCCCGTGAAAATCCGGAACGCACATCTTACGCCCGGCGGCTTGGGCGTATGATTTCGCCGGAGCCGAAATCAAGGGGGAAAAAATGCGCGGGATTTCGCTGATTGTTGCCGCATTCGCTGCGGCATTCGTTTCATCCGCAGGGCTGGCACAGCAGGCTTATCCGTCCAAGCCGGTGCGTTTGATCATCCCGTTTCCACCCGGCGGCAGCAACGACGTGGTCGGACGCATGTTCGCCCAGCAACTGGGCGAACGCCTGGGCCAGTCGGTGGTGATCGAGAACCGCGGCGGCGCCGGCGGCACCATCGGCACCGATGCCGCGGCGAAATCGGCGCCGGACGGCTACACGCTGCTGCTGGTGTCGATTGCCTACTCGTTCAGCCCGGCGATGTACAAGAGCCTGCCCTACGATCCGGCCAGGGCTTTCACCCCGGTAGGCCCCATCGGCGCGGGACCGGTAGTGCTGGTGGTGCATCCGAGCGTGCCGATAAAGAGCACGAAAGAACTGATCGCCTTCGCACAGGCAAAACCGAAGGCCTTGCGCATCGCCTCGGCGGGCATCGGCAGTTTTCAGCACTTGGCAGGAGAACTTTTCCGCCTGCAAGGGAAAGCGGAAATGCTGCACGTTCCCTACAAGGGAGGCGGCCCGGCCATGACTGACGTGCTCGGCGGCCATGCCGAAGTGATGATGGGTTCACTCATTCAGACCATTCCGCATATCCGCACCGGCAAGCTGCGCGCGCTGGGCGTCAGCGGCATGAAGCGCAATCCCGCGCTGCCCGACGTGCCCACGATCGCCGAAGCCGCCCTGCCCCAATACGATGCGACCAATTGGTGGGGCGTGGTGGCGCCTGCGGGCACGCCGCCCGCGATCATCGCGCGGCTGCACGGCGACATCACCGCCATCGTTTCCTCCCCGGAAACGCGCAAGCGCCTGGAGAACGAAGGCGCGGAAGCGCTGCAGATGTCCTCCGCCGATTTCGGCCGCTTCATCCTGGCCGAAACCACGAAGTGGTCTAAGGTGGTGGTTGAGGCAGGGATGAAAGGGGAATAAAACGCACTTGCGGAGCGCGGGTGAGAATCGTTCAAGCCCGGCGCCCGCGCCGCCGCGCGGACCGCTTAGTCGCGCGGCTTGATGCCCGCTCCCTTCACGATCTTGCCGACAAGCTCGATCTCCTGTTTGATCTGCGCCGCGAACGCCGCGGGTGTCTCGTTGGTAATCACTTCGAAGTACTGCTTTTCCGAGAGCAGCGTGCGTACCGCGGGCACGTTGAGCGCCTTGACCACGTCAGCGTGAACCCGCGTGAGCAGCGGCGCCGGCATGTTGGCGGGGCCGAACATACCGCTCCAGCTCGGCGGCGTCTCGAACCCGGGGACGATTTCACCAACGGTGGGCACGTCGGCCAGGGCCTTGTAGCGCTGGTTGCGCACCACGGCCAGCGGTTTCACCTTGCCGGTACGTATTGAAGGTATCGCCAGGCCGCCAATGGCGAAGGTGGTATTCAACTGACCGGAGATGGTGTCCTGCAGCGCCTGGGCCGTCGCCTTATAGGGAACGTGAATCATGGTGATGCCGGCGAGCAGGCGCACCAGTTCCGCGGAGAGGTGATGCGGAGAACCGATGCCGGAAGTGCCATAGGTCACCCGGCCGGGATTGGCTTTCGCGAATTCGATCAGGTCACGAAGCGAATTGGGGCCGAAAGCCGGCGTCGCCACCCA
>MGYT01000035.1 GCA_001801865.1 Gammaproteobacteria bacterium RIFCSPLOWO2_02_FULL_61_13
GATCACCAGCAGGCCGCGCCGGGGATGGAGAATCAGAAAATCCGGATGCTGGTTCCACGCGCCGACCGGTACGTTGTACCAGCACACATAGTCGTCTTCGAGATGGGATTCCAGCCGGTTGGCAAAGCGGCGCTCGCCCGATGTCATCTTGCGGGTGACGGTCGAAAGTGCGGGAATCAGCTTTGCCATCGGACCGCTATCGTTACGCTTGGAAGTTCGTGCTACTAGCTCTTACCAAATACGTCCGGGTGCTCGGCAATTTGCGCCTTCAAATCGCGGTCGTATCGGACAACAATCACGCGGTATCCGCCATTGATCAGCGCTGCGCGCAGCGTGGAGTCCTTTGCCGCCTGTGCCGCCTCGTCGTGTACGCGCCCGTCGCAAAACACGCAGATATTCGGTGAATAGTAGAAATCCGGAATGCAGCGAGGCTGGGTGATGCCCCTTTGCGCTTCGTCTGGCAAGCGGTGGCGCCCATCGGCCAGCGCAGTAAGAAACTTTCTCTCAATCTCCGAGCGGGAATCCGTCATGGAGCGCAGCCACGCAAGATGGGCGTTCCAATCGCGCCCATCGTGGCGCAGCATTGTCGTGCTCACCGCGAGATCGAGAAGGGTCTGCCGAATATGTCTTCGATCCAGCAGCAACGCCTCTTGTTGGTTGTTAAAGCTCATGACACATTCGTAGCATGCAGCCTGGCATTCCGGCTTGAGGTCCTCTCCCGCGCCATCAAAATGACAGCGGTCAAGTGCCTCCTGCGCGATACGGGCTATGGCATCGGGCTCCTCAACCAATCTGCGCAGCACGCCCGCCCCGCCCTCGCTCGCCTCGTACATCAGGATGGCTCGAAAGCCTTCGCGGCCGATCCGTTCCGCGCCCAGCTCCGACTCCTCAAGCTGAAACGCCTGCTCGCAGCCACGCTGCAGCGCGTACTGGAGCGTCGCCTCGAGCGCCGTGTTGCGCAGTTCCGGTCGCACAAGTCTGATCAGAAGAATGTTCTGCGTCACCTGAACGGAAAGTCGGACGTTCTCCGGCCGGCGCGGGCGCAGCGCAGGCCTTACCTCGCCCTCCCCCGGTACGACGACTTCGCCGGTCTCGAAATCAATGATGAAACCCTGATGATCCGACGCGCGCCATCCGTGGTTGATCCGCATGATCGTCGCCGCCGGCCCGTAGATCAACCGGAGTAACGGGGAACCGTCTTGCATCACGTCGGCTTCCAGGACCTTGCGCTTTCCATCGTCGGGAGCGAACTGATAGCAGGTTTCGAGCTCATAGCCCCTCCGCCGGCGCTCCTCCTCCTCGGAGGTGATCCGCTCCCTGCGGCGCGTACGCGCGTTGGGCATGTCAAGAAGCGTGGCGAGGAAGCTGTTTTCCCCGTCAAAGCGCGTCCCGCACGCGCTGCAGAGATCCAGCGCGTTGTCGTTGAACGCACCGCACGTCCGGCACAGCCGCCGCTGGAAACGCCGCGCATCGAGCCCTCCCGGCGGCGCCTGGAACGCCACCGACTCCCACTTGGAGCCCTCGTGATAAACGATGTTTCCAGGTGCGAATTCGCGCAGCGCGAGCAGCCTTGGCCGGGAAATGAACTCTCCCTGATCGCGCGGTATCCAGACGCGGACGGGCAGCGCCGGAAAATTGTATCCGGGCAGGAAGCCTTCGCTGGCGAGATAGCGATACGGATAGAAGTCGCTCTCCTCCCGCGTGGTGTCGATCTGCAGCAGCAAGTTGCGCTGGCGGATGGCCTCGTCCTGCATCCGCTTCGCGTTTGCCTGCTCATCGGGCTTGCGCGCGCGCACGATCGCGTTCTGCGCGTCGCGAAGCTGCCGCTCTGCCGCCCGGAAGAGCTCGCGCCAGCGGTCGAATGCTGCGCCGAAGCGGCGCGGCGCATCGTCAAAGACAGCCTTGAGCCATTGCTCTCCATACCAGCGCGCGGCCTCCAGTGCTCCCGCATCCGCGGCGAGAATGCGCTGTGCCTGTTGGAGCACGCTGTAGCGTGCCGCCTCCGAAAGCTGAATCTGGCCGGCCGCGTTCTCGCGCAGCGGCAGCCCATCCTTGTCCGTGTCGATGACCTCTTCGATGCTCCTCCCCAGCGGCAGCCGGACTTGAGCAAGCCACACCGCGTGCAGGTGCGCGCGCAGCAACGCCTCATTGGCGAGATCGAGCCGCGGTGGACGGACGCTGCCTGCGACCATGTCTTCGCGGCGCCGGAAGAAGTATTGGTCGTGGCTGTTCAATGCGCCGCAGTAGGTGAAGACGAGCCCCGGCTGGCCTTGCCGGCCGGCCCTGCCGCTCCTTTGTGCGTAGTTCGCGGGCGTCGGAGGCACGTTTCGCAGGTGCACGAGATCGAGGTCGGCGATATCTACGCCGAGCTCCATGGTCGGCGAGCAGACGACATAGGGCAGGCGCCTGCCGATCTCGGCTTCCTTGCGCGTGTCGTTGTCCTCCCAGCGGAAGCGACGCTCTCTTCGCTCGCGTTCGCCCGCCTTCACAACTTGAGCCGTGTGTTCCCGCGCCTCGAACCCCGCGAGCGCGCTCGCCTGTTCGCGATAGAACCGCTGGAAAAATGCATTCACCGGCGGCGGCGCGTCTGAATAGGCGCTGCCCCGCGCGCGCCGCGCGTACAAAGGATCGAGCGGCGGCGGCGAACCGTCGGCCGCGCGCCAGATCAGCCGCGCGGCATCGAGCTGATAGAACCGGTGATCCTCCAGCATCTCAGGCCTAGCGAGGTATCCCTGAGAGACCAGCAGGCCGAGCAATGCATCGACTAGGGTCGCATACCCGGCGACATCGACCTCCAGCCGCGCACGCAGGAACCTTCCGATCAGGCTTCGCTCGGCCAGGCTGAACCCGTCCGCGAAGCGCTCGGAGCGCCCGCGGCGCACGAACCGGTGTCCCGGACGTAGCTCGTTCGCATCCCTGTCCAGCCCCCAGAACTCGTTCAAGTGCAGCGCTGAGCGCCGTCGAATCTGTTGCTGTTCGGTTTCCCGAAAGACGGTGCAATTGATCGCCCGCTTGCGACGGAACTGGTCTAGAAGAGTGCGCACGACGATCTCCCGCTCGTCAGGCGAGGCCGCAGCAAGTGTCGGGTGGATCGTCCATCGCGCCTGGTCGCGACACAGCTCGGCCAGTCCCTTGTAGTCCACCCGCAGCAATCCGACGTGCTCAAGGTTCGGAAGCTTTACCCAGCGGCTGAGGCGCAGATCCTCGTAGAGCCGATACTCGATGAGCTCGGTGAATGCTCGCCACACGTCCTGGGCCGCTGCCGATTCCTGATCGAGCTCCGGATTGTTCGCGATGTCGCGGATCGACAGCCCGCAGGTCGCCACCACCGCGCGCGCGACTCGATCGAAACCAAGCTCGGGGTCGCGTTTGAGCGCCTCGTGCAACGCCGAACGCAAGAGGCCGATGTGCACGAAATCATTGAAATGACCCGCTTGAAGCGAGGCGTCCTGGCGGTTGTCGGTGAAAGTGAGCAGCTTATCCTTTGCCGTCCCGGTGCCTGCCGCATGCCGCAGCAGCGATGTCGCCAGCACCGTGGTCGCGCTCGAACGCGCTTCGCTCGATAGAGAGGCGAGCTTCCGGTATTCGCCCTCGCGCCTGCCGTAGAACTCTCCGCAGTACAGGCAGAGGGAGAATGGCGCACGCTGCGCCCACATCTTGATCGCACCTTCGTGCGCCTGCGTGAAGTAGTTGCCATCCGGCGCCACCCAGAGCGGCTCGGGGACGCGGTTGCGCCAGGTTTGCGTCAAGCGGCCGCGCGCATCGCGCCACTCCTCGGGAATCAGCTCCTCGTTCCAGTCGTTCTCCGCGGGCGCGAGCATGAGATAGCCGGGCCGGCTTTCGTCCTCTTCGCTCTCCGCTCCACCGATCGGGTGCGGCAGGAACCTGGTTTCACCGCGCAGCACGTGGTAATAGTCCTGGCCGCACTGGCGGCAGAACTTGACCGGCGCCATCAGCCGCCCGCCTGCGGCCTGCAGCTGTCCTTCGAGCGAGAACTCGCGCTGCGCCGCCGGTTCGATCGTCGCGTAGAGCGCGCGCCCCTGGCCGATGAACTGGTGCAGCTTGAAGGCGAACGCTCTGCCACCGTCATCGCGCTCGAGTTGCCCGCCCAGGCTCAGCAATTCGCGCAGCCGTTCGCGGCAAGTCTCTTTCGGAACGCCGCAAGCCTCCGATAGCCGCCCGGCCGCACTGGCGAGCGTACGAGGCACGCGGCGTCTGAGCCTGGCGCTTCCCTCGGGTTCGATACCGAACTCGCGCTCCGCCCACCTGGCAAGCGCACTTCCCCGGAAATCGCCCAGGTTCGCCGGCAGCGGCCCATTCACTGCCGCCGCCAGCTCCGCGCGCGATGCGTCCCGCCCTTCGATAAAGGGAACGAGTGTTTCCTCGATCACCTCGTTCCCCGTCATGGCGTGCCCAAACAGGCGCGAAGCGAACTCCGCCACGGTGCGCCTGCGTTCCTCGGGTGGCGCTTCCCGGTTCGCGACCATGGTCGCGCTCGTGCCGACGTGAACGAGATTCGGCGCGGCGCAACGCTCCTTCAGCCGCCGCACCAGCATCCCCACGTCCGCACCCTGGCGGCCACGGTAGGTATGCAACTCGTCGAGCACGAGGTAGCGCAACCCGCCGCCCGCCCGGTCGAGAAACCGCTGATCCTCGGGCCGAACCAGCAACAATTCCGCCATCACGTAGTTCGTGAGCATGATCTTCGGCGCATGGCGGCGCAGCTCTTCGCGCTGCGTCTCGCTCGTTTCCCCGGTGTAACGCTCGAAGCTGACTGGAAACGGCTTGCCGGTACGCTTCTCGTACCCCACCTTCAACGCCTCAAGCGCCAGGCGCTGGGAATTGACGAGCGCATTCATCGGATACACGACGAGCGCCGCTACCTGGTCCGCCTGCGGCGGCTCTCGCAGCAGCGAATCCACGATTGGGATGAAATACGTCAGGCTCTTCCCGGAGCCCGTACCGCTCGTCACCACATAACTATTGCCCGTCCGCGCTTTCTCAATTGCCTCGACCTGGTGCCGATATAGGTGATACGGCGCTCCATCGGCAGTCCGGAAAATGTTCGCAGTCTCCGGATGGAGCTTCCCTTCCTTCGCCAGATCGTCCACCGTGGCAGCCCGCTCATACGAGGGGCTCACCTGAAGCAGGAAATCCGGCCACAGCCGCGCCTCGGCCTCCAGCGCCTGCTCGACATACGCCCGCGCCCGCTCGTCGAGCACGGAAAAGAACGACCGCACGAAGTCCCGGTAGTCCCCAATCACTGAGGAGTGGAGATCGAAGATATTCACGAGCTAGTTTCCTTCTTACCCTTCAGGCTCGCCGTCGTTTCTTTCAACAGCGCCTGCCATTGAACGTGATCCACCTTCTCCATCCGCCTTGCTCGGAGCATTGCGAAGCGCACTACCTCCGCCCGCTTCGCACCCTGCTCCTTCAGCCAATCAAGGTGAACACGATACGGTTCGGATTGATGTTTGAGCAGCTGCTCGTAGGCCTCGACGACACCAGGCGCGCGATTGAGGAGCTTCCCCGAAACCGCCGCCGCATACGTCTGCGCGAGCCCTTCCTTGACCTCTATCGCACTGCTCGCGAACGCCTCGTTACCCCATGCGACCCCGTCAATGTCCCGCCCCACATGTGTGTATGCATGAGCTAACTCGTGCGCCAGCGTCACCACGCTCAAATCCTCAATTCGCACTTCGAGCATCGCGGCAATCAGTGCATGGGCCATCCAGTAGATATCGACACTGGAATCGCCCAAGCGGTACAGGCCCAGGATGTCCACCTCGATCTGCTTGATCTCATCGAACACCTTGCGCGCGACTGCCAACTTCTGCATCGCATCCGCCACCTGCGCCGCCCGTACTAGCTGCGGCTTGCTGCCTTTCGCGACCTCCGGCAGTTCGAGCCACCTCTCGAACTCATCCCAATGCTCAATCAGAACTCCGAGTCCTTCGATCGCTCCGCCAAGCTTCGGTTGCGCCATGATCAACCGCCATAACGTCTGATCCTGATGACGATCAATCAGTTTGGCCACCTCCGTCGGGAATCCATCGACGATTCTGATACTCACCGATCCCTTTCCATCTTCGCCCGACAGTCTCAGCCCCGTCTCGGCGCGAATGCCTTCCCTGACTTTCTGATTGAACTGCCTGACCGCCCGCTCGACTCGCTCCTTCGAGTCAGCCGGGATCAGCGGCTTGATTGTCGCGATCGCCCTGCTCTGAAGCGCCTCCAATTCACGCGACGAGGTCATGGGGCGCAAAGTGCCTGGACTTGCTGAAGAAGAGTCTTAACGTCCTCCGGAATCTCAGCCGGCTCCATTGCCGCAGCAATCTTGGAGCGCGTCACGCCAAACTCTGCTTCGATACATCGAGCGTGTTTGATGACTATCTGCTTTCCGTCCAAGTCCGCAAGCGGCTGCGCGCAGGTGCTTATTGTGAAATCGGCAGGAATAGCCACTCCATGTGGATCGGCGAGAAGATCGCGGACCTCTTGCTCGGACCGTCCCGACGCGCGGGCAATTGCGGCTGGATGCAGAAGATAGTTTTCGATGTTGCGGCGTCGCCACATGCGCAGCCCAAGCTCCTTCTTAAACAGGGCCAGCTGGTCGAAGGTCAGGTCTGGCTTGGTCTGAGAATAGAGATACGTGTCCTTATCCTGCAAACTTATCGCCCTCAGTTCAGGAATCTCCGCTTTCAATTCGTCGAAAAGAATCTCCCTCGCCGCGCGGTCTTTGGTGTACTTCCAGCACACCAGGTTGTCTGGCCACGGTATGCCTAGCTTCGCAGCCCATGCCTTCAAGATCTCAAGGTCAGTGGGCCCGTCGTGCAAAAAGAGTCGCTTTGACCGTTTGAGCTGATCTAGCCTCGGCGCATATGCACTCCCAAGGCCAATGAAGAGCTTGACGCGCCCTCCTTCGTCCACAAGGTACGCCCGATCTTCGACACGGAATATTTGATCGAGACGCGCCTCGGAGAGAATCGTGGTGGAATGCGTGGCGAGCAGAACTTGCTTGCGCGTTTCACGCGCGAGCTGAGCAAGCTTGTGAATCAAATGCCCCTGAAGTGCCGGATGGAGATGAGCGTCCGGCTCGTCAAGTAGCAAGACATCCAGTTCCTTGTTAAGGGCGAGCGCGTAGACGCTCAACCACTGCAGGAAGCCACTCCCTTCCACCATCAAATCTTTGACAGGCGACCCCGGTTTCTTGCGAAATTGTTTATTAACCAGCTGACCGTCCCAGATTCCAGCATCGATAGAATCGTGGTACAGCTCGTTGAACTTCGTCATACCCAGGCCGGTCTTGAACACCTCCTCCAGAGTTTGAAGGAGGAGTTCCCAAGGATCTTCTCGCCGGATCTCCGCAAGAGCCTTCCTCGGAAGACGCCCTTTGGGATTCTTCGCCTGATCACGTTTCTTGGCGTTCTGCTCCCAAAAGTCATACAGCAAGTTGCGTAGAACTGCGCCCGCCAAGCCACGGCCTATCCAACGCTTCCGCGCCGCCGGAAGCATGCGCTCCTCGCGAGCCCCTATGCCCGCAAAGGGGGGCAAATAGGCCATACGCGGGACGCGATCGCCCGCCACGAGATTGGACGCGGTCGGCTTCAAGAAAAGACGATCGTTCACCAGCGCCAAGCCGAATTCCAAGAACTTCGGCAGCGGCGGGTCATCGGAGGTAAGAAGTGGCCCCACAAATTCAGACAGCCCGATAAGTGTAATCTCCGCCCGCGGGGGCGACGGCATCGCCCGATCGA
>MGYT01000036.1:0-7753 GCA_001801865.1 Gammaproteobacteria bacterium RIFCSPLOWO2_02_FULL_61_13
TCAACATTCATCGCACCCGCCCCGGGGGATTCAGCGACAAGGAAATCGCGCTCCTTCAGACCTTCGCCGACCAGGCGGTGATCGCGATCGAGAATGTTCGCCTCTTCAAGGAGATCGAAGCGCGCAACAAGGATCTCGCGGAAACCCTGGAGCAGCAGACCGCGACTGCGGAGATCCTGCGCGTGATCAGCCGCTCGCAGACGGATCTACAGCCGGTGTTCGATGCGATTGCCAGAAGCGCGCAGCAGCTATTCAATGGTTTCGACGTTGGTGTCCGTCTGGTCGAGGGGAATGTCGTACGGGAGGTCGCGCGGGCAGGAACCGAACGGGCAATTGTGCAAGATGTGCCATTGCGGGCGGACAGCGTAGCGGGACGCGCGATCCTCGAAGGAAAGTTCCAGCACGTTCCTGACGTGAAGAACTCGTCCACCATGAGCGAGTGGCAGCGGCAGGATTTTCTTGAAAGGGGCATTCGCGCCATCCTTTCGGTTCCCCTGCTGCGCGACGGACGTGCAATCGGCGTAATCGCAGTCCCGTGCAGCGAGCCGACCCAATTCACCGGCAAGCAGATCGCGGTGCTGCAGACCTTCGCCGACCAGGCGGTGATCGCGATCGAAAACGTGCGCCTGTTCAACGATACGCGCGAGTCGCTGGAGCGCCAGACCGCGACCGCGGAGATCCTGCGCGTGATCAGCAGTTCGCCCACCGACATGCAGCCGGTGTTCGAGGCGATCGCGGCGAGCGCGATCCGGCTCCTCCATAGTGCCGATAGTGGTGTATGGCTGATCAGCGGCGACATGGTGGTGCCTGTTGCCGGAAAGCGTGCGCGGACTGGTGCCGGCGGCTTTTCACTCGACCGGGAATCACTTGCTGGGCGCATAGTTCTTGATCGTCAAATCGTCGCTATCCGCGATATTGATGAAGCGATGAACATTCCCGAGTACGATCGGAAGTTCATGCGCGGCGTCGGGACGCGGGCCATTCTTTTCGTTCCGCTCATGCGCGAAATGGAATCGTTGGGTCTTGTGTCGGTAAATTGGAACGAACCGACCGCCATAGACGACAAACAGGTATCGCTGCTCAAGACCTTCGCAGATCAAGCAGTAATCGCGATCGAAAACGTGCGTCTCTTCAAGGAGCTTGAGGCGCGCAACAAGGAACTCGACGAGTCGCTCAAGTACCAGACCGCCACCGGCGAGGTGCTGCGCATCGTGAGCGGCTCGGTGGCGGACGCGAAACCGGTGTTCGACTCGATCCTCGCGAGCCTGTTGCGCCTGTTCGAAGGCTTCGACGCTTCCCTGTGGCTGGTCCAGAACGACCAGTTGGTGCCGGTCGTCGCGGGCGGACCCACGCTAGCGGTCATGCCCCCGCCCCAGGCCCTCAACAGCGGCTTTGCGCAGGGACAATCGATTCTCGAGCGAAGGGCGGTGTATGTCCTGGACGTCGAGACTGATCCGAACACTTCGGAAGCCCAGCGCCAGCGGCAACTGAGCTCGAACCGGCGCACCGTTGTCGGCGTGCCGCTGATGCGCGACGGCAAGGCCTTCGGCAGCATCGGCATTTCGAAAACTGTGCCGACGCCGGTCTCCGACAAGCAACTTGCCCTGCTCCAGACCTTCGCCGACCAGGCGGTTATCGCGATCGAAAATGCGCGCCTGTTCAAGGAGCTCGAAACGCGCAACAACCAGCTCGCCGAATCGTTGCAACACCAGACCGCGACCGGCGAGCTGCTGCGGCTCATCAGCCGCGCCAGCTTCGATCTCGATTCGGTATTGCTGGCGCTGACCGAGACCGCAGTGCGCCTGTGCGAGGCCAACCGCGGCACGGTGTTCCGGCCGGATGCCGAGGGCAATTACCTGCCCAGCGTTAATTTCGGCTACGACGCAGAGGCGCTGGCGCCCCTGCAACGCAATCCGGTGCGTGCCGGCCGCGAGTCGGCGACCGGGCGCGCGATTCTGGAGCGCCACCCGGTGCATATCCCGGATGTCGCCGCCGATACGGATTACCGCCGCCAGGACCTGCTGCGGGGCCTGGATGCCGCGACGGTGCTCGCGGTGCCGATGCTGCGCGACGGCGAGCCGGTGGGCGTGATCGCCATGACGCGCGGCCCCGAGGCGCGTCCCTTCAGCGACAAGCAGATCGAATTCGTGACGACCTTCGCCGACCAGGCGGTGATCGCCATAGAAAATGTGCGACTAATCCAGGAGATTCAGGAAAAGAGCGCCCAGCTCGAAATCGCCAATCGCCACAAGTCGGAGTTTCTCGCCAACATGTCGCACGAGCTTCGTACTCCGTTGAACGCGATCATCGGGTTCTCGGAGGTGCTCGCCGACAAGATGTTCGGCGAGGTGAATGAAAAGCAACTCCAGTACCTGAAGACCATCCACTCCTCGGGACAGCACCTCTTGTCGCTCATCAACGATATTTTGGACCTCGCCAAGATCGAGGCGGGACGCATGGAACTCGACCTTGCCACCTTCAGCGTGACCGCGGCGCTGGACAACGCGCTCACCTTGATAAAGGAACGCGCCGGGCGGCATGGGGTCGCGCTCGAGATGCAGTGCGATGAGGCTTTGCGCGACTGGACCGCGGACGAGCGCAAGTTCAAGCAGGTGATGCTGAATCTCTTGTCGAACGCGGTGAAATTCACGCCGCAGGGCGGCAAGATCACGGTGGCGGCGAAACGCGCAGGCGGCGGTATCGAAGTGTCGGTCGCCGATACCGGCGTGGGCATCGCGCCGGAAGATCAGCAGGCGGTGTTCGAGGAATTCAAGCAGGTGGGGGGTGACCGGCTGCGGAAGGCCGAGGGCACGGGGCTGGGCTTATCTCTCACCAAGAAGTTTGTCGAACTGCATGGCGGGGAGATGAGCCTTGCCAGCGAGCCCGGCAAGGGCTCGACCTTCAGCTTTACCTTGCCTGAGAGAACGAGGGAGGCAGTGTGAGCTTAGGATTACAGTTGCGCGCGGCCGGAACCGCGCAACGCAAGGCCAGCCGGACCGGATTGAACGTTATCCCATTACCATGGTAATCTAGGCCTATGGCCATTGCACATTCAAAGCTCACCGCCCAAGGGCAGATCTCGGTGCCCGCCGAAGTACGCAAAAAACTCGGGGTCGGTCCCGGCTCGGTGCTCGAATGGGATGAGGCCGGCGAGCAAGTCGTGGTACGGCGCGCGGGCCGCTACAGTTCCAAGGATATTCACCGGGCAGTGTTCCCTGACGGGGCGCAGAAGCCGCGCAAGCTCGGAGATCTGAAAGAAGGAATCAGACGAGCCGTGCGAAAGCGCCATGCGCTCCGTTGATACTAATGTTCTCGTTCGCCTGATCACACGAGACGACGCCCGCCAGACTGCCTCCGCGGAGGACTTCATCGCCAGAGGCGCTTGGGTATCGGTGCTGGCGCTTGCCGAAGCCATTTGGGTGCTGGACGCTGTCTATGAGCGAAGCGCCGCGGAAATTGCCACAGCGATCGACATGCTGCTCAATCACCAGGAACTCACCCTGCAGGACGCCGACGCGGTGCAGGCGGCACTGGCGACTTTCCGCAAGCGGCCATCACTGGGCTACAGCGACTGCCTTCTGGTGGAACTCGCGCGCAAGGCGGGCCACCTGCCGCTCGGAACCCTGGACCGCGCTCTCGCAAAGATCGATGGCGGGGAACTACTGTAATTTTCAGCGTGGTCGACTACACCGGGGTGCATTACGAATCTGGCCATCAGAATCCCCGCACTCCATCGCTCCAGATGCCGTCTTTTTCGATGCGTTGATTAAAGGCGTCCATAGCACGCGCATTTTGCTTGAGCCAGGCTTGTGCCTCTATCTGGCGTACCAGTATTGCAAGCTGGTCTTCGAGGGTTTGCGACAAATTGATGCCAAGCCCCTTGGCCTTTTCGAGCAAATCCGCATTGACACTTACTTTGGCAGGGCGTTTGGTGGTTGCTGCGGGAAGGCGGGTATTCATGGTCGATCGAAGTGGAGACGGGGTGCGCATAATTCTATGCGCATAAAGCTGTGTGACAACAGCATTCACCGACTCCGCAACCCCGCTGTCGCCTGCGTCGAAACCGGCATGTGCCGGGAGACATCGGAAAGAAAGATGGTCCGGCCCGGGCAGTAATGACAATCGCTACCTGCTCGCCTATGATGGCGCCATCACCGCGTGCCGCCGCCGATGCCAAACTTTGACAGTCGGCCCGCGACAATCGGGGTATTCGTGAAAGCATCGCAATGAACGAAAAAATCCTGGTAGTCGACGATGTGCCGCAGAACGTGATGCTGCTGGCGGATCTGCTCGAAGTGAAGGGCTACCAGACGCTGCGTGCCGAATCGGGCGAAAAGGCGCTGGAACTCATCCGCAGCGAGCGGCCGGACCTGGTGCTGCTCGATGTCATGATGCCGGGCATCAACGGCTACGAGGTGTGCCAGGCGGTGCGCGCCGATGCCTCCACCGGTATCCTGCCCATCATCCTGGTGACCGCGCTCGACCCGGCGCAGGAACGCATCAAGGGCCTGGAGGCGGGCGCGGATGATTTTCTTTCCAAGCCGATCAACCAGCCCGAGCTGATGGCGCGGGTCAGGTCGCTCCTACGCATCAAGTCGCTCTACGACAAGGTCGAGCAGCAGTCGAAGGAACTGGCCGAATTCAACCACACGCTTGAAGGGCGCGTCGCCGAGGGCATCGAACAGCTCGACCGCTTGGGGCGCCTGAAGCGTTTTTTCTCGCCGGCGGTGGCCGACCTGATCCTCGCGGGCGGGGCCGACGATCCGCTGAAGAGCCGCCGCCGCGAAGTGACGGTGGTGTTTCTCGACCTGCGCGGCTTCACGGCGTTCACCGAAACCGCCGATCCCGAGGAGGTCATGGGCGTGCTGCGCGAGTATCACAAGGCGATGGGCGAACTCATCATGAAGCACGAGGGGACCCTCGAGCGCTTTGCCGGGGACGGCATCATGATTTTCTTCAATGATCCGGTGGTGGTGGATAACCCCTCGGCCAACGCCGCGCGCATGGCGTTTGAGATGCAGGAGAGCTTCAAACGGCTTTCGCAGGGCTGGAAAAAGCGAGGGTACAGCCTTGATATGGGCATTGGCATTGCGCAGGGGTATGCCACCATCGGCGCCATCGGCTTCGAGGGCCGCATCGACTACGGCGCGATCGGTGTGGTGACGAACCTCTCCGCGCGCCTGTGCGGCGAGGCGAAAGGCGGGCAGATCCTGGTCGCGCAGCGGGTGCTTGCGAGCATCGAGGACATGGTAACGGCCGAGCCGGTCGGGGAGCTGAGTCTCAAGGGCTTTCACAGGCCATTTGCGGTATTCAACGTTACAGCGCTCAATTGAGGGAGGACTTGATGAACCTATTTGCGAGACGCGTGCCCTGCATTAGCGGCGCGATCCTGCTGGCTGTTTCTGCCGCCGCTTTGTCCCAGACCTGGCCGGTCAAGCCGGTTCGCGTGATCGTGCCTTTCCCGCCCGGCGCCACGCTCGACACCATGGCGCGCCTGGTCACGCAGAAGGCCGCCGAGAGCACCGGCCAGCCGTTCGTGATCGAAAACCGCGCCGGCGCCAACGGCATGATCGGCTCGGAGTTCGTGTCAAAATCGGCGCCGGATGGCTACACCATGCTCGCCACCACCACCAGCACCCACATCAGCGCGCCGTTTCTGGTGAAAAAGCTGCCCTACGATCCGCGCAGGGACGTGACCCCGATCGTGGCGGCGGTGGATGCGGTGACGGTGGTGGCGGTGCATTCCGCGGTGCCGGTGAATTCCGCGAAGGAACTGGTCGAATACCTGAAAAAGAGCCCCGGCAAGATCAGCTACGGCACACCCGGGGTCGGCAACGCTTTTCACCTGATCGGGGAGATGTTCCAGTCCTCGCAGGGCGTGAGCCTGTTGCACGTGCCTTACAAGGGTATCGTCCAGGCGGTGCAGGCAGCCGCTACCGGAGAGGTGTCGGTGGTGTTCAGCTCCGTCAACAACACCATTCCGCACATGAAAGCAGCACGGCTCAAAGTGCTGGCGGTGCTCAATGCGCAGCGCTGGCCGGTGCTGCCCGAGCTTCCTACGATTGCGGAGTCGCTGAACGGTTTCGTGCGCCCGGATTCGTGGTTTGGATTTCTCGGCCCCGCGAATATTCCTCCGCAAATCCTGGAGCGCGCCAATGCAGAACTCGTGAAGGCGCTCAAGGCCCCCGATCTGACGCCAAAATTCGACGCCATGGGATTGATCGTGATCGCCAACACGCCGGCCGAATTCCTGAAAATGTATATGGCCGGATTTGAGGTCTACGGCAAGATCATCAAGGCCGCCGGAATACAGCCGGAGTAGAAATAGGGGATAGAAATAGGGGACGTACCACGTTTTCCCGGAAATGCTTTGGCCAAGACAGCGCCTTGCGAGGAAAACGTGGTACGTCCCCTATTTCCGCCAAGAAAACGTGGTACGTCCCCTATTTCTTTGCATCCTGAATGGCGCGCCATACCCGCTGCGGTGTCGCTGGGGTATCGATGTGCGTGACGCCCAGCGGCGCCAGCGCGTTGATCACGGCGTTGCTCACGCACGACAACGCGCCCACGGTGCCCGCTTCGCCGGCGCCTTTCACGCCCAGGGGATTGGTCGGCGTGGGGGTGGGATGCGAATGGACTTCAATCGCGGGCAGGTTGTCCGCGCGCGGCATGCAGTAGTCCATAAACGAACCCGATAGCAATTGACCGTTCTCGCGGTCGTAATAGACGTCTTCCATCAGCGCCTGCCCGAGGCCCTGGCCGATACCGCCGTGGATCTGCCCCTTCAATGTCAGAGTGTTGATGATGGTGCCGACATCGTCGATGACGTAGTAGGCCACCACGTCCACCTTGCCGGTGTCGGGGTCCACCTCCACTTCGCAGATGTGGCAGCCGGTGGGGAAGGTCGGCTGGCTGACGAAGGTGCCGGTTTCATACAGTCCTGCCTCCAGCCCCTTGGGCAGTTTCATCGGTTCATAGGCGGCCTGCGCCACTTTCTTCAAGTCGACCGAGCGGTCGGTGCCGGCGACGGTGAATCTGCCGCGCTCGAAAACGATGTCGGACGCGGCGGCTTCCATAAGGTGCGCGGCAATTTTTTTCCCTTTGTCGATGATCTTGCCCGAAGCGAGGTGCACCGCGTTGCCGCCGCTCACTGCCGAGCGCGAACCGAAAGTGCCGATGCCGAACGGGGAGACATCAGTGTCGCCCTCGAGCAGCCGCACATCGCGCGAATCGACACCGAGCAGGTGCGAGAGCAGGATCTTGTACATCTGGTCGTGGCTCTGTCCCTGCGATTTGGTGCCGACGATCAGTGCCATGGTGCCGGTGGCATCGAAACGGATTTCAGCGGTTTCGGGCAGCGGCGGCGAGGAACGCTCAATGGTGTTGGTCACACCGATGCCGCGCAGCAGACCGCGCTTCGCGGAATCGGCGCGCCGTGCGAGAAAGCCGGCATAGTCGGCGAGCCTGGCGGCATCCTCCAGGTTCTGGCCGAAGTTGCCGCTGTCGTACACAAATGTCAGCGCGGTTTTCCAGGGCTTGTCGATTTTGGGTATGGCGTTCAGCCTGCGAATGGCCAGGGGATCCATCCCCAGTTTCTGCGCGGCAATGTCGATGATGCGCTCGATGATGTAGGACGCCTCGGGCCTGCCGGCGCCGCGATAGGTAGCGGTGGTGGAGGTATTCGAATAGACGCCCTTCACCGTGACTTGCATGGCGGGAATGACGTAGGTGCCCGAAATGCCGCCCACGTTCG
>MGYT01000036.1:7796-11921 GCA_001801865.1 Gammaproteobacteria bacterium RIFCSPLOWO2_02_FULL_61_13
CGCATCGAGCGCGAGTTCTACCTCGACATGGTTGTCGCGCGCATGGTCGTCGGCGAGCATGGTCTCGGAGCGCTCGGCCATCCATTTGACCGGGCGGCCCAGGCGCCGCGAGGCCCACAGCGTCACCAGGTTTTCATTCGAAGTATTGCCCTTCGAACCAAACGAGCCGCCGATGTCGCCCGCCACCACACGGAACTGGTGCTCCGGGATGCCGAAAATTTCATTGGCGAACAGCCGCCGCGCGGTATGCCCCCAGGCGATGCCGCCATAGAGCGTGGTGCGCTGCGTGTGCGGATCGTGGTGGCCGATGCAGCCGCGCGCTTCGATGGCGGCGTTGGTGACGCGGTTGATATAGAGGTCTTGCCTGACCACGTGGGCGGCGCGGGCGACGGCGGCATCCACCGCGGCCTTGTCGCCGGCTTCATAGATCCAGGCGGTGTTGTCGGGACAGTCCGGCCACAGCACCGGCGCGCCGGGCTTGACCGCGTCGCTGGCGAGCACCACCGGCGGCAGGGGATCGTATTCCACCTCGACCAGTTCCGCGGCGTCTTTTGCCTGCCACAGGGTTTCGGCCACGACGTAGGCAAGGAGATCCCCGACCATGCGCACGCGCTCGCGCACCAGGCCGAACATGCCCGACTGGTGCATGGGCCTGCCGTCCGGGCGCTTCATCGGCATGCGGCAGGCGATGGTGCCGAGCTTGTCTTCGGCGATGTCCGTACCAGTGTAGACGGCGACCACGCCCGGCGCGGCTTTTGCCTTCGCCGTGTCGATGCCGAGGATGCGCGCATGCGCGTGCGTGGAGCGGACCACGCTGGCGTAGAGCGTGTTGCGCGGCAGTTCCATATCCGCGGTGTAGCGGCCTTCGCCGCGCAGCAGGCGCGGATCTTCCTCGCGCAGCACCGGCTGACCCATTGAAAATTGACCCATAACCGCTCACCTTTCAAGAGGCGTGATTGCGCCGGCCGGCTCCGGATCAGGCCGCCACGCAGGTATTATCCCGGGTGAAGCTTACGCGAGGTGACGATGTCCGGCATGCAGGCAAGCGAGGCGTTTCCCATGCAGCCCTTGTGGCGGCAGTTGACCTGGTGGGTGCTGCTGTTTCCGGCGGCGATGTTTCTCGCCATCGGCATGCACAGCGTCTACCTGCTCAACTGGGTGCATGTGCTCTCGGGCGTGCTGTGGACTGGCGCGGATCTTTTCATGGGGTTCATCATCGGGCCGGTGCTGCGCAGCCTGGAGATCAAGACGCGCACCGCCTTCATCGCTTACATGGTGCCGCGCACGCTATTGTACTTTCCGGTGGTCGCGCTGACCGCCGGGACTGCGGGCTGGTACCTGGCAGCTTGGCTGGGGTTCACTGATCCTGGGCATCCGAAATACCTCTGGGCAATGATTTCGCTGGGCCTGGTCATGCTGATGACCGTGGTGGGCTTGTGCCTGCTGTTGCCCAATACCCTGCGCATCTGGCTGGAGCTGAAAAAGTCCCAGGCCGATCGCGAAAAAATCACCCGCCTGAACCGCTACAACATCTGGCTCTCCGGCGGTCAGGGGGTGATGCAGGTAGCCATGATATTGATCATGGCGCACTTCCGGTTCTAAGAGTCCGTTTCAATATGAATTAGCGGGTCCTATAAAGATCGTCGCTTGCGTGCGGATAGCTTCATCATCCGTGCGCAAGCGATGATCCGCGCGGACGGGTTTATCGTCCGTGCCGCTTTTGCAAACACTTGCACGCTGCGCGTGCCAACCGCGTTTTCTATACGGATATACACCATCCGTACAGAAAACGCGGTTCCATGTTGGCTTGTTTTATTACCCGGGCAGTTTTCCAAATTGCGGAAACAGTTTCGCCGCGTTGTCGCGGTGGATGGCGCGCAGCTCGCGCGCGGTGAGGTTGCTCTGTGCCAGGCCGGCGCTGATTTCCGTGGCGGTGCGGAAAGTGAAATCGGTGCCGAACAGAATCTGCGACAGCGGCACCATGGTCTTGAGCGCCGCCATCGGCACCGGGTGCGCCACCTGTGCCACGTCGTAGTAGAAGCGCTGCACCTCGTGCATAAAACCTTTGGGCAAGCGCGCCGCGAGCTGCGGGCGATGGGCGAGCCGGATGAAGCGTTCGATCACCGGCAGGAGGGTGCCGCCGCCGTGCGACCAGATGACGTCGACGTTGGGAGATCGCGCCGCCGTGCCGGAGAAGATCACGTTGGCTATCGATCGCGTCGTGTCGGTGTTGATCTCGATGGCGGTGTCGGGAATGTCGGTGATCAGATCCTCGAGAAAATGCGGCACGGTCGGGTGAGTGTAGAGGGTGGCCTTGCGGCGGTTGAGTTCCGCCCAGACTGGCGCGAACGAGGGATCGCCCAGCCATTTTCCGTCGTAGCTGGTGACCATGTAGACGCCGTCGGCTTTGAGGACATCCAGGGCGTATTCGATCTCGCGCAGCGTGCCGTCGATATCCGGCATGGGAAGCGCGGCAAAGGAACCGAAGCGGCCGGGATAATCGCGCGCCATGCTGGCGGCAAACTCGTTGGCTTCGCGCGCCAGGCGCCGCCGCTCCGGATGCTCGGCGAGGTGGGTGGCCGAGTACAGCGACGTGATGGCCGTGGCGGTGCCGCCCCTGTCCATCATCTCGATGGCCATCGCGGGGGTCCAGTCGTAGGCAGCCGTGCGCGAGGCGGGATAACTGTTGACCATGTTCTCCGGGCCGATCGCCTTGATGTAGGCGGGCGGTGAAATGTGGTGGTGCACATCGATGCTGTTGGGCGAGGGCGGCGCGGCGCGGCGGCGCGCCTTGGCCTTGGGCGCAGAACGGGCCGCGGCCTTTGCCCTGGCTTTCGCGCGAGTGGCCGCGTCGATGGCGTGGCCCGGCGCCCAGGGTGGACAACAAGTGCAGGGCAGCCGGCTTGGCAATTCGGTACGGCGGGTGAGAATCATCATGGGAGCTTCCTCGACCGGGTTTATGCGGAGGGCGCACCTTAGCACCGCGCATTTCGCGGCGTCAATGCGCGCGCACGCAAGCACGGCGTGCGCCATGAGCGGGCATAATTGCCGCGCTGAATGGTGTACTGAACAAGGGGGCCGTTGCCCCCTTGTATATCCCCCACTTCAGAGGAAACACTGTGCATGCTTTTTCCAAGATAGACATTTGTTCAGTGTTTCCTCAAATTAAATAGGAGCAGGGCCATGTCCACAAATCCCCGCCTGTCAGCGCGCGACAAGCGCGTCCGTTTTCGCCAGCTGCTCAAGCGCAAAACCATTACGGTCATGCCCGGCGGCTTCAGCCCGGTTTATGCGCGCATCGCGGAACTGGCGGGGTTTGAGAGCTTTTTCATCGCGGGTTCGCAAGTGTCCGCGTTTTTGCTGGGCGTCCCCGACAACGGCATTCTGGGCCTGCGCGACGTGGTGGACCATGCACGCCATGTGGCGTCAAGCACCAATATCCCGATTTTCGTCGACACCGACACCGGCTTCGGCAACGCGGTCAACGTGCATTACACGGTGCAGGAGTGCGTCAACGCCGGCATCGCCGGCATTCAGATAGAAGACCAGGAAGCGCCGAAGAAATCATCCACCAGCGCGGGCCGGCGCTGCATTTCCGTGGACGAGGCGGTGGGCAAATACCGCGCGGCGGTGGCGGCGAGGAACGAAATCGATCCGGAGTTTGTGATCTGCGCGCGCTGCGACACCCTCGGCGCGGAGGGCGGCAGCTTCGAGGATACGGTCGAGCGTTGCATCGCCTATGTGAAGGACGGCGGCGCGGATTTCGTGTGGTTGAATTCCATCGAATCGCGCCAGCAGGTGCAGGAGGCTTGCGAGCGCATTCCCGCGCCGGTGCTTACCATCTGGGGAGGACCCGAGCCCGCGCCGACGCCGGAAGAATATGAAAAGCTCGGCCTGCGCATCGTGCTTTACCCGGTGCTGGCGGCCACCGCCGGCATGCAGGCAGCGTGGCAGCTGTTTAACGACCTGAAGCAGCGCGGCAAACCCGCGATCGACGACTGGGCGGAGAGCGTCAGGTCGAGCAAATACGGGGCGGTACAACTCAAGACCGTGGTCAACTCGGCCAAAGTCCGCGAGATCGAGGAGTGTTGCCTGCCCGATTCGGCGAAGCGCGACTACGCCGGA
>MGYT01000036.1:11954-12305 GCA_001801865.1 Gammaproteobacteria bacterium RIFCSPLOWO2_02_FULL_61_13
CGAAGCGCGACTACGCCGGAACCTGGGGGCACGCGACGCCGCTGGGAGAGAAGAACTTATAACCGGCAAACTCCCGACGGACGACGCCAGAGTCTTTCGCGCCGGGCGTCAGTACGACCGCGCGGCCCAAAGCTCGCCGCGCTGCTGCCAACAGCCGGCGCGAGATTTTTGCGACGGCGGTCTTAATCGAACTTGATGTTGGCAGCCTTTGCCACCTTGGTCCAGCGTTCGAGCTCCGAGCGTATCATCGCGTCGAACTCCTCCGGAGAGTTGCCCACCGGCTCGAGCCCGAGCTCAGCCAGGCGTTTGGCGACATCCGGCATGCGCAGCACCCTGATGAAATCGGCATTG
>MGYT01000037.1 GCA_001801865.1 Gammaproteobacteria bacterium RIFCSPLOWO2_02_FULL_61_13
ACGGGCTTTCGCCGCGGTACGCCTTGCCGGAAAGCCGCGCCAGTCGGACTTCTCCAGCACTTTCTCCATGTAGCCGGCAAAATCGCCGCTGTCGTACAGCAGCCCGGCGACCGAGCGATAAGGCAGCATGTCGAGCCGTACGAGATTGCGCCTGCGGATTTCCACCCGGTCGAGGCCCAAGCGCTTTGCCGCGATGTCGAGCAGGCGCTCGATCATATGCGTGGCCTCGGGCCTGCCCGCGCCGCGGAACGGCGCGGTCGGCACGCCGTTGGTGAGCACCGCCTGCACCTGGAAATGAGCTGCCGGGACGTGATACACCGTGGGCAGCATGCGCCGTCCATTGGACATGGTGACGAACGACACCGTGTGCGCGCCGACGTTGCCGAACCATTGCATGTCGTAGGCGAGGATGCGTCCATCGCCATCGAGCGCGAGCGCGGTGCGCATCACGCCGTCGCGACCCTGGTAGTCCGAGACGAAGGCTTCGCTGCGATCACCGCTCCACTTCACCGGCCGGCCGAGCCGCTTGGCAGCCCACACCACCACCTGCTCCGGATACATATTGGTGCGCGGACCGAAGCCGCCGCCGACATCGGGGCAGACCACGCGCACCTTTTCCATATCGACATTGAAAACGCGGGCGAGCGTGATCTTGTGCAGAAAGGCGCCCTGGCCGCCCGAGATCAGCGTGTGCAGTCCGCTCGCCTTGTCGTAGTTGCCGAGTGCCGCGCGCGGTTCGAGCTGACAGTTGGCGATGCGGTTGTGAACGAACTCATGCCGGATCACATGCGGCGCATCCGCAATGGCACGCCGCGTCGCCTCGGCATCGCCGAACGCCTGCGCGAAGCACACATTGCCCGGTGCCTCCTCCCATAGCTGCGGCGCGCCTTCGCGCAACGCATCCAGGAGCGACACCGCCGCTTCGAGCGGCTGGTAATCGACCGATACTTCCTCGGCGGCATCGCGCGCCGCCTCGCGGGTCGTTGCCACGACCACCGCAACGGGTTCGCCCACGTGCCGGGCGCGGCCGATCGCCAGCGGCCAATGCGCCAGGTCGACAACGCGCTGCGCCGGCGGCGCGGTGAACGCGCGCTGCGACACATCGACGGCGTCAGCCGGATTGGGCATGTGGGCGATGCCGAGCAACCCGTCCGCAAGGTAGTCCGCGCCGGTGAGCACGGCGAGCACCCCCGGAGCCCTGGCGGCTGCCGCAACGTCAATGCCCAGGATGCGCCCGTGCGCGTGCGGTGAACGCACGAAGGCGCAGTAGGCCTGGCCATCGAGGGAAACATCATCGGTATAGCGACCGCGTCCCGTGAGAAAGCGCAGGTCCTCGACGCGCGCAATCGATCGCCCGATGTACTCCGTCATGTCAGCAAATACCGGCCATCAGCATCGCGCATAATGCCACATAGGCTGGAGAAGCAGGCGGGATGCGGTTCTTCGGGCATCGCGGCGGTACAAGCATCAAATCCGAACCGGATTGATCAACTGTCCGACATCGTATTGGTGCTGGCCGGAGCTGCATTACCCCGCAAAATACAACTCGACACGATCGGTCGTCCACGTCGCCACGCCGGAACCGAAAAAGTCAGCATCCTCTGTCCAGACGGGACAACCCATTGACATCGCACACGCAAGCACAGGCCAATCATCGGCATCGCGAATGGCAATTCGTTGGAGGGCCAATTGCCGCGCTCCTGCGTACAGGTCAAGGTCGATTGATTGAACGATGGACTCAAGACTGCGCAAAACCGCCAATGCCGCGTCGCCATTGACGCCGCGCTTTTCCAGCACCGACGGCAGGTACTTTCGGGCATCGGCGTACGCAATGTCGGGGGCGAAAAATTTGACCTTTGCCGCGTTCTCAACAATGAGCTCTCGCACCCTCTTGCCCAATACCGCGCGAATCAAAATATTGGCGTCAAGAACGATGGCTTTGCCGCTCACGCCGGCTTGGGCTTGCGTTTAATGCGCGGGCGCGCTTGTTTGCGAACCGCCTTGAAATCAGCGACAACCGCATCGACATCCACACCCCGCGCGGCTAGTATCTGGTCCAAGGTCTTGCTGGCCCTTTTCAGTGCTGCGAGATCCGCGTCAACCTGGCCTTGGGTGGGGATGAAGTAACCGACGGTTTGGCCGTGGCGAGTAACCGCAACGGGGGTTCGGGAAGCGATGTACTCGGCCAAGTCCGCCCGGAACTCTCGAATGCCTACCTTTGCGGTTTCCATGACATTTACCTCGTAGCGCGCGCGGTTTGTGAATCAATGTGTACACATTACCGGAGAATCGGGGAATATGCAATGCATAGATGTCCGATGCTGCCAATCATTTCGCGAAATACCGGCCATCGCTATCGCGCGTCACGCGGCCTCCCTGCTCCATCGCTTCCAGCGCGCGCACGATTTCGCGGCCGTCGCGGCTGCCGGTGGCCGCCATCAGTTCTTCGAAAAATTTCGGCCCTTCGGCCAGCGCCGCGGCAAGCGTCAAATGGCGCGCCCCTTCATAGCGCGGCGGCTCGGGAACGCGCAGCGCGATCGGCCGTGTCTGTCCGATCGGAACGAATGGAAGCGTCATGTCGAAACCGGCCTTCGCCCAGGAGCGTCCGCCCGCTACCGAAGGGTCGAGCGGCATGGAGCGCATGCCCGACTGCACCACCAGGTCGCGGTCGGCCTGGAAGCGCGTGGCCAGCGCCCACTCGATCTGCTCATCGGAGTAAATGTCGATGTCGGGATCGACCACGAACACGTGCTTGACGTTGGCAAGACAGCCCATCACCGCGGCGATGGCATTGCGCGCCTCGCCGGGCACCTGCTGGGTCATGGCGATGCGAACGTGAAACGCTCCTCCGCTCGCGGCGGTGGCGTACACGGCCTTGACACCGCGCACCGCGGTCTCCAGCGCCGCCCACGCCACGGTCTCCACGCGCAGGGCATTCAACTGCGCGGTGTCGGTGCAGGCGAGCGCGCGCCCGCTGATGGTCGCCGTCTGGAACAGCGCGTCCTTGCGGCGCGTGATCGCGGTGAGGCGGAAAAACGGGTTTCCTTTCACCTCGCCGTAGTAGCCGAGGAATTCGCCATACGGACCTTCGGGTTCGACCGGCGATTGCGTATCGATAAAGCCTTCGAGCACATATTCCGCGTCGGCGGGCACGCGGATATCGCTGGTGATGCACTTCACCACCGGCAACGGGGCGCCGCGCAGCGAGGCCACCAGGCCCAGTTCGTCCACCGGGATGCGCATGGTGGCCGCGACATAGTCGGTCGGGTAGGAGCCGATGACGAAGGCGATCGGCACCGGTTCGCCGCACCGCGTGTGCGCCTCCATGATGGCGCGCAGGTCCGAGGGCACGGTGCAGTCCACACCCGCCTTGCGGCGGCCGCGCAGCATCAGCCGCCGGATGCCCACGTTGGTCCAGCCGGTGGAAGGATCGATGGTGTAATCGACCGACGCGGAGATATAGGGCGCGCCGTCGAGCCGGTGCTGCAAGTGCGCCGGCAGCGCGGTGAGGTCAGCCGCATCGCCCTCCAGCACCCCGCTTTGCACCGGCGCCGCGTCCCGGGATACCTCGACGATGAGGGGAGGCGTCTTCAGCCGGCGCAGCAATTCGGGAAGCAGGCCTTCGCGCGTGGTGCCGAAAGCGCGCGCCATGCGGCTGCGGCTTGCCAGCACGTTGGCGCA
The DNA here is from genome assembly GCA_001801865.1 of Gammaproteobacteria bacterium RIFCSPLOWO2_02_FULL_61_13. Lineage (GTDB taxonomy): Bacteria > Pseudomonadota > Gammaproteobacteria > Eutrophobiales > Eutrophobiaceae > 2-02-FULL-61-13. Next base: position 3,682 of record MGYT01000037.1, read on the forward strand.
AAGCTGCGCGCCCTCCGGACCGGCGCTCGCGAACAGCACGGCCCGGGGATTGCCTTCCAGCACCGCGGCGATATCGGCAAGCTCGATCGGCGCATCGTGCCGCTCCAGTTCGTCTGAGCCGAGCGAGTCAAGAAAACGCCGCAGGCGAAACCTCTCGAAATCGAGCGCGGCAGCGCCATCATTCATGCACGCATCCTCCGCGTCCCCGGTGTAGCGCGCTCACTCCGACTTGATGCCCGCTTCCTTGAGCACCTGGCCATCAGCGTGCCGCCGCGATCATGTGCAGCCGCGCCGCGTACCCGATCAAGCAGAAGGCGGGGATACTTCTCGGGAGGGGCAAACAGGTCGAAGTCGACGGATATGCGATGACCGAACTGAAGCGCGAGCCCTGTCCCGCCGGCGAGGACAAAACCGAGATCTTCTATCGCTGGAAAGAGTGTCGCGGCGAGTCTTTGAGCAGGCTCCGGCACGCACTCAAGGTGCAGCGCCATACCAGAGGTTCCAAAAATCCCGCGAGCGTTCCGAGACCTTGCGGCTCGAGCGGTTGACTTCGAGAATACGCGACGCGGTGTAGTGCGCCTCAAGCCAGTCGAGCGCTGCCGGGGTCGTCCATTCCAGTATCCGGCTGATCACGAAATCACCATTGAGCGCGAGGTCGATGCGATCAACGTCCACGTCCCAGAACAGCTGCCGAATTTCGGAGGAAATCCCATTTTCCATGGGAGAAATTGTAACACCCGCGACCATCGCCATGGGTGGTGCAATCACTCCGGATTGATGCCCGCTTCCTTGAGCACCTGGCCGTACTTGGCGTACTCGCGCGAGAGGAACTCATCGAATGCCTCGGGCGTGCTGCCTGCCGGTTCGAGTCCGGTATCGATCATCCGTTGCCGGACTTCGGGCAGGTCGAGCACCGCGAGAAATTCGCGGTTCAGGCGCCCGATGATCGGCCGCGGTGTGGCGCGCGGTACCATCGCGGCCTGCCAGCTCACCAGATCGAACCCCGGAATGGTTTCGGCAAGCGCCGGCAGTTCGGCGAAGGGCGGGCTGCCGCGCTTGGGATTGGTCGAGGCGATGGCCCGCACCCGAGCGCTCTTCACTTGCGCAAGCGCGGTGTTGACGACGTCGAACAAGAGATTGATTTCGCCGCCCATCAGGCCGGTCAGCGCCGGCGCATTGCCCTTGTACATCACCATGATCATTTCGGTCTTCGCGTAGGACTGCAGCAGCGCGCAACCCACGGTCGGCAGCGATCCCGATGCCCCGCAACTCACGGCGCCCGGCTTGACCCTGATCAGATCGACCACGTCGCGCCGCCTGCGGCCGCAGTTCCCTATCCATCGGTTCTCGAACCGGCGAACCGGATCCGGCGCGCGCGTCCGTGAAAGCCCTTGCCCGGTCAAAACGTTTCCATAACCGTGCCCCCGAATTTGAACACAATCCGCCATCGGGCGATGGTTGAGGCGCCGCAAACTCGAGTCGCGCAGATTTTCGGCGGCGCTCAGGCGTCGCACATTGGCCCGATTGAGTCATTCCTTTAGAATGCAAGCAGCTCCACGCGAAACTTGAAATCCATGGAAATTCAAAATGCCGGGAAAAATCCGGTCAGAATCACCGACACCACGCTGCGCGACGCGCATCAATCGCTGCTCGCCACGCGCGTGCGCACCGACGATCTTGCCGCCATCGCCGCCGAGATGGACCAGGCCGGCTTTCATTCCCTGGAAGTCTGGGGCGGAGCGACCTTCGACGTGTGCACGCGCTTCCTCAACGAAAACCCCTGGGAACGCCTGCGCCTGCTGAAGAAGCTCGCGCCCAGGACGCCTCTGCAGATGCTGCTCCGCGGCCAGAACCTGGTCGGTTACCGCCACTATGCCGACGACGTTGTGCGCGCCTTCATTCACCACTGCGCCGAGTGCGGCATCGACATTTTCCGCGTTTTCGACGCCTTGAACGACGAGCGCAATTTCGAGACTTCATTCTCCGCAATCAAGGAATGCGGCAAGCACATCCAGGCATCGATCTGCTTCTCGCTCACCGGGCCCAGGATGGGCGGGCCGGTGTACAACCTCGACTATTACGTGAACAAGGCTCTCATTCTGCAGGACATGGGCGCCGACAGTCTGTGCATCAAGGACATGGCGGGGATGATTTCCCCGTACGACGCCTATGACCTGATTGCGGCGCTGAAAAAGGTGCTGCGCGTTCCGGTGCAATTGCACACCCACTACACCAGCGGCCAGGGGTCGATGAGCTATCTCAAGGCGATCGAAGCGGGGGTGGACATGATCGATACTTGCCTCGCCCCGTTTGCGCTGCGCTCATCCCAGCCGGCCATTGAGCCGATCGTGGTCACGCTCCAGGGCGGCGCCAGGGACACGGGCCTCGATCTCGGACGGCTGATCGCGCTCGGCCGGCATTTCGAACGCATCGCGCCGAAATACCGGGAATTCCGGGACGACACCAAGATGGCCGTCGTCGATACCGCCGTGCTGGTACACCAGGTGCCGGGCGGGATGATCTCGAATCTGGTATCGCAGCTCAAGCAGGCGGGCGCCATCAACCGCCTTCAGGAGGTGTTCGACGAGATCCCGCGCACGCGCCGGGAGCTGGGCTCGCCTCCGCTGGTGACCCCGACCAGCCAGATGGTGGGCGTGCAGGCGGCGCAGAACGTCCTCGTCGGCCGCTACAAGATGGTCTCGAGCCAAGTGCAGGACTATGTCTATGGACTGTATGGAAGACCGCCCATGCCGATCGACCCCGAGGTGCAGAAGATCGCGCTGAAACGGTACAAACGCGGCAACCAGCCGATCACCTGCCGTCCCGGGGACGTGCTCGAGCCCGAAATGGAGAAGATCAGGCAGACCGCCGGCGACCTTGCGAAGGACATGGGCGAGGTGCTCATCTGCGCGCTGTATCCGCAGACCGGAATGCAATTCCTGAAGTGGAATCACGGCCTGGAGCCGGTACCGAAGGAAATGAAACCGAAGACCCTGGAGGACGTGAAGAACGAAGACGAGATTGTCGCCAAGGCCTTGGCGAGCATGCGAGCGGGAATCGAGTCGGAATAGGGCCGTCCGGGAACAGCGCGCTTCAGATCATGCGCGAGGAGACGATTCGGCTCGCGGCCGCGCGGCGATGCCGGCCATCCTCTTTGGCATCTCGCTCCTCATCCGCCCGGCCGCGTTCTGAAGCCGTCTCAGATACCCAGCAGCCGGGCGGCGTTGCCGCCGAGCATCCCCTCGATGTCCTCCTTGGGCAGGCCCAGCGCCCGGATCTGCGCAACATAGCCTTTGACCTCGGCCGGCTCGTAGTCAAAATTGAACGGCCAGTCGGTGGCAAACAGGAGCTTCTTCGGGCTGATATTGGTCAGCGCGCACTTGAGCGCCTCCATGCCCACTTCGCGTCCCGCCATGTTGAAGTAGAGCTTGTTGAAGTACTCGCGCCAGGGCTTGGTGATGAGCCGCTTGCCCGAGTAGAAACCGGGCCAGCCGGGCTGATCGGCGTAGCTCGAATAGGCGTCCAGGCGTTCGATGATCGACGAAACGCCGCCGCCGAAATGGTTCATCATGAACTTCAGGTCGGGGAAATCCTCGAGCACGCCGCCGAGGCACAGGCGCAGCACCGAGGCGGCCATGTCGAACTCGCGCATCACCACATAGTAGAGGGCGTAGGGCGCGTGAAGCGCGTCGAATCCGGGCGCTTCTCCCAGGATGTGAACGTCGATCGGCACGCCGAGCTCCGACACTTTTTCATAGAACGGCCACATCTCCCTCGAGTCGAGATAGGCGCCGTCGCTGCGGGTCCAGATATGCACGCCCCTCAGGCCCAGGACCTTCACAGCCCTCTCGAGCTCCTCCAGCGCCGGCTTGCCGCCGGTCGGCGTAACCGACGCGAACCCGACATAGCGCTTCGCATACTTCTTCATCACCGCGGCGATGCGATCGTTCGAGCGCTTCATCTGCTCGAGACCCTTGAACTGATTGGTCGTCAGGATCGCCAGGTCGATGCCGGCATCGTCCATGAAGCGGATGTGGTTCTCGACGTTGGCCGCCTCCTTCGATATCCGGATCTTGAGCTTGCCGTCCTGCCAGTAGCGCTCGCAGATTTTTCCGGACTCGAAGGTCCCCGCAGTCTGCTCCTCGAGAAAAAGATGATGTTCGGCGTCGATGATCAT
>MGYT01000038.1 GCA_001801865.1 Gammaproteobacteria bacterium RIFCSPLOWO2_02_FULL_61_13
ATTGCGGACCCACTTGCCGTCTTTTTTCAGCACCGGAACCACCTTCGAGATGAAACCTTTCATCTTCATCTTGTAGGCGCTCCACGGCTCGCAGGAGATGCAGTTGTACATCGCGTCCTCGATCCCGAGATACCAGGGCAGGAAGTCGGTCGCCCCGCCGTCGGGCGAAGAGCCGTGCCGGGTGCCCGCCTGCCCGTAGATGGCGAGGTCGGAACTGACCGCGAGATCGGCCGCCATGCCCAGTTCCTGGCCGCCTCCCACGCGCGCGCCGTTCACGCGGCAGATCACCGGCTTCTTGCAGTTGAGGATGCCGTCGACCATGGCGTTGAACAGGTCCATGTATTCGCCGTACTCGTTGGGGCGCTTGGCGTAGTACGAGGCATACTCGACCGTGTTGCCGCCGGAGCAGAACGCCTTGTCGCCGACCGCGGTAAACACCGCAACCACCACTCTGCGGTCGCTGGAGGCCTTCTGGAAGCCGGCGATGATGGCTTTCGCCATTCCGGTGGTGTAGGAGTTGAATTGCGCCGGGTTGTTGAGCACGATCCAGGCCGAATACAGGCCCTCGACGGGTTTGCCGCTCTCGTCGAGAATCGGGCGTTTCTCGTACTTGACGCTCGGCGCCTGATCGCCGAAAAACCGGTCGTCGAACAGAGAATGGTCCTTAAGGTTGTCGTCGCGCGGCAGCCAGCTGAGGTCGCTCATTTCAGTTCCTTTATCAAAAGTTCGAATACTCTAGATAGAAGGTAATAGGGCAATGTGATCTAGGTCAAACGATTGCGGGAAATTCGGGCGGATCGATCGATGTCGGGGCAACGAAACGCGGGCAAATCTGGTAGAAATCTGCCGCCAGTGTAAACTTTTGGTTTGCCAACTCGATTCAAGAATGCCGATTCACGCTCCGATAAGGGGCGGTTATCGGAGAAGTACAGGAGGGGGCTGCGCTTCCTCGTCTCGCGCTCGAAGCCTCCAAAAGGCTGATCAACAGAGGCGTCGAAGTCGATCTCACCAGGGCATTGGAACTGGAATTGCGATCGCTTGCCGCCTTGGCCACGAGCCATGACGCCAGAAGGGCCCAGGCCTTCTTGCAGAAAAAGGAAAACGAACCTCACCGGTGAGTAAATGGGCGCCGGAACCCGAACGGCAGAAATCAGGAGAGATCATGCAAAGCGAAGCTCCAAATAAGACCAGCGGACAAGAGGTTTTTCCATACATCTTCGCCGAAGGCAGGATCGGGAAATTCAAGACGCTCAATCGGGTCAAATATGCCTCGTGTTCGGTCTCCAACTACAACACGCAAGACGGTTTCGTTACGGAGCGCGAACTTCATCGAGACGAAGTGATCGCAAAAACCGGCGCCTCGATCCTGACGAACCAAGGGATTTATCCCGACCGAACCGGAGAAGGGAAAGTGTACCCGCGCCAGTTAGCGGGCTACGACGACAAATTCATTCCCGGCCTGAAGAACATCAACCAAATATGGCGACGAACTTCTCCGCCGGGAACCATTCTGCTGGGACAGATCATTCACGGCGGCAGGTACGGCGGCTTCGATACAGGGCGCTATTTCCAGCCCTCTGCGTCCATTCCCCGGCTTGTGTCTTTCGGACACAAGGCGGGGAAAGGTCCCGTCGGGGTGGAGATGACAAAAGACGATATCGCGCGATGCATAGAGGATCACGTCGCTGCCGCGAACCGTCTGATACAGGCGGGATTCGACGGCGTCGAGCTGACCTGCTTCGTGGGCTACCTGCTGGCGAATTTCCTCTCCAAATACACCAACAAGAGAACGGACGAGTACGGAGGATCGGCCGAGAACCGGGCGAGGTTCATGGTCGAGCTGATCCAGGCGGTACGGAAATCCATCGGCAACGACCGCATCGTTGGGATTCGCTTGAGCTCCGACGAGCTTCTGCCAGGCGGCAATACGCGCGAGGAGGGAATCGAGCAGATGAGAATCGCCCAGGATTCAGGGGTGGATTACATAAGTGCGGTAGTCGCCTGGCACGAATCGCCGGAAGGCTCCTGGGGCCGCGAAAAACAGTCGGATCATTTCCTGTACTCCCTGGAGGGCATCAAGAGACACGTCAACGTTCCCATCGCGTTTGGCCCTCAGCTCAAAGACGCTCACGTGGCAAATAGATGCATAAAAGAGGGGCTGCTTGACTATTGGGAGATGTGCCGGCCTTTCCTCGCCGATCCGGATATCGTCAATAAGACCGCCCGAAATGACGTCAAAGCGATCAAGAAGTGCATAAACGCGCTTTGGTGCGGCACCAAGTTTGGCAAGGGACAACCTTACCTCTGCGCCCTGAATCCATTGCTCGGCCATGAAAAGGATCCCCAGTATCAGGCTCTGCCTATTCCGTGGTCGAAGAAGGTCATGGTTATTGGCGCAGGGCCGGCCGGATGCGAGGCGGCCCTTGAGGCCGCAAAACGCGGGCACCAGGTCGCGATCTTCGATCGAGCCGATCGTTTGGGCGGGCAGGTGCTTGCAGCCTGCGGTGATACGTATGGAGGTACCTCCTATCTTTCCTTGGTCGAATGGTACGAAGAGATGATCCGCCGTGCGGGAATCGGGGTGCGACTGAACACCGAAGTTACGGAGCGGGAGATAAAGGCGTTCTCACCCGAAATAGCGATTCTCGCCACGGGGGCGAAGATCAACAGGAACTTACCGGGCGCAGATTCTGATCATGTATTCTCCGCCTTCGATGTTCTGTCCGGGAAGGTACGTGTAACGGCAAGCAAGGTCGCCGTACTTGGGACAAACATGGTGGGTTTCGCGGTGGGGCACCGGCTATTCGAGGAAGGAAAGGAAGTCACCTATATCGAGAAAGGGAGCAAGGAGTTCCGCCGGGAAGTTGTATACAACTATGGTTGGAGATACCGGCTGTGGCTAAAAAAGGCTCGAGAGAAAGGGCTTCAGTCGGTGACGGACGCAGAACCCGTCGATATCACAGTAAATGGTGTAAACGTCCTGTTGCCGGGAGCCGAAGCGAAGCTAATTCGAGCCGACGCCGTGGTCCTGGTTGACCGAATTTCCGAGCAGGGATTGATCGATTACCTCACCGAAAATGTCGACGTGCTCGAGGTAGTCGGAGATGCAGTTCGGCCGCGATACATCTACACCGCCATACATGAAGGATTCAAGACCGGGCGACGGGTCTAGCATTGACCCGCCCGCGGAGAGCCTTGAAATGAACGACGCACTCATTGTGGACTGCCGAAAGCCTTCAGAAGTGAAGTGGCTGAGGTCCGGGCCGGACGAGTGGTTCACGGCTGCGTCCAGAAGCAAGATCCTCGTAAGGCGCGTTGATGATTACCACGAGATCGTAGGAGGGGATTTCTATTACTGCATTCCGATGGAGCTATATCTGGTAGTGGCGTGGGGCCGCCCGAATGTCGAGGCACTTCGCGCCTGCGAGACGCTCGAGGAAGCGCAACACGCGCTTCTCGAGTTCTTGTGACGCTTCATCCATGTGCCGAGCAAGCGAAGAGGGCCGATTCAGAGATATCGCCGAGGAGACAAGAAATGGACCTGAAGCCATTCAAGCTTTTCGTGGATGGGAAATGGGTTGAACCGGCAGGTGGCAAGTACTTTGAGACGGTCAACCCGGCGACTGAGAAAGTCATCACCGAGGTGGCGGAAGGGGATTCCCGTGACGTAGAACGAGTGCTCGAAGTGGCGCACCGGGCTTTCGAGACCGGACCCTGGCCCAGACTGGCGGCCCCGGCACGCCGCGCCATCCTAGAGAAAATGGCTTTACTCCTGACGAGGTTCAGCTGACGAGGTTCAGCTTGACATACCCATTATTTTGCACCATTCTCGTATAGCGTGTAGGTGAGAGCCCAATCTCATCAGCACAGCACCTGGGCGAAGGAGGCCCAACTTCATTTCGCGTTTTGGACAAGATTGGGAGGGTCCATCTATGGCTGTCTCCGGTGGGTTCATGGGCAAAATTCTCTCGGTGGACCTGAGTCGCCGTGCGATCTCCGATGAAGCGCTTCCAAGCGAGGAGGTGCTCCGCAAGTTTGTTGGCGGGGCCGGCCTGGGCCTCTATTACCTCTGGAGGCATACCTCGCCTGACATGCAACCAACCGACGAACGGGCGCCGCTCATTTTCATGACGGGGCCGCTTACTGGGACCTCCGCGCCGAGCGCCGCCAACTTCACCACCGTCTGCCTGAACTTCGATGTCCCGTACGCCGCCGGCGTCGGTCATTCACACGGCTTCTGGGGCGCCTACCTCAAGTTCGCTGGTTACGACGGCATTCTCGTCACGGGGAAATCAACGAGTCCGGTCTACCTACTCGTCGATGACGGCCGCGCGGAGATTCGTGATGCGGATCGGTTTTGGGGTCAGGACACCAGGGAGACCGAGCGCCTGATCAAGCGGGAGATCGGCGGAGATCCGGACAAGATCAGCGTTGCCTCGATCGGTCCTGCGGGCGAAGCGATCCTCCACGGGGGCATGGTCAAGAACGACCGTAACCATGGCGCCAGCAAAGGAAGTCCCGGGGCGATCATGGGCAGCAAGAAGCTCAAGGCGATCGCGGTCCGCGGAACGAAGCGGTTGCCGATCGCGCGTCCCGAACCGTTTTGGCAAGCCACTGAAGAGTGGGATCGGAAACTGTTCGCTCCACCTACATCCCACGAGAAAATGACGACCGCCATCGCCCTGAAAGATGCGGGACAAACCCGCCTATATAGCATGTTTGGCCAGGCAGGCTGGGCGGCAGTGCGCAACCTGACCGACCCTGAGAAGGGGATCCCCTTCACAGCGAACTACATCGAGGCCCTCAGCAGGTGGGAGGTGACCCCGAAGGCCTCCTACAATTGCAAGATCGCCTGCGCCTACAACGTGAAAATCACCGATGGGCCGTTCGCCGGGTACACCGTAAGCCTCTGTGGAGGCGGCGAGAACATGGAAGGGGCGGCTGGGATGATCGGAGTGGAGGATGCCGGAGCGACGCTCGTTCTCACCGATTTCTATGACGGCATGGGCGTTGACTCTGCCAATGCGGGCCCGGTCGTCGCGATGGCGTTCGAGGCCTACACCAGGGGGCTCATCACGGCTGAGGATACAGGGGGGCTTGAACTCCAGTGGGGCAACTACGAGGCAGGGATGCAACTGGTCAAGCAGATGATCGCGCATGAGGGATTCGGCGCGAAGCTGGCCGAGGGACTCGGCAAGGCCGCCCAGGCTATAGCGAAGGGAAAGGGTGTCCTCGCCGACGAGCTGGCCCAAGAGCTCGCACGCATGACCGTGCACGTCAAAAAGGCCGGCGTCAATCTCCATGACTTCCGGGCGGAATGGGGCACGCTCCTGGGACAGATCGTCTCCCCGGCTGGGCCTGGTTGGCACGCGCCGGGAGCGGATTTCCTTTTGCACGAGCCTGATGTTGGCTATCCAGACCGGCCGCCCGGCACAGCGGTAACGATCGAGGAAGCCAAGGGCAAGGCGCTCGAAGTGCGGAGAACCCAGCGCAAAAAGCTGTGGGATGACAGCACCGGCGTTTGTTGGTTTGCCACGTTGAACGTCGCTGGTGTGGTCGAGCTCACGGCGCGCGCGGTTGGGACCGCGGTGGGCTGGGATGACTTCGATGCCGAGGAGGCGCTCCAAGTCGGTGAGCGAGTCGCCACGTTCATGCGCCTCATCGCGGTCAAGCGCGGCTTCACCAAGCAGCATGACTTCGACATCTCCCCACGTCTTCTGGAGCCCCCGGCTAATGGTCCCGGAGCCGGCAAGTCTATCGCCCCCTATCTTGAGGCGATGGTGGACGAGTATTACCGCCTTATGGACTTCGATCTGGAGACCGGTCAGCCCAACCCTGCATCGCTAGCTCGGCTGGGCCTCGCAGAATACGCATAAATAAGGACCGGCTTTAGCGTCCTTTCAAGAAAGAAAAGTCTAACCCGAGAACTGCCTCCAGTTGCCCGCCGACTTTTCCTCAATTCTAGATGCTAGGGGACAACTCGGACCGAAATCGTCCTTCGCGCTTGCTCCTGCCCGTGGTAAGCGAAGATCGGTGAACCACCCGGATTTAGGGTATGTGAACGATCGTTGCGTTGGCGACGGTGGCAACAATTGAAACTTTGGAGGGAGAAAATGCACAAGATCCATGTAGCGACGGTCGCGGCCGCTTTGGTCCTATTCTTCGCCGGTACGGCTCATGCTCAGGACAAGATCTCGTTGACCGTTGCCGCCGGTACGCCCCCTCGGGCGCTGCTGGCGGTGGCAAAGGTCGGCGAGTTCTTTATTCCGGAGGTCAACCGCCGAATCAAGACCGCCGGCATAAACTTTCAGATCGATTGGAAGGAGGCGTACGCCGGGTCGCTCTTAAAACAAATGCAGATGCTTGATGGGATGCGCGACGGAATTGCCAGCATCGGCGTGGTGCCTTCCATTTTCTATCCCGACAAGCTGCCGCTCGAACAGCTCAGTTTCGCCGTCCCTTTTTCGACGTTTGACGTCGCCCTCGTCAGCGCCATCATGAACAAGCTGCACAAGGCCATCCCCGAATTCGCGGCGCAGTACGACAAGTTCAATCAGGTCAGGCTCGGCGGATCCGGCGTCGATTCCATGGAATTGCTCACGACGTTTGCGGTCAAGTCGGTCGATGATCTGAAAGGCCGGAAGATCAGTACTCCAGGTCTCGCCCTCGCCTGGCTGCGGGGTACGGGCGCGACGCCCGTGCAAGGCAACATGATGGAGTACTACAATTCGACGAGGACTGGCGTCTATCAGGGATTCATCGTCATGCCGTCGACGTTTCCGGCGATGAAGTATCCCGAAGTAGCCCCTTTTGTTACAAAAGTCGGATTCGGCGCACAGTATGCCACGGTGCTCACGATCAACAAGGACGTCTACAACAAGATACCCGAAGCAGTGCGGAAGATCTTGGACGAAGTCGGCGAGCAGTGGGGCATCGAGACCGACAAGGCCCACATGAATGCGGCCGAAGCGGGATACGCTTCCCTGCCGGGATTCAAAGCGCAACTCTACGCTCTTCCGCGCGAGGAGCAGGTCAAATGGGCCAAGGCCATGCCGAATCTGGCCAGAGAATGGGCCCAGAACGCCGACAAGGAAGGATTGCCCGGCACGAAAGCGCTAGCCATGTTCATGGACGAACTCCGCAAGGCCGGGGTCAGGCCGGTCCGTGACTGGGACAAGGAGTGAGGAGTCCCGCGGCAATCGAAGGACGCGTACCGCACGCTACGACGAGCATCGTCGTTGAGCCGCGACCTGATTCTATTGTGCGTTCAAGATGAGACTAAATGTGGTACAGCTGTGGGATGGCCAGACCACGACGAATTGCCAAAGCACTGGTGGCGAAAGCACGGCAAGTTGTCGCCGGCAGCACCGAGGTAGAACAACTGCGCGCCGCCTAGGCGGTGCTGCTGCCGGCCTTGGCGTCGGCGACTTTGGAGCAGATCGCTGCCATCTTGGGCGTGGGTCGAGCCACCATGCCACGACTGCAGCAGCGCTTTCGCCAGTCGGTACGGCCGCGGACGAGGCGGCCCCATGGGGTGGGCGGCGCAAAGCGCTGCTCAGTATCGAACAAGAAGCGCAGTTCTTGAGCCCGTGGGCCGAACTGGCCAAGGAGGCGGGACTGCTGGTGCTCTCGCCCATCCGGGCAGCGCTGGCACAACAGTTGGGCCGACCGGTGGCCGCCTCGGTGGTGTGGCGGCGGCTGTTGGCGCGGCACGGGTGGCGCAAGGTGGCCCCGGATACGCGCCATCCCAAGAGCGATCCGGCGGCACAGGCGGCGTAGAAAAAAACTGCCCGAAACGCTGGCTGCCACGTTGAATCAGGTCGATCTGCGCGGACGCTCGGTACGGCTGATGATTCAGGACGAAGCCCGCTTTGGTCGCATGGCGCGCCCCTGGCGCTGTTGGGCGCCGCTGCCGTGGCGACCGGTCATGCTCAACGGCTATGAACGGCAATTCGTGTATGTCTACGGCGCCGTCAGTCCGCTGCAAGGTGAGCTCGATTGCATGCTCTGTGGCGAGATGAACACCGTGCGCATGGGTGAATTCCTGGGGCAAGTCAGCCGCGCCCATGCCGACGAATTCATCGTGATGATCCTCGATGGGGCGAGTTCGCATCGAGCCAAAGATCTGGAGGTGCCTGAAAATAATCGCTTGCTGCCCCTGCTGCCATACGCACCCGAGCTCAATCCGCAGGAGCATGTCTGGGATGAACTGCGCGAGAAGGAGTTCCCCAATCGGGTGTTCAACCACCTCGATGCGGTGGTGGCACAGTTACGCGCTGGGTTGCCCCGTTTGGCGGAGGATCATAACCGGATGCGTAGCTCAACGGCGTGGCCGTGGATAGTTAGTCTCAACTTGAACATACATTAGAATGAGTGACGAGGACCGTCGGCCGCCGGGGGGAGGGCCGCTCGCGCGGGGCGCCCATCCCCGTTCGCCTTTCGGCGTCCTCACCCTAGCGCTGAACGTGATCGGCACCGTGCTGATCATAATCATAGCCGTCGCGGTCAACTCCGACATCATCGGGCGCAACCTCTTCAACCAGCCCATTGCCGGCGTCACCGAATTCGTCGGCCTGTCGATCGTGGCGGTGGTCTTCCTGCAGATGGCCAATACGCTGCGCGAGGGCCGGCACATTTCCAACGACCTGATCATGGCCTGGGTGGGCGGGAGCCACCCGCGCGTCGCGCTGTTTTTCTACGGTGTGTTCCATCTCATCGGGGTGTTCCTGATGTGCTTCATCGTGTGGTACGTCGTGCCGATCTTCCGCGAGAACTACGTGGGCAATTTCTATAAGGGCACCGCGGGGGTCGTGCAGATTCCCGTATGGCCGTTCATGCTCGTCGTCCTCGTCGGCGGCACGGCGGCGGCGATTCAGTATCTGCTGCTCGCTTGGGGCGAATTCCGGCGGTTTCTCGGTAAGAAAACACAATGAGCGACATCGCCATCGGCGTGCTGTGCCTGGCCGGCAGCCTGGTGCTGATCCAGAGCGGCATGCAGGTCGGCGTCGCGCTGATACTGCTGTCCTTCCTCGGCGTCTGGGCGATCAACGGCATCGCCATCGCCGGCAAGCTGCTGGCGAGCTCCGCCACCACCTCGATCGCCTCGGAGGTGTTCGCGGTCATCCCGCTCTTCGTCATGATGGGGCTGCTGGTCTCGGCGACCGGCATGGGACGCGATACCTTCGATGTCGCGGCGCGCTTAATGCGGCGGTTGCGCGGCGGACTGGGGGTCGCGACCGTGGCGGCGAACGCCGTTTTCGCGGCCTGCACCGGCACCTCGATCGCCTCGGCTTCCGTATTCACCAAAGTGGCCGTGCCCGAAATGGTGCGTCACGGCCACACCCTGCCTTTCGCCGTGGGCACGGTCGCGGGCAGCTCAGTGCTCGGCATGCTGATCCCGCCGAGCCTGCTGATGATCATCTACGGGATGATCGCCAACACTTCCATAGGCGATCTGTTCATCTCGGGCATCGTTCCCGGCGTGCTGCTGGCCGTCGCCTTCAGTCTCTGCATCCTGTCCCTCTCCTTTCTCCGCGAGAGCTTCGTGTTCGCAGACTCCTCCGCGATCCGACGCGCGCACATGGGGCGGCTCGACGAGGCGCCGCTCTACGTGCTCGCGCTCAAGTTTCTTCCCGTATCCCTGCTAGTCGGCGCGGTCCTCGGCGGCATCTACGGCGGCTTTTTCACGCCCACCGAGGCCGGCGGCGCGGGCGCGCTCGCCGCATTTCTCATCGGGGTGGTCAGGCGCGAGCTTTCCCTCAGGGGCTTCTGGGAAGTGGTGCTGGAAACCGGCCGGGTGACCTGCGCCATTTGCTTTTTGCTGATGGCGGCGCAGCTCTATTCGCAGATGCTCACCATGTCGGGCTTGCCGTACGCCGTCGGCCAATGGCTGCGCACGGCCGAGCTAACCTTTCCGGTCATACTCGCGGGGTATCTCATGGTCGTTCTGCTGATGGGCTGCTTCCTGGATGCGCTGTCGATCATGGTCATCCTGCTGCCGTTCGTGCTGCCGGTGGTCGACGGATTCGGTACCAACCTCGTTTGGTTCGGGCTCATCACCATCGTCACCATCGAGATCGGGCTGCTGACCCCGCCGCTAGGCCTTTCGGTGTTCGTGGTCAAGGCCAATCTCGGCGACGCCAAGATCACGGTCTGGCAGATCTTCATGGGCACCATGCCGATGACTATCACCATGACCCTGTTCCTGGTGCTGGTCGTACTGTTTCCGTGGTTGGCGCTGGTGCTGGTCGGAAACGCGAACTGGAACTGGTGGTAGAGCGGCAGTAGGGCCGCGGCGCGGCGCGAAACGATCATTCGCCGGGCGCCACAGCGGCTTCTCCGTCCACAACGGCGTGTGCGTTCGCGCCAGCGACGCCGAGGGCCGCAAGAAGCTCGCGCAATACATGCTGCGGGCGCCGTTTTCTCTGGAGAAGATGACTTATCTCCCCGAAACGGGAATGGTCATGTACCGCTCGCTCGCACATGCATAAGGGCCTGAAGCGCAATTTCCAGTTGATGCCCGGCGTGCAATGGCTCGAGATGCTCTGCCGCCATATTCCGGGCCGGTTCGAACATTTGGTGCGGTACGTAGGATTATGTGGAGCTCCACATAATCCTACGTATGTGTAGACCAAGCGGATCGCTGAACTTGCGCTTCTTGAGACGCTGGACACGGGTAAGCCACTGTAGCAGACCACGACACGGGACCTGCCTTTGGCCTGCGAAATACCGCGTTACCACGCGGGCTGGTGCGACTGGTTTGACCTATGTCACTGTCTGACGGAATTGTCCCGATATTCAGGCTTGACACCCCATTATCCTGACAATAATATCGATCGTTCCGGCTGCATCACGGGTCAAGGAGAGCGGCGGCGAATAAGCCGGCCTGACGCCG
>MGYT01000039.1:0-571 GCA_001801865.1 Gammaproteobacteria bacterium RIFCSPLOWO2_02_FULL_61_13
CGACCCGGCGAATTTCGCCGCCGTCGTCGGCACTGCCACGGAAGCCTTTGGCGGCGTGTTTACCCTCGCCCTCAATCTCGGGGATTTCACCGCGTTCATCGAACTGCTGCAGACCCAGGGGGATGTGCAAATCCTTTCGAGCCCGCGCGTATCCACCATGAACAACCAGAAGGCCGTCATCAAGGTTGGCACGGATGAATTCTTTGTAACTGAAGTGGAAACGCAAAATGTTTCATCTGCTACCTCGACGACCATTGTGCCGGATATCACCCTGACACCGTTCTTTTCCGGTATCGCGCTGGATGTTACGCCGCAAATCAGCGAGGCCGGCGATGTTACGCTGCATGTGCATCCCTCCATCAGCAAGGTGGTTGATCAGCAAAAGACCGTGGTCATCGGGACCCTGACCCAGCAACTACCGCTGGCATTCAGCACCGTCAGGGAAACGGACAGTATTGTGCGTGCGCGCAGCGGCCAGGTGGTGGTCATTGGCGGACTGATGCAGGACCTCGTCAATGACGTGGATGCCAAGACCCCGTTCCTGGGTGACGTGCCGGTGCTGGGCAACCTG
>MGYT01000039.1:646-821 GCA_001801865.1 Gammaproteobacteria bacterium RIFCSPLOWO2_02_FULL_61_13
GAGGACTGGCGGAAGGAGCTGGAAAAGTCCGTGCAAGGGATGCAAAACCTCCAGCACGGAAATAAATGAGAGCGGAGGCCCGGTATGTACCTTGAGCATTTTGGTCTGAAGGAGTTGCCCTTCAGCATCACTTCCGACACGGAGTTCTTCATGAACCGGGCCGGGTACCAGGATG
>MGYT01000039.1:858-26792 GCA_001801865.1 Gammaproteobacteria bacterium RIFCSPLOWO2_02_FULL_61_13
GGGCTTCATCAAGGTGACCGGCGAGGTCGGTGTGGGCAAGACCCTGCTGTGCCGCAAGCTGATGAAGTCCCTGACGCCTGATTTTGTCACGGTCTATATCTACAACCCCTATTTGAACCCGGATGGGTTGATCTCGGCCCTGGCGGACGAAATGCAGGTGCCGTACTCGGAAACCACGGGTGCAAACCAGATCCTGAAAGCGGTCACAAAGAGGTTGTTGGAACTGCAACAGGCCGGTGGAAAGGTGGTGTTGTGCCTGGACGAGGTCCAGGCCATGCCCATCCGTACGCTGGAAGTGCTGCGGCTGATCACCAATTTGGAGACCGAAAAGCGAAAACTGATCCAGGTGGTCTTGTTCGGACAGCCGGAACTGGATGCATTGCTGGAACATCCCGCGGTCCGGCAATTGAAACAGCGCATCACTTTTTCCTACCGCCTGTTGCCATTGAACCGCGTGGCAGTGCGTGCCTACCTCCGGCACCGGCTGCGGGTTGCGGGCAATCGCGGCGCGGAGTTGTTTTGCGATTCCGCCGTGGCTTCCGTGTACCGCGCCGGTAACGGCATTCCACGCCTGATCAACATTCTGAGCCACAAGGCGATGATGGCTGCGTTTGGCGAGGGGTCGGATCGGGTGCGCCAGAAACATGTCACGGCGGCGATTCGCGATACCCTCGAGGCGCAGCAGCCCACGCAGGGGTGGCTGGCTGTACTCATGCCGAATTTTCACCGCTGGCTGTTTCGCAGCACGCTGAGCGACGCGGGCAGGTAAGTTGAAGTCCGGCGCGGATCACTGCTGGGAATAGCAGGCATGAGCCTCGTCAACCGGATGTTGCTGGACCTGGAGGAACGTCAGTCGGAAGTACACGGTGAGCCGGCCCTCGCAGGCTTGAGTTCCGTGGATTACTACATGTCGGAGGCTCGGCGCTTTAGGTACGCTGGCCGCATTCTGCTCACCGCCATTGCGCTAATACTGGCGACTCTGGCCATCCTGCTGTTCCGGGGCAACCCGGATACGACTCAACCTCCCATACACCAGGTTCGCATGGATGCCGCGCCCAGGCCGGAAACCCAATTACCCGCAGTGCCGAACACTTTGCGACCCGCAGCACCGGAGCGAGTACCGCTGATGTCATTGCAGTTGGAGGACACCCTGTTTTCTCTTGCGCGCCTGTCGTCGCAAAATGCTGAAGTCGCGCCGCAGGAATCCGCTGGTCCGGCACAGTTGCTCGCAGCCCCCTTGATGGTATCCGCCGTGGAGTTGCTGGAGCGCGCAGACACAGTGGAGATAAATATTGCCCTGACCGGCGTCGCGAAATTCAACATTTATCCCCTGGTCAAACCCGACCGGGTGGTAGTGGAATTCCCCGGAGCCTCCCTGGCAGACGGGGTATCGCGACAATTTGACACCGGTCTGGTGCAGAGCCTTCGTGCCCGCCACGAACGTGGTCTGGCGTTATTGGTATTGAATCTTGCCGCTCCGGCGCGAATCCAGTCATCCACCATGGAAACCCTGGATAATGGTGCGCGGTTGCAGGTGCAACTTGCCGGTATCGAACCAACATCGGCTACTGCAGCCGACAGCAAAGTTGAAAGTCCGGCTCTGCCTGCCAGTGCAGCGGTTGTCGAGCATGGGCAATTGACGCGTAACCCCACGAACCCTGATCGGTTGTACACGGAGGGTGCCGCACTTTGCGGCAACGGTAATGTGGCGGCATGCCTGGCAAAACTCACCGAATTGGTGGCGCTGGATCCGGGCCATGTCGCAGGCCGGCAATTGCTGGCCACCACGCTTTTGCAACACGGCGACGCAGGGCAGGCTGCCACCAATCTCGATGCCGGCCTGCAACTATTCCCGCATATCTGGCAATGGGCGCAGCTTCGTGCGCAACTGGCTGTTAATGCCGGGGACCCTGAACTGGCCCTCGGGATGTTGACCAGGGCGCCGCCGCTGCTGGCGGAGCAGCCCGAATATCATGCCTTGCTTGCCGCCGTCCAGCAGCGAACCGGCCGGCATGACGCGGCGGTCGGCACGTACCACGGCATACTCGCCAAACGGCCGGATCGCGGCATCTGGTGGGTGGGACTGGGAATTTCGCTGCAGGCACTGGAACGGACCAGGGAGGCAGGGTTTGCCTTCAGTCGCGCCCTTGAGGACGCATCCCTGACAACCGAGTTGCGCAGTTTTGTCCAGGGTCGCATGGCATTATTGCCACCAAGCGGAAAAACATGAGTATCCAAAAGAAGGTCCGCATTGGGGACCTGCTGGTGGAGGGCAAAAAGATCTCCGACGCGCAATTACAGGATGCGCTGGCGGAGCAGAAACGCACGGGACGCAAGCTCGGCCAGGTGCTGGTGGACAACGGCATCATCAGCGAGGAAGCGATCCTCGATACGCTGTCCCAGCAACTCAAGCTCCCATTCGTGGATTTGCTCCATTACAAGTTCAACCCGGACATAGTGCGCCTCATCCCGGAGGTGCAGGCGCGCCGGTTCCGCGCCATCGCATTGGTACGCGATGACAAGAGCATCCTGGTGGGCATGGCCGATCCGACCAATATTTTTGCCTACGATGAACTGTCACGCATCCTGGACCGGCCGTTGCGCCTCGCCGTGGTCAAGGAAATCGACCTGCTCAAGACCCTGGATACCGTTTATCGCAAGACCGAGCAGATCTCGGACTTTGCCGAGAAGTTGAGCACGGAACTGGCGGAAGGCGACATCGACCTGCGGCAACTGGCGGAATCCGCGGATGTCACCGAGGCCCCGGTGGTCCGGATGCTCCAGTCCCTGTTTGAGGATGCCGTGCAGATTGGCGCCTCGGATATTCATATCGAACCGGACGAATCCCTGCTGCGCATCCGACAACGCGTGGACGGCATACTCCAGGAACATATTGTCAATGAGATACGCATTGCGCCGGCCCTGGTGTTGCGGCTGAAACTGATGGCCGGTCTGGATATCTCCGAGAAGCGCCTGCCCCAGGACGGCCGTTTCAGCCTGCGCATCAATGATCGAAACATTGACGTGCGCATGTCCACGATGCCAATCCAGCACGGCGAGTCCGCGGTCATGCGCCTGCTGGATCAGACCGGTGGCGTGCGCGACATGGACCAGCTTGGCATGTCAGACACCATGCGCGCCCGCGTCGAGGCCCTGGTGCAACGGCCCCACGGCATGTTCCTGGTGACCGGCCCCACCGGCAGCGGCAAGACCACGACGCTGTATGCGGCCCTGAAGCTCCTGAATACGCCGGAGAACAAGATCATCACGGTGGAGGATCCGGTGGAATACCGGGTTCCGCGCCTGAACCAGATCCAGGTGCACGCGGAAATCGGCCGCACTTTCGGCCGCGTGCTGCGCTCCGCATTGCGACACGATCCGGACATTATTCTCATCGGTGAAATGCGCGATGAGGAGACCGCGGAGATCGCGATTCGCGCCGCGATGACGGGACACATGGTGTTGTCCACGTTGCATACCAATGATGCCCTCAGCACGGTGAACAGGCTGCTGGACATGGGCATCAAGAACTACCTGCTGGCCTCGTCATTGCATGCGATCGTGGCGCAGCGCCTCGTGCGGCGCATCTGCCTCTCCTGTATTCAGCCGGCGCAACCTGACCCGCGGGAGACGGCCTGGCTACAATCGTTTCGAGGAATCACGCTGGACATGAATGCATTTCGCCGGGGCGCAGGCTGTGCGCACTGCAATCATGTGGGTTATACGGGGCGTATCGGCGTGTACGAATTGCTGGAGTTTCACCGCGGCCTGACCGAGGTGCTGGCACGGGGTGACAGTACTGAATTTTTCCGGATTGCGCGGCAGGCGGAGGGTTTTGAATCCCTGGAAACGGTCGCGCTGCGCTACGCCATGGAGGGGATTACGACGCTCTCGGAAGTGATGCGTATTGCAGCGGATCTGGACGTTGTGGCTGCAGCAGAACTCACTCCGGCGGCACAACCCTGAACACGCCGGCGTCAATGTTCGATTCTCCGGTGTCCTGATCCGTGCCCAGTTTTACCTATAAAGGCCGCAGCCGGCGCGGTGCGCTGGTGGAAGGCGTGCTGGATGCGGGCTCGGCCGATTCGGTGGCGGCGCAATTGATCAACAATGGGATTACGCCCATTGACATCACGGTGCGGTCAGAGGCTGCCGCCACCATGGACGTGCTGCAGAACCTGCGCAGCAACAAGGCACCGGACCTGCAGGATCTGATCCTTTTCACGCGTCAGATGTACACACTGTCCAAGGCCGGCGTTCCCATCGTGCGCGCCATCAATGGGCTGATCCAGAGCACGCGCAATCTGCCCCTCGTGCAGGCACTGCGCGACGTGCTTGCCAACCTGGAATCCGGGCGCGATCTCGCCAGCGCGCTGTCCATGCACTCAAAGATCTTCTCCAATCTCGCTGTCAGCATGGTGCGCGTGGGGGAAAACACCGGGCGGCTGGAGGAGGCTTTTCTCCGGCTGACGGAGTACCTGGAGCGGGAAAAGGATACCCGTGAGCGAATCAAAACCGCATTGCGATATCCAATTTTTGTGCTGGTGGCCATTGGTGTAGCCCTTGGCATCGTGAATATATTTGTCATACCGACCTTCGCGCAGTTGTTCGCGAAAGCCAGTGTGGCATTGCCCTGGCAGACACGCGTCCTGATCGCAACGTCTGATTTTTTTGTGGCCTGGTGGTGGTTGATGCTGGGTCTGCTTGGCGCGGGTGCCGCGGCGTTCACCAGTTACATCCAGACAGAACCGGGCAAATACTGGTGGGGTCGGCAAAAGGTGAACCTGCCGCTGGTGGGCGACATCATCAAGCGGGCCACGCTGTCCCGTTTTGCCCGTGCCTTCGCCATGGCCCTGACTTCAGGCGTGCCGCTGATCCAGGCGCTGTCCGTTGTATCCAGAGCCGTGGACAATGAATTTATCGGCGAGCATATCCTCAACATGCGCAATGGTGTGGAGCGCGGCGAGTCGCTCACCCGCACCGCTGCACTTACCGGCATGTTCACGCCGCTGGTGCTGCAGATGCTGGCCGTGGGGGAGGAGACCGGCGCCGTGGACGACATGATGAATGAAGTGGCCGAATACTATGAGCGCGAGGTGGATTACGACGTCAAGAATTTGAGCGCTCTAATAGAGCCGATCATGATCGTGGCAATGGGCGTGCTGGTCCTGATCCTGGCGCTCGGGATCTTCCTGCCCATGTGGGATATCTCCAAGGCCATGCGTTGATGGCGCTGGCACACCGCTGGACCAATCGTAACCTCAGTCGGCTGGAGCTTGCCTTTGCAGTATTGACGATTGCCATCTTCATTGGCGCATTCATGGATCGGGGCCTTCGGATTTTCGCCATGGCTGAGGAACGGGCGATGCAAGCCTCGGTTTTGAACATCAACACGGCCCTGCAGATTATGCTGTTTCAAACCACGTCTGCCGGTCGTAATGCGGAACTCATGCAGTGGGATCATGCAAACCCCATGAAGCTGTTGGATTCCAGCAGAATGATAGTGAATGTGGAAACGCTGCCGGCGCATCCGGAATTGGCGCGACTGGCGCCGCTTTCCATCGGGTTGGGGTTCCGGTATCTGGGGGAGTTTGAATTCCCGGATCCCCAGACGATTGATGGCGGGTATTGGTATTATGATCTTGGCGAGAAGGTTCTGGTCTACAGAATCAAGAACTCCGAATTCTTTCAGTCCCCGCTGTCTGGTCTGGCCAGAATACGGTTTGCCGTGGAACTGCGATTTGATGATCTCAATGGCGATGGTCAGTACAATCCGGATGCTGAGGCCGTGTACGGCGCCGCATTGTTACCCCAGGACGAATATCATTGGATGGAGGCTGGAAGCTGAAGCATGAATCCCGTGTGGCGCGAAGTTCTGCAAGTTGCCCTGTTTAACGTGGCGGCACTGTGTTTTGCCGTGGGGATGTTCCTGTTGCTGGCCCCACAGCAATTTCTGCAATTGACCGGCAAATTGAATCGCTGGATCTCCACTGACGCGGCATTTGATACCCTCGACCGCCCGCGCAGCGCGGACCGCCATCTCTACCGTCGGCATGTGTTGGTCGGCGCATTCCTGGCCCTGGGGAGCATTTACATGCTTTACATGTTCTGGGTGTGGTATGACCGCGCCAGGGTCATGCCCGGCCTGCCCATTATTTATAGCGCGCCCGCCAGCGCCTGGATCTATGACAGTCTCATTATCATCTTGCGCGGCGCTGGCGTGGTGGGGCTGGTGGTCGGTTTGGTTATTGGTTTTCGACCCAGTGTGCTCAAGAACCTGGAGTCATGGGGTAATCACTGGATCGCTACGGACAAATGGTCAAAGGCGTTGGATAAGCAAAAGGACCTGCCGGCCGAGTGGTTTCCCGGCCGGCCCCGGTTGTTCGGATTCGGCATCGTGTTGGGCAGTTTTTATATCATGCTGCAGTGCGGGAAGTCCCTGTGGGGACCCGGTTAGCCCAAGAGGTAACTTATTGAAACTGAAGATTTAAGCCTAACAAAGTGATCTAACTCACAGATTTTTCACAAATAAATACAATTGCTCCTTATTCTTTAAGGTTATGATTTTAGTGTCAGGCTGGATTGCCGGACATCATGGGGGTGGGGGGAAAAGGAGGCCTCGACAGCACGGTTCCTGCGGGAACGGTGGCTGAACATCCCTGCATACGGGCTGCGGCCCGATACACAAATTAATGAGGAAAATTCAATGAAACAGCAAAGTGGTTTCACCCTGATTGAGTTGGTGGTGGTGATCGTACTCCTGGGCATAATGGCAGCCACCGCGGTACCGCGTTTTGCCGCGGTCACCGACCAAGCCAATGCCGCCGTTGCGGATGGGATTATGGCGGCGATTTATTCCGCGGCCGCATTGCAGGTTGCCGAAAATAACGGAGCCGCGCCCACCTTCGCGGCAATTATGCAGAATGTGGATTGCGTACCTCCGACAGGCTCGGTAACCACGGTGGACGCTAATGTTTCCGTGGCGGATAATTCTTGCACGATTACTAATGACGAAGCGTGCTCCGCTGCTGCCGGCGGTTCTATCACGGTCACTGTGGATGGTCAGACTTCACTCGGTACACTATCTGCGTCGCTGTGTGCCAACTGACATCACTGGGAATGTAGTGTGATTCCAGAGAGAGGGGGCCAAATGGCCCCCTTTTTTTCTGGGTCATTCAATTTGTTCACGGCTACCAATGGTAGTTCTGCCTGGTTTTCACCGAACCCAGGTTCGGCGAAAATCGGTCTCGCCCCGGGGTTCGCCCGTGATAAGTGTTCCATCCGGATGACCATGTCAGGGACCAGTCGAATTTCAGACCCGCAATGCGGCTTCAGCCTCATGGAGCTGGTTGTGGTCATTCTGCTGCTCGGCATTCTCGGCGCCTACGCTGCACCGCGCATCAACATTTCCGGGTTCCGTGAGCAAGGGTTCTATCAGCAGGCGACATCCGCCTCGCGCTTCGCCCAGAAGCTGGCCATCGGTTCCGGCTGCGTGGTGCGCGTGCAGATCAGCGGCGCCGGATGCACCGTGACCTGGAACGTGTGTGCGCCAGCCAGCGGCACCAATGTGCCGAGCCCGGCGACGGGCAACAATGATTTCTGCGCCGACAGCGATGGCACGGTGCCGGTGGCCGCGGATGTCAGTTTTGATGCCATCGGGCGCCCGGTGAACAGCGGTGCGCCGACGACTCTGCTGGCCACGCAGGACATCACCATCAACGGCCGCACCCTGCGCGTCGAGGCACAGACGGGGTTTGCCCATGAGCCCTGATCTCCGTTCAAACGTAGGGCCGGCTCCAGCCGGCCGCGACCTGATCGGCCGGTTGAAGCCGGCCCTACAGATTTCGCGCCAAGTAAATCCAGCCCCACATGCGTGCCGCGGCTTTACCTTGATTGAATTGATCATCGGCCTCGTGGTCCTTGGCGTTGGCGTCACGGCATTCCTGAACCTGATCATTACTACCACGCAGCACAGCGCCGATCCCATGAACCAGCAACAGGCCCACGCCATTGCCCAGGCCTACATGGAGGAGGTGCTGGCGCAGCCATTCTGTGACCCGGATTTTTCCACCACCTGCCAGGCTTCCTGCACCAGCGCAACGGCTTGTGCCGCCTGCAATATTGCGGAAGGCGCCCGCAGCAACTATGACGCGGTATGCGATTACAACGGCCTGTCCGATGCCACCGGCGCGCGGGATTTCAACGGCGGCTTGATCGGTGGCCTGGGCGCCTACAACGTCAATGTGGCCGTGGACGACAGTGCCGTGACGTTGTCCGGGCTGTCATCCGCCAGTGGCGAATTAGTGGAAGTGACGGTGACTGTCACCCACGACACCCAGACCGGGATCAATGATGTGCTCCGGGCCTACAAGATCAATTACTGATTCCCATATGAACTCCCGCTTGCGCGCCCACGGTTTCACGCTCATCGAAATGATCGTGGTGATGCTGCTGGTGAGTATCCTGGCCGGCACGTTGTTCATGATCCTGCAGGGTCCGATGAAAGCCATGAGTGCCAACGAAGGCCGGGCCCGGCTGGTGGACATTGCCGAGACCGCGCTGCAACGCATGACGCGCGAGCTCAGGCTGGCGCTCCCCTACAGCATCCGCGTCTCCGGCGCCAATGCGGTGGAGTTCCTGCGCATCGTGGACGGGGGACGTTACCGGGCCAAGGGCGCGGGCAGGCTCAAGTTCAACGTGAACGGCGACACATTCAGCTCTCTCAGCACGCTGACCAATGCCGGGAGCATTTCCACCGGTGCCGGGTCTGCGGCTTGCATCAACAGCACGGCAGATTGCCTGGTCGTGTACAACATCGGCCAGCCGTTGAGCGTGGCCTCCGCCACTGTTTCCGGCAGCAGCGCCAACGCCTACCTGGGTTCTTCAACAGCCTACGATGGCAATATCGCCACCATTTCGGCGGTGGCCGCAAACTCGGTGACCTTCGACAACAACGATCTGGCCGGCTGGGATTTGAGTTTTGAGTCTCCGCGCCAGCGCTTCCACATCGTGGACACCCCGGTGAGTTTTGTGTGCAGTGGTGGCGAGATCCATCGCTTCGCGGGTTACGCGATTACACCCACGCAATCAACAACGCCCGGCGGCACCGACAACCTGCTGGTGGACCAGGTCAGCGCCTGCAATTTCACGCTGCGCGCCCCGACCCTGACCCGGGCCGGATTGTTGACGCTGAGCCTGACCATTAATGATGCAACCCTGGGGCAGTCCGTGACACTGCTGCAACAGGTGCACCTGGATAACGTGCCATGAGCCCCGTGGGAATCAGGCAGGCCGGCTTCAGCGCGATGATTGCGCTGGTGCTGATTACGCTGCTTGGGCTGGTGGGGGTGTATATGTCCACCCAGGGGACGGTGGGACAGTTGAGTACCGTGCTTTCCTTCAATGGCATGCAGGCCTGGTTCGCCGCGCGCAGCGGCGCGGATTGGGGGGCATTGCAGGCGCTGAACAGCTCCTGTGCCGCCTCCACCAATTTCAACATTGACGGCTATTCGGTCACGGTCACGTGCAGCAGCATCGCGGTGACCGAGGCGCCCGATACCTACAATATCTACACCATCAATGCTTCCGCTGTTCGTGGCGCCAATGGAGACCTGACGCGGATTTCCCGTTCAGTCCGTCTATTCGTTACGAACGCCCCTTGAACGACTGCTGACGCCACGCTTCATAGACCACGACGGCCACGGCATTCGACAGATTCAACGAACGGTTGCCGGCCAGCAACGGGATGCGCAGCCGCTGATCGGTGGGCACCGAATCCAGCACCTCCGCCGGCAGTCCGCGGGTCTCGGGACCGAACAGGAAACCATCCCCGGGCTGGTAGGCAACGCTGTCATAGTCCATGGTGCCGCGGGTGGAGAGCGCAAACAGACGGTTGATGCCGCCGGATTGGAAGGCCTCCGCGATATCGGCGTATTCCCTGACATTGGTCATGTCGCTGTAGTCCAGGTGTGCGCGCCGCAACCGACTCTCGTCCAGTTCAAAGCCCATGGGGTGGATCAAATGCAAATGCGCCCCGGTGTTCGCGCACAGGCGGATGATGTTGCCGGTATTGGGCGGGATCTCGGGTTGGTAAAGTACGACATGGAACATGGCGAGTTGGTGCGCGGCTTGTAGGGCGGGCTTCAGCCCGCCGGGGTGAAAATGGCCGGCTAAAGCGGGCCCCACCCCGAATTATGCACGTTTTTCGCAAGGCAACTCACTAGTATCATACGCGGATATCTATGCGCACTTCTGCACCGCCCAGGGACCAGATTGAACCTAACCCGTTGCGCATGCGCTTTCTGGGCATGGATTTCAACACACCGCTGGTACTGTTGTCCGGGTGTGTGGGATTCGGTGAGGAATACACCCGCATCAAGGGGTTTTCCAACCGTGATGTCGGCGCCATCTGCCTCAAGGGCACGACGCTGGCGCCGCGGCTTGGGAATCCACCCCATCGTATTGCCGAAACCTGGCAGGGCATGCTGAATTCCATCGGCTTGCAAAATCCCGGTGCGCGCGCGGTGGTGGATGAATACCTGCCGCGGCTGGACTTCAGCGAGACACGCTTCATCGCCAATGTTTGTGGTTCCACGCTGGAAGAGTACGCCGAGGTGACGCGCATATTTGATGATTCGCCCATCGATGCCATGGAGATCAATATCTCCTGTCCCAACGTCAAGGAGGGCGGGGTGCAGTTCGGAAATTTTCCGGACATGTCGGCGCGCGTCGTTGAGGCCTGCCGCCGGGCGACAAAAAAACCGATTATTACCAAGATGTCCCCGAACCAGACGGATATCGCTGAAAATGCGCGCCGTTGCCTGGAGGCGGGATCCGATGGATTCGCAGTGATCAACACCCTTTCCGGCATGAGCATTGATATCGAGCAGCGGCGCCCGGTGATCGGGCATAACCAGGGCGGCCTGTCCGGGCCGGCCATCAAGCCCATCGCGTTGCTGAAGGTGTACCAGGTGTACCAGGTATGTCGCGCCCACAATGTGCCGATCATTGGCCAGGGGGGTGTAGCCAGTGCAGAAGATGCGATTGAATTTCTGCTGGCGGGGGCATCGGCGGTGGGTGTGGGCACCGCGCTGTTCTATGAGCCCCTTGCGTGCCAGGTCATCAATGCGGGGGTCAGCGCCTACCTCGCGCGACACGGCCACAAGCATGTGTCCGAGATTGTCGGCGCGCTGGAGTTGAATGCGTGAACGATAGCTATAAGCGATAAGCTACAAGCAATAAGTGAAAACAGGGTCTACAGCAGTCTTTCACTTATAGCTTATGACTTATCGCTTTAATTTCCTCTGCCACACCTGCATCTCGCGCACCGCCTGCATGTCCCCGCGGCGGTGGGCTACTGCCAGTCCCTGCTCCAAAACCCGGCCTGCCTGTTCAGAGTCTCCGGACTCCATCAGGCTGCGCGCATACAGTTTCCACGCTGCGCTGTACTCCGGATCCAGCTCCACCGCCCGCGCCAGGTGCGGTACTGCCTGCGCGAATTGCTTGTGCCTGGCGTGCGCGCTGCCAAGCGTGAAACGTAACAGGGCGGTATCCGTGCCCGCGGCCAGCATGGATTCCAGTTTTGGGATGTCCACAGGTCAGGCCGGTTTCTGTCCGACCAGCATGGCTTCATTGCGCCAGCCCTGTTTGACGTCACCGACCGTGCCTTCCTCCCGATAGACCAGGATCTGCAAGGGACGGAACAATTCCAGCAATTCATTGGGCCCGAGCCGGTAAAGGGGATTGGAGGTGCCGATTGCATCCACGGCAGCGCGCACAAAGGTCTGGTAGAAGAGCAATCCGGCCGGGCGCAATGCCGTAATCAGATGCGGGGCCAGCGCACGATCCAGAAAATGACTGACAACGATCACGTCCTGACTCGCCGGCGCGGGCGGGTTGACCGTCACGTCCCGGCAATCGGTGGTTATCTTGAAACCGGCGTCGATGGCGTTCTTATGCAACGCCGCCAGGGCAACACTGGAGATGTCCCAGGCGCTGGTTTGCAATCCAAGGGCCGCGAGCAGCAGCGCATTGCCACCGCGGCCGCAGGCAAGGTCCATGGCGTCGCCAGCGGCAGGCAACAGGTGCTGATTTTGGGTCAGGACCGCGGCGGCCGTGGGCGGCACGGGTTCACGGGCGGAGTGAATTCGGTCCCACTTTAGTGCGTCAGTGACGCCGCTGTCGCTCATTGCCGGTGCGTTGTCACGGCGCCGCACAGTAGTTTTGCATCAACCTGCTACGGTTTCAGATCGATGCCCAGGGATTTAAGCTTGCGATACAAGTGCGTGCGTTCCATGCCGACAATGCGCGCAATCTTGCTGACGCTGCCGTTGGCCTGTTTGAGCTGGTATTCCAGGTATGCGCGCTCAAATTTCTCCCGCGCCTCCCGCAGCGGCAGATCGAAATTGTGCAGGCTTCCCGCCTCGCGAGTCCCGGACTGATCCCCCAGGGCAATTTCAACCTCGTCCAGTTCCACGGTCTCGCTGCTGCCGAGGATCAGGAGGCGCTGCACCAGGTTTTTGAGTTCACGCACATTGCCCGGCCAGTGGCAGCGCCGCAAACGGTTCTGCGCCGCCGTGGAGAATCGCCGATAGGGCAGCCCCTCCTGCTGGACGAAATGATTGACGTAGTAGTCCAGCAGTTCCGGGATGTCCTCATAATGTTCGCGCAGCGGCGGGACGCGGATCGGCACGACACTGATCTGGAAAAAGAAGTCGTCACGAAAAGTGCCGTCCTTGACGCGCTCCTCAAGCCGATAGCGCGTGGCCGCGATGATGCGCACATCCAGGGGGATGCTCTGGGTGCCGCCGCGGCGCGTGAAGCTCTGCTTTTCTATCGCGTTCTGCAGCCGCGCCTGCGTGGCCAGGTCCATGTCGGCGATATCCTTGAGGAACAGGGTCCCGCCCTGGGCCTTTTCCAGGTATCCCGGGGATACCGAACCATCCTCTTCACGGCCGAACAATTCCGCCGTGGCGTCCTCGGAGGACAATGCCGAAACGCTGACCTTGACGAACGGCCCGCTGCCGCGGCTGCTCTGCTGGTGGATGAATCGCGCCACGGACTCTTTCTCGGCGCCGGACTCGCCTTCGGTCAGGACCGGTGTATGGTGGCTGGCGATGCGCCGGATTTGTTCACGCAAGCGCGCCATGGCATCGCTGCGCCCGATCAAATCGTGCGCCGGGATCTGTACATGTTGCCGCAGGCGCACATTTTCCATGTGCAGCCGCGCCGCATCGAGCGCATTGCGCACGGTCAGCAGCAGTTTGGCCATGGACAGGGGTTTTTCCAGGAAGTCGTAGGCGCCCAGGCGCGTGGCCTCAACCGCGGTTTCCACGGTCCCGTGGCCCGACATCATGATTACCGGGTAAGGGGGCGGTCCCCCTGCGCTCCACTCCTTGAGCAGGGTGATGCCGTCCATATCCGGCATCCAGATATCCAGCAGCACAAGGTCCGGGCGCAACTGCTCGCGTTGCGCACGGGCGTCGGCTCCGTTTTCGGCCACCGCAACCCGGAACCCCTCGTCTTCCAGGATTTCCCGTACCAGCGAGCGGATGTCCGGTTCATCATCCACCACCAGTATGGTGGCGGCAGTCATACGGCATCCCGCATCTGCTTCATCTCATTGACCCCGTCTCTGGAGGCGGCAATCACCGGCAGTCTGATAACCGCGCATGCGCCGTTCGTATCCCGGTTGTTTTCCATCCAAACCATGCCGTTATGCTCATCGACTATCTTGCGGACGATGGCGAGCCCCAGTCCGGTTCCCTTCTGCTTCGTCGTTACATAGGGCTCGAAGATCGTACCGATTATATCCCCAGATATGCCGGTACCAGAATCCCTGACCCGGATCTCGATAAATTCCCTGCCCGCCTCGGTCACATGATTGCTCACGACCTCCAGCCGCGGATGCGCCTGACCCGAGCTCGCATCCAGTGCATTGGCTATGAGGTTGTTCAGCACCTGGCGGATGCGCCCGCGATCCGCCAGCGTGGGCGGAAGTCCGGGCGCCAATCGCAGGGCTATATTCGCGCCGGTATCCACAGTGCTGTACAAGTCCAGCACCTCCTGCAGAAGTGCATTCAAGTCAACCTCTTCAAGTCGTATCGCCGGTACGCGAGCATACTCGGAAAACGTGTTGACCATGTCTTTCATGGTCTCAACCTGCTGGATGATGGTGTTGGTCAGTCTATCCAGTGTCTCGGACTGATCCGGCGCCAACGCACGCAGGTACTTGTGTCGCAACCGTTCTGCCGCCAACTGAATCGGGGTGAGCGGGTTCTTTATCTCATGCGCCAGCCGGCGCGCCATCTCGCTCCATGCGGCGTTTTTTTGCCCCTGGATCAATGCAGTGATGTCGTCAATCACGATTACCTGGACCGGTGTGTCATGGCCACCCGGCAGCTCCAGAAATGCGCCGCTGCAATTCAGTATCTGCCGCCCGCTGGTCCCAAAAAGGGTTACTTGATCGCGCCAGTCTTCATGGTTGCCGAGGGCGTGGGCCTCCATGACATTTAACAGCGGATCCAGAAACGGGCAGTGGGAACGGATTTCATCCACGGATTTGTCCAGTACTACCTCCAATTCGACGCCCAGGATCTGGCCACTGCTTATGTTCGCGGTAAGCACGCGTCGTTCGGAAGTTATGACCAGCACCCCGGACGACAGGCGGCGCAGGATGCTTTCCAGGTAGGCACGCTGCGCCTCGGCTTCAAATTGGCTGCTGCGCACTTCATCACGCGCCCGGGCAATGCGGCGGGTCATTTCGTTGAATGAGGCCACCAGAAAACCCAGCTCATCATTGCCCGGGACGGGTAACTGCGTCTCGTAATCCCCGGCCGCGACCGCCCGCGTCCCCTCTGCCAGGTCGCGTATGGGCGCCGCCAGTCGCTGGGCCGAGAAGAACGCAGCCCAGACCGCGGAGAACACCGTAAACAACAGGACCAGGGTCAAGACCAGTACAAAGCTGAATTTGAGTTGTTCGCGGAGATACGCCAGCTCACGATAGCGGACGAAGATCGCTTCGACGCTTTCCGCCAGCACGTTGACCCGCTCGGAGAACGGGAACAGCGTTTGCACGATGCGCGCCTCCGCTTCCACGCCGGACTCCGGCATTACGACCACGGCGCGGATGGAAAGCCCGGCGCCGGCAACCGAGTCCAGGCCGACATAATTATTTCCCTGTTGCACCTGGAACAGGATGCGCTCCTCCAATCGCGCCGGCATGAGGATGGCAGTGTCCCCGCTGCTGGACGCTATAAATGTCCCCTGACGGCTCAGGATGGTGAGCTCAGCAGCGCCGCTGCGTGAACGGAATCCGTCTATCTCAAACGGAACTGCGGCATTGGTGAAAACGGTCAGCTCCTGCGCTATCTGCTGGGACTGTCGCAGTACTTCTTTCATGCGCAATTCCAGTGACAGTTGGCTCAATTCCAGGGAATCGTTCAGTGCCTGTTCTACGCGGACGTCAAACCAGTTGTCGATGCCGCGATGGAGAAAATCCAGGGAGAAGTAATAAACAATCATCACCGGTGTCAGCGCCAGGATCGAAAACAACGTCACCATGCGCACGGTCATGCGGCTGCCGGGGGTGCGCTTGCGGAATTGAACCACCAGGTTGCGCAGGTTCACGCCGATAAGTGTGATCAGGATGAGCAGGCCGATGGCGGTGAACACCAGCAATGGGGCATACAGATCGCCAAAGCGCGTCGAATTCTGCATGGCCGAACCGAGCGCAAGCAGCGACGCCAGCATGAACAGGAACAGCACTGTTCCGGCAATCAACATGCTGCGCTCGCCGCGGGTCATGGTTCAGTCAGACTCCATTTCAACCAGGCGCTTTCCACGCGCCATTTGCGCGACACGTAGGCGACCGGTTTAAGTGGCGCCGGCAGCGCATCGATGTTCAGACGCGCCTTGATGTATCCGTCGTAAGTCTCACCCTGGGTCAGCAGTCCCGCATTCAACAGGTGATAATTGCGAATCGTGCCAAGAAACTGCAATGCTTCGCGCGCGTCAGGGAATTCGTGCCGGGTCTTCGCGATCGGTTCCGTCACCACGTAGGCGCCGGTAAGCGGATGATGCTGAAGCGTAAAGCCCAGGCGATGGCTGCTGATTACCGGATCCCAGAGCCACTTCCGCTGGCGCCGGATCTCCACCAGCACATCAATATTCAGTTGCACACCATGCTCCAGCGCCACGAACAATTCAGCGTCGAAGGCGAATCGTATCGAGGCATCGAGCACGTGCCAGCCGTCGTATACATTACTGGCGGCGGAAAGCACTTCCACTGCGTCGTCGGATTCGGCCTTTGCCGCGCCAAGCGCTAGCAACAGCAGGCCGCCCGCCAGGGCGCGAAAGCAAAGGCCTGGATTTGGTCTAAAGACGTTCAAGCAGCGCATAGTAGAAGCCGTCGGTATCATCCAGGGACGGCAGGGTCTGCCTGCCACAGTTCGTTGCGGTTCCCCACGTTGCGGAGATGGGCAGCACGCGCACATCTTTATGTTTGCTTGAGAATTTTTCAATCTGCCGGTCATTTTCCCGGTGCAGCAGGGAACAGGTGACATATAACAGCCTGCCGCCCGAGGTCAGCAGGGGCCAGAGCGCATCCAGCAGCGCCGCCTGTAATTGCTCAAGCTTTGGCAGTTGTTCTGAATGACGCAAAACCTTGATGTCCGGATGGCGCCGGATCACGCCGGTGGCGCTGCAAGGGGCGTCCAGCAAAATGCGGTCAAACGATCGGCCATCCCACCATTGCGCGGGGGTCCTCGCATCAGCATCGATAATGGTGGCGGTTAACTGCAGACGGCGCAGGCTTGTCGCCAGCAACGCCGCGCGATCCGCGCCCTGGTCCACCGCCACCAACTCACTGATTCCGGGACAGTACTCCAGTATATGGGTCGCTTTCCCGCCCGGGGCAGCACAAGCATCCAGCACGCGCCCGCCTGTCTGCGGGCCAAGCAGCGGAGCGGCCAGTTGCGCCGCAAGATCCTGCACTGTGACCAAACCCCGCTCAAATCCAGGCAGGTCCTGCACATTGACCGGAGTCGTCAGGCGCACGCCAGATTCCGTTATAGGGGAGTCATGCGAGTCAATGCCCGCGTCAGCCAACACCTGCACATACTGCGCGCGCGTGCAGCGGCCGGAATTTACGCGTAGATCCATGGGCGGGCGTTCATTGCTATGCAGCAGGATTTGTTCCCAATGCCCAGGCCAGTCGCGCTGCATTTCTTCCATCAGCCACCGCGGTTGCGCAAGGCGGGCCCCGGGATCCTGCAGGACTTCAGCCAGCAGTTGCACGCGCTCCCGTTGGAAACGACGCAGCAGGGCATTTACGAGCCCGGAGGCCCAGGGTTTCCCCAACAGCCTGGTCCCCGCCACCGCCTCCGAAACGGCAGCATGGTCCGGTGTGCGCAAGTGCTCCATTTCATGCAACGCCACCAGCAGCAGAACCTTAAGATCAAGTTCGCCCGGATTCATCGGACGGTGCAGCAGGCGGTCTACCACGGGCAGAAAGCGGTGGTACCAGCGCAGCACGCCGTAACTTAGTTCCTGTGCCAGCGCGCGATCACGAGCCGACAGGCCGGTGACCGCCAGCGGCAGCGCCTCATCAAGCATTTTGCCGTGTTCCAGGACTGCGACAACACTATGAATGGCGGCGATACGGGCGCTCATGCATCACGCCGCGACCATGCCGGGACGCACCCAGTCGCGATGGGCATTGAAAAAGTCATGAGCCATATTTGGTTTGCGCCCCGGCAGTTGAATTTCCGTCAGCCTCAACATCCCGCTGCCGGTTGCCACATCGATGCCGGCCGGGGTGAATGCGCAAAGGGTCCCCGGCACCTTGAACCCTTCGGGCGGAGGTGTCGCCAGTGCTTGCGCGCGCCAGAGGCGCAAATGGGTGTCACCCAGAATCGTGTGACACACCGGCCAGGGATTGAAAGCGCGAACCATGCGTGCCAATTGGACCGCGGGACTGCGCCAGTCTATTTGTGCTTCGCGTTTGTCAATCTTCCGCGCAGGGCAAGCCAGCGCCGCATCCTGGGGTGTGGCGGTGATTTCCCCGGCGGCAATCAGTTCAATGGCACGCAAGGCACACTCCGCCCCCAATGGCGTCAACCGATCCCGCAATGACGCAGACGTATCGTCGGGAAATATCGGACAGGATTGCTGCAGAAGGATCGGGCCGGTATCCAGGCCGGCATCCATTTGCATGATGGTTATTCCGGTAAGTTCGTCCCCGGCCTGAATGGCACGTTGGATGGGTGCCGCGCCGCGCCAGCGCGGCAGCAGCGAGAGGTGCACATTGATGGCGCCGAGGCGTGCGCGCTGCAGTATGCCGGCGGGCAACAACATACCGTAGGCCGCAACCAGCAGCACATCGGCGTTGCAGAGAAGCCCATGCGGATCCATTTCACCCGGTCGAAGCGGTTGCTCAACGGCGAGACCGTGTTGCAACGCCAGTTGCTTGACCGGACTTGGTGTCAGATGCCGGCCGCGGCCTGCCGGCCGATCCGGCTGGGTGAAGACCTGGATAATGGTGTGGCGCCGGGAGTTGAGGACATGCCGCAAAACCGCAGCGGCGAGTTCGGGAGTTCCTGCAAACGCAATGCGCAGGCCGGTATCGGAGACCATCGCAAGTTTATTTCCCGGGCCGACACGGCGCGAAATGCGAATCCGGCCGGACCATTGACCCGCGTGCAAACGCCGCGTTCACGCCCGTTTTAGCCTGATCGAGGCGACACTCACCCGCTTGGGAGGCTTGCTTGTCACAGGACCGGCACCGGTTCCCGTTCGGATTTTTCGATCTTTTTGCGCAGGCGCTGGCGCTTGAGTGGTGACAGGTAATCGATGAACAACTTGCCGTTCAAATGATCAATCTCGTGCTGCAGGCATACTGCCAGCAACCCATCCGCCGTGGCCTCAATCGTTTTGCCATCCAGTTCCTGATACCGGTACGTGACCCGTTCGGCACGCGGGACTTTTTCGTAAAAGTCAGGGACGGAAAGGCACCCTTCCTGAGCTTCTCCGGTGCCTTCGCTGGTGAGTATCACCGGATTGATGAATACCCGCGGCTGATTCCGTTCCTCGGACAGGTCCATTACCACCACCCTGAGCTGGACGTTTACCTGGATGGCGGCAAGCCCGATGCCGCGCTCGGCATACATGGTTTCGAGCATGTCATCAGCAAGGGTGCGAACAGAGGCATCCATGGTCACGACCGGCTTGGCCTGCTTGCGCAGGCGCGGATCCGGGAAATGCAAAACCGGTAAAAGGCTCATTATTATCTTGCCATAAAATCGGTAACCTACTGATAGTATAAAGGAAAATCCATTCTTAGGTTGATTTTGCCGCGGGAATAATCAGCACCATGACATTCGGCACCACTTTTGCTAATCTACATTAAGGATTATCCGTAAGGTACCGGCCATGCTTAATAAAATTTCGCTGTCATTTGTATTGTTGATTGCCCCCGCGCTGACTTTTGCCGATGAGGTACAGGTTAACTCGGACAGCCCCGAAAAATACGTGGTGGAAAAGGGCGATACGCTCTGGGGAATTTCCGGGCGTTTCCTGACCCAGCCCTGGCGTTGGCCGGAGATCTGGAAGGGAAATCCGCAGATCGCCGATCCGAATCTGATCTATCCGGGCGACGTGGTCAGCCTGACCTACGAAGATGGCTCGCCCGTACTCAGTGTTACCAGTGGTGGCCCGGGCCGCAACGTGAAAATGTCGCCCGAAGTCCGCACCGAAGCGCGTGATGATGCCATCCCCAGTATCCCGATTGAAGCTATCCGCGAGTTTCTGTCCCGACCCCTAGTAATGAATGAAGGGGAAATGGATTCGTGGCCATACATTGTATCCAGCTATGATCAACACTTGGTCAACGGCACCGGCAGCCGGGTCTATGTCAAGGGACTCTCCGGTGGTGACGGCGCTGAGCGGCGCTACACCCTGTATCGAAAGGGGCCGGCTTATCGCAGCAAATCCGATGGCCGCATCCTGGGATACGAGGCGTTGTACGTTGGCGATGCCAGGGTTGAGAAATTCGGCGATCCGGCGACGCTGACCATCACCCATTCAGATCGGGAAGTGCTGGATGGCGATCGACTTGTGCCACAGTCCAAGGCGGAGGTCAGTTCGGACTTTATTCCGCGGGCACCCTCAAAGGATGTGCAAGGCGCCATTATTTCCGTGATTGATGGCCTGTCCCAAA
The DNA here is from genome assembly GCA_001801865.1 of Gammaproteobacteria bacterium RIFCSPLOWO2_02_FULL_61_13. GTDB lineage: Bacteria > Pseudomonadota > Gammaproteobacteria > Eutrophobiales > Eutrophobiaceae > 2-02-FULL-61-13. The sequence goes on from MGYT01000039.1 coordinate 21,074, forward strand.
TCGGCCAGTACCAGGTTGTGGTGCTGGATGTTGGGGCCAAGAGTGGCCTGGAAGTGGGTAATGTCCTTGGTGTGTTCCAAAGCGGCAAGGTAGTGACGGATGATGCGGCGATCCGCCAGGGCGAACAGTCGGCGTTGAAGGAATGGTTGGCCCTGTCGAAAAATCATGGCGACGACGTGACGCTGCCGGAGGAATACTCCGGTGTAATCATGGTATTTCGCACCTTCCCCGAGGTCAGCTATGCCCTGGTGATGGAGGTCACGAGCGCACTCAAATTGAGTGACGCTGTGCGCAACCTGTAGAGGTGATTTAACCGGCTTTGGCAGGCCGGCCATCTGCGTTATGCTCTGATGCCCCGGTGTGCGAAAGCACACCGGGGCATTTTCATTTTGATTATCCACGGAGTGCCGTCATGGAAGACGCAATGTCCGCACCGGACCTATCCTGTTGGCTGGCGCTGGCGCATGGACCCGCCGTGCCGCCGCCGTTGCTTGCAGCTCTGGCAACCGAATCCGGATTAATTGCCAGGTGGTTCGATGATCCCCGCAGCGTGGCAGGGACCGGGGTCAGCCCCGGGCTGAGTGAGTATCTTGCCGCGCCGAACTGGGCCAGTGTGGAATCCGATCTGCGCTGGCTGGACACAGGTGGCGGCACAATCCTGACCTTCGCCGATCGTCTCTTTCCCGACCTGCTGCGCAACATTCCGGATCCTCCCGCGGTGATATATGTGCGTGGTCAGCCGGCGGCATTGCGCGCGCCGCAACTCGCGGTGGTGGGATCGAGGAATCCGTCTCCGGATGGTGCGCGCCAGGCACGGCAGTTTTCCGGGGAACTTGCCCGCCTTGGCATCGGCATAACCAGCGGTTTGGCCCTGGGTATAGACACGCAGGCGCATGTCGGTGCCATGAATGCCGGCGGAGTAACGATTGCAGTCCAGGGATGCGGCCTTGATCAGGTTTATCCGCGCCGCAATACAGGGCTGGCACAGCGCATCGCGGAACAAGGCGCGGTAATCACCGAGTTCGGCGTCGGCATGCCACCTCTGGCGGTGAACTTCCCGCGCCGCAATCGGATAATCAGCGGGCTTTCTCTGGGTACGTTGGTGGTAGAGGCGGCGCGGCGCAGCGGTTCTCTAATCACCGCCGGCCTCGCCGCAGCTCAAGGGCGGGAGGTGTTTGCCATTCCTGGATCAATAAAAAATCCCATGGCGCAAGGCTGTCACCATTTAATTAAACAAGGGGCAAAACTGGTCGCCGGCATTGATGACATTCTTGAAGAGATTCGGGAACTTGCAGGCTGCACGGCGGCTGTGTCCAAAACGCTGCCACAGGGGCAGTGTGATGTCGGGGGTCTTGACGAACGCTGCAGACTACTGCTTGATAATATAGGATTCGGACCCGTTGCCATGGATGAGCTTGTTGACCAGACGGGACTGGCTGCTGGAATCACGGCCTCCCTCCTGTCCAGTCTGGAAATCAGTGGACATATCGAAATCCTGCCTGGCGGCAGGATAGTGCGGAGATAAATTCAGAGTCTTCAATGAAGCAAACTGTAATGGATGTGCTTATGTATCTGTTTGACAGTCACGTTGACGATGAAGCCGACGTGGACACAAACGCAGACTCAGTTCGCATCGGGCTGCTTGAGGCCGGGTTTGAGGAGCGTCAGGTGACGCGCGCCCTGGAATGGCTTGACGGGCTGGCCTCGCTGCGGGAAAACGCGCCCGCGCATGAGCTTGCTGCCCATGTCTCGCTGCGGGTGTTCAACGCGGAAGAGATGGAAAAGCTTGACGCGGATTGCCGGGGATTCCTGTTGTATCTGGAGCAGGCCCAGGTGTTGTCGCCCCCCGAGCGCGAAATGGTCATGGATCGGGTGATGGCGTTGCAATTTGATGAAGTGGAACTGCATCAGCTCAAATGGATTGTCTTGATGGTTTTGCTGAATCTCCCGGGTCGGGAGTCCAGTGTGGCGTGGATGGAGGATTTGGTCATGGACGACATGCAGGCTGTATTGCATTAAGTCCGCACCGACCCCCACGCAGGTTTTAAGGAAGTTCACCCCCAACTCAAGGAAGCTTCATTGCATGTCGGATTCATTGGTAATCGTCGAATCACCCGCCAAGGCCAAGACTCTGAACCGCTATCTCGGTCCGGGCTACAAGGTCATGGCGTCGTATGGGCATGTCCGGGATCTGCAGCCGAAGTCCGGCGCCGTGGATCCGGATAACGGTTTCAGCATGCGCTATGAGGTTATCGAAAAAAATGCCAAGTCTGTCGACGCCATCGCCAAGGCAATGCGGACTGCGGATGTGCTGTATCTGGCGACGGACCCGGATCGCGAAGGCGAGGCAATCTCCTGGCATCTGCACGAGATATTGAAGGAGCGCGGTGTACTCGACGGAAAGCCGGTAAAGCGCGTGGTGTTCCACGAGGTTACCAAGTCGGCGATTCTGGAAGCCATGGCGCACCCGCGCGAATTGTCCACGGAACTAATCAATGCCCAGCAGGCGCGCCGCGCGCTTGATTACCTGGTTGGTTTCAATCTGTCTCCGTTGTTATGGAAGAAGATCAAGCGCGGTTTGTCCGCCGGACGCGTGCAGAGTCCGGCGTTGCGGATGATCGCGGAACGCGAGGAAGAGATAGAGCGCTTCAAGCGCCGGGAGTACTGGACGATTGAGGCGGATGTCGCACATGCGCAAACCCCGTTTATGGGCCGTCTTACCCAACTGGCCGGCGAGAAAATGACCCAGTTCAGCATCGAGGACGGGAAGGCGGCGGGAGCCGCCCGCAAGTCGTTGGTCGACGCCGCGAACGGGAAACTGGTCGTGGCCGGCGTGGAGAAGAAACAACGCAGGCGCCAGCCCTCGCCGCCGTTCATTACTTCGACCCTGCAGCAGGAAGCAGTGCGCAAGCTGGGATTCACTGCGCAAAAAGCCATGCGCGTGGCGCAGCAGCTGTATGAGGGTATAGATGTCGGAGAAGGCGCGGTGGGCCTGATCACGTACATGCGCACTGACTCCGTGACCCTGGCGAAAGACGCGTTGCACGAGATTCGGGAATTCATTACTTCGGAGTACGGGAAGGAACTTTTGCCGGCACATGCGCGCCAATACAAGACCACTTCCAAGAATGCCCAGGAGGCGCACGAGGCGATCCGTCCCACTTCTGCCTTCCGCAAACCACGGCAGTTAAAGGACAAACTCAGCCCCGAGCAGTTTCGCTTGTATGAATTGATCTGGAAACGAACCGTGGCCTCACAGATGAACCACGCCGTCATTGACACTGTCGCGGTGGATCTTGAGTGCGGGAAAGGAAATGTCTTCCGTGCCAGCGGATCAACCGTGGCGGAACCGGGGTTCATGACCGTATACCAGGAAAGCGCCGATGAAAACGGCAAGGAAGATAATGAGAACGAGGTAAAGCTGCCACCGCTGGCCCAGGGCGACGTGCTGAAACTGAGTGACCTCCGGGCCGAGCAGCATTTTACCGAGCCGCCTCCCCGTTATACCGAGGCCAGCCTGGTCAAAGCGCTGGAAGAGCGCGGTATCGGCCGGCCGTCCACCTATGCCTCAATCATTTCGACGTTGCGGCAGCGCGAATACGTGGATTTCGACAAGAAGCGCTTTTCGCCGACGGAAGTGGGCAGGATCGTAAATCGTTTTCTCACCGCCCATTTCAAGGACTATGTAGATTACGATTTTACCGCCCGTCTGGAAGACGAGCTGGATGCGGTTTCGCGCGGGGAGAAGGAGTGGGTTCCGCTGCTGGAGGCATTCTGGCGCCCGTTTTCGGAGACGCTGAAGGAAAAGGAGTTGAACGTCAGCCGCAGCGAAGTGACGCAGGCGCGCATCCTGGGCGTCGATCCCAAATCCGGTTTGCAGGTGTCGGTGCGGATGGGGCGTTACGGTCCGTTCACGCAAATTGGCACAAAGGACGACCCGGATAAACCCCGGTTTGCCGGGCTGCGCCCGGGTCAACGCATTGATACGCTGACATTGCAGGAGGCGTTGGACCTCTTTTTGCTCCCGCGGGCACTGGGGCAAACCGCCGATGGGCAGGAAATCGTCGTAAACGTTGGCCGATTTGGCCCGTACGTGCGGTTTGGGGGCAAATTCGCATCATTGAAAAAGGACGACGATCCCTACAAGGTGTCGCTGGAACGAGCGCTGGAGTTGATCAGCGAGAAGAAACTCTCCGACCTGGCCAAGCGAATCAAGCATTTCCCCGGTACCGAGATTGAAATAATCAATGGGCGCTTTGGTGCGTACATCACTGATGCCAAGCACAAGGCGCGGATTCCCAAGGATCGGGAGCCTGCGGATATCAACCAGGCGGAAGCCGAGGCTCTTTTGCTGGCCAGCGCAGAGGCTGCGGCGCCCAAGCGCAAGGCTGCGTCCAGGAAATCGGCAAGTAAGCCCCGCAAAGCGGCTGCCAAATCAAAGTCGCCACCCTTGGTTTAGTAAAGACCCGTGGCAGGTACCTGGCATTTGCGCTGCGCTTGCCGGGCCTTGGCCGGTGGCGGAGTCATTATTTATCCTACGGAAGGTGTTTTTGGCCTGGGGTGCCGTTTCGATGATCCCGAAGCGGTAAAACGGATACTTCGCCTCAAGGGGCGGGGATACCATAAGGGATTGATTATATTGATAAGTTCCCTTGCTCAGGTGAAGGGATTGCTGGATTTGCGCCGCGTCGACCCGGAGATCTGGAATGCCACCTGGCCAGGACCGGTAACCTGGGTCATTCCTGCGTCTCCCCAAGCCCCCCATTGGTTGACCGGGGTGCAGTCAGGAATCGCGATTCGCCAAAGCGCGCATCCCCTGGTCCAGTACCTGACTGGCCGCGCCGGACCACTGGTTTCCACCAGCGCGAACCCTTCTGGACGATCCCCGGCCCGGACTCTGCTGCAGGCACGCCGGTACTTCCCCAAAGGTGTCGACTACTTCATTCCCGGCGCACTGGGAGGGGCCGACGGACCCACAGAAATTCGGGACGCGGTATCTGGCAGCGTTTTACGTAAAGGCGGCTGAAAAACAATAGCTTATTGTTGACAGTACACTACCCATCAATGAAAATGCTCGGCTTGCATTTTTGGAGGGGTACCCAAGCGGTCAACGGGGGCAGACTGTAAATCTGCTGGCCATGCCTTCGTAGGTTCGAATCCTACCCCCTCCACCAGAGTGGAAAGTATAAAGGTAAAAGTGAAAAGGGGTCGCGCAGTCATCTTTTAACTTTGGACTTTTCACTTTTTGTGTCGTTGTCTGGAATCCGGACCCGGTTTGCGCGATACCAGTGAACTCGAGGCAGGGAAGGCCCAATGCGGGTGTAGTTCAATGGTAGAACCTCAGCCTTCCAAGCTGATGACGTGGGTTCGATTCCCATCACCCGCTCCAGTAAGGCAGCTACAAGCGACAAGTTACAAGCAACCGACGGATAAGGTGAAAGGCAATGGCGTTGATGGTGTCACTTGTTGCTTATGGCTTGGCGCTTATAGCTTTGTTTTCCGCCCATATAGCTCAGTCGGCAGAGCACTTCCTTGGTAAGGAAGAGGTCATCGGTTCGATTCCGATTATGGGCTCCAAAGTTGAGACTCTGCACCGGGTATTTTGCGTTTAACACCTTCTGCCATCACGAGGAGACGCCCCCATGTCCAAGGAGAAATTTCAGCGTAACAAGCCGCATGTGAATGTCGGGACGATTGGTCATGTTGACCATGGCAAGAC
>MGYT01000040.1 GCA_001801865.1 Gammaproteobacteria bacterium RIFCSPLOWO2_02_FULL_61_13
GAGTTTGGGCTCTTGGCGAAGTAGTCGTGGGCCTCGGTATAAGAGAGACCCTGCCCTTTGACCGTCTCCTCGGTGAAAGGGTGGGTGTGGATATCGATGACACCCTGTAGTTTCAGCATGGTGAGAACCTCCTGTGCGCTGGCGGCCTGTCAGACTGCAGGTCCCGAAGGAAGGGAGCACAATCAATCTTGCAGCGGTCCCGCAGACATTATTCTACGTGAGCGTGCGCATCAGGTGTTACGCTCACCGATAGGCCTGAATCACGTTGCTGTCGCGCGTGAGCAGGGTCATCAGCTTCGGGTGCACGAAGAGCTTCTCCTTGCCGAAGACCTGATCGCGCAGGACGCCGATTGATACGAGCGCCTTGAGATAGCGGGACGCCGCCTGGCGGCCGGCGATCCTGGCCTCAACGAGGTTCGCGATGCGGCAGTACGGCTGCTCGAAGACCACATCCACGAGTTCGCGGCTGTAAATCTTCGGGCGTTTCACGCGCACGTACTCGGTGGTGTCGGCAGCAAGTTTTCGGACCGCGCCGATCTTAGCGGTAGTCCACGTCGCCGTGTCTTCCACGGCGCGCAGCATGTAGAGTAGCCATGCCTCCCAGGCACCTTCGCGCGTGACCGCAAGGAGCAGGCGGTAATAGTCCGCTTTGTTCGCGATGATGTAGCGACTGAGGTAGAGGATCGGGAGTGGCAGCAGGCCCTGCTCGACGAGGAACAGGCTGTTCACCACACGCCCGGTTCGCCCGTTGCCGTCGGTGAATGGATGAATTGCCTCGAACTGGTAATGCGCTGCCGCCATCCGGACGAGCGGGTCGATCGTTTCTTCCTCGTGCAGAAAGCGCTCCCAATTGGCAAGCAGGTCGCGGATGCGCGCTTCGCCCTCGGGTGGCGTGTAAATCACCTCGCCGGTGGCGTCATTCGCGAGTGCGGTACCCGGCACCCTGCGCACGCTCATCTCGACGCCCTTGATCTGCGTGCAGATCGACTCCGCGGTGCGCGTCGTCAGCGGCCGGGTCTTGAGCGCCTGGACACCTTCGAGCAGCGCGCGCCGGTACCGCAGTGCTTCCTTGGTTGCCGGATCCGCGCCAGCATCGGCTTGCAGGTGCCGGAACAGCTTGTCGGCGGTGGTGACGATGTTCTCGATCTCCGAACTCGCCCGGGCTTCCAGAAGAGGGAGGGTGTTGATCAGCATCGCGGGGTTTGGGATCAGCGCTGCAGCCTGCTTCAGTTCGGCGAGCGCCGCTCGTGCGGTAACGCATTGCTTCAGAACGGGTTTGCTCTCAAGCTCGACGGTGGGAGGGAGACGGGGCAGATCGTTGTAGGGGCGATCCGGCATCCACCCAACCGCAGAGGTCATGTCGCCGAAAGTCGCTTTTTGCACCATGTCTGCAGCTTATGTCGCTGGCGGCGACACGTCAAGAGAGCGTGTCGCTGAAATCAAGTTATCGCAACATATCGCTTTCCCGTCATCCGGAACATCCTTGGCAAGCTCAAGAGCCCTTCACGATTAATAGCCAGAAGCGCGCCTTTATTGACTCCGGGTCAAATTTTAGTTACTATCAACTTGGCCGAGCGATTCGCTCGGGTGCGCTCTTTAACAGATTGGTTCTCCGAGGCCTTGAAGCGAGAGGCTTGGTAAGTCCGTTCCGCCGAAAGGCGGGAACCCCCGCGTAAGCGCGGGCGCAAACGCGACAGCGGGTCGACGTCTGGCCCGGTCGTCGGCGTCCTCGTTCTCGGGTTCGTGTCGTCGAACGACGGTCGATGCCAAATGGTGTCGAGTGGAGTTCGCATTGGCGCGTGCCATGAGCAATTGGGAGGCTGGTTTGTTGGGGTGGTTTGTGGTGTCTGGCTCTCTCCGTTCTGGCGCTTGCTTGCGAGGCTGGGCAATGTCGCCCGGAAAGGAGAAAGCATGCAAATGCAACACCATCTGTTAGAGCAGTGCGTAGATGCGCTAAAAGCGCTCCGCGCACGGATGCACGAAGAGCCAGATGTCGGCGTCACTGCGGAGCTTGATGAGGTAATACACCGACTTGAGCAATGCTTGGAGAACGTGAACGAAGACGTAATGGTCGATGCGGAGTTGCAGGCGCGAGGGCTGGAAGTTTTGGCCAAGTGCCTGAACGCCGCGACGAACCTCGCTGAAATCGTCCATCGATTCTTTGGCCCGCAGTGACGCAGCAAACCATTACCAATCTTGCGACTGATGAATCTAGGAAAAGCCATATCCCTGTGCCGGACGCAGCGAGGCCTCACGCAGGCTGGACTCGCTGCGCGCGCCGGCTTATCCGTTTCCTACCTTTCGCTGCTGGAGCAAAACAAGCGAAAGGACCCTACACTTTCCACGATCCAAAAACTGGCTGTGGCGCTGGGTGTGCCCTCAGGCATTCTGTTTTTTCTCGCCGCTGACCAGAAAGAGCTCTCCGGCCTCGATCCGGAATTGCAGGAAAAGCTCGCGTTTGCCGCGTTGAGTCTGCTCAATGCACCCGAACCTGCTCAAACCCTTCTATAGCCACGGGCCTATCCAGAATCTCGACACGCTGGCCGAGGTGCTTGAGATTTCGTGCAAGCAGCTTTGCCGCTTGGCTCGAAAGGCCAATCAGATGTACAGGCTGGTTCCGCAGCAGAAGAAAGACGGTTCTGTGCGCAAGACGTATGACGCGGATCACGCGCTAAAAAGAGTGCAGCATCTCATCAAGACCCGAATCCTATCCAAGGTGCGATACCCGCTCTATCTGCAAGGCGGGATCCGAGATCCGGAGAATCCCCGCGATTACGCGCGGAATGCAGCCATTCACGCCGGCCAGGCGTGTGTGATCAATGAAGATATCGCCGATTTCTACCCATCCACGACATCTCACCAAGTTCGGGACATTTGGAAACACTTCTTCCGTTTTCCGGCAGGGGTGGCTGATTGTCTAACGCGGCTGACTACGCGGCGAGGTTTTTTGCCGCAAGGCGCCAAGACCAGCAGCTATCTGGCGAATCTTGTGTTCTGGCGCACTGAGTACGAGCTGGTCCGGCACCTGGCCGCAAAGGGCTTGAGATACTCGAGGCTCGCCGATGACATCACGGGGTCCTCGTCGAAACCGCTCACGCGAGGACAGAAGAGCGAGGTGATTTCAGCCGTCTATTCGTTCATCAAACGGGACGGCTTTTCGCCGAAGTACCGGAAGCACGCCATCTTCGAGCGGAACGAGGCAATGCTGGTCAACAACCTCGTGGTCAACGCGCATCCCGCGCTGCCCGTTCGCGAGCGGCAAGCCGTTCGTTGCTTGGTACACAGGGCGTCGAATACTCTCAACGCTGGCAACGGGACGGTAAGTAACGTTCCGCTGGCGCATATCAAAGGAAAAATCGGAAAGGTCAAGCGCTTTCACGCGCGCGCGGGAAGGCGATTGGCCGCGACGCTGCAAGCTGCATTGACGAGTGTACAGAAATTAGACGGCTCAGGGGCTCACCATCGAGGACGAGTGGATCGAGACCATCGAAACGCTCGACGATATGATGGACACCTGCATGCACCTGCGCCGGCAGGCTCGTGACGTTTTCGAGGTGCGTTACCAGGAAACTATTGACCCCGACCGCGATCGTTGGGAGCTGTGCGCTCGCGTGCTGGTGCGTAATGACGTGGTCGAGAAACTTTCAGAGGCGCGGTGATACTTTATGGCGAATTCCGGCGCCTTTGGATCATGCTGTATGCGCCGGAAGCGCAGGCGCTGATGTTCGGGAGGAATATGCCGTTCGTCTGGGAGCCCACGCCCGAGCTGTTAAGCCATACCACGATTACCGCCTTCCTCCGGGAACACGGGCTCCGCGACTACGAAGCGCTGATTGCGCGCGCCGATGCCGATCCGGCCTGGTTGTGGGACGCGGTGCTGCGATTTTTCGCGGTGCGCTTTTACCGGCCTTACGAGTGCATCCTCGATACCACTGCGGGCATCGAGTGGCCGCGCTGGTGCGTAGGAGGCGAGACGAATCTCGTTCTCAACTGTCTCGACCGGCACCGTGGCACGCCAACGTGGACGCGCACGGCGGTGATCTGGGAGGGCGAGCGTGGCGAGCGGCGGCGCTTAAGCTATGCCGAACTCGACGCCGAAACCTCACGGCTTGCCTCCGTACTGCGTGCGCTCGGAATCAGGCGCGGCGACGTGATCGCGCTCTACATGCCGATGCTCCCCGAGACGGTTGCGGCCTTTTTCGCGATCGCGAAAGTGGGTGCGATCGCGATGCCGCTCTTCTCGGGATTCGGTCCGCAACCGATCGCCGACCGTCTCAACGACGGCGAAGCGAAAGCCGTCATCACCGTGGATTTCGCGTGGCGGCGCGGCAAGCGTATCGCCATGAAGGAAACATTGGACCACGCCGCCACGGAGGCCGCGGCGCTGCGCCACGTCGTCGTCCTCGCGCGCGGGGGCGGCGATGCCCCGATGTGCCCGGGACGCGACCTGTGGTGGGCGGAACTCATACGCGCGCAACCGCCGGATTCACCCACCGAGGCGATGCCCGCGGAAGCGCCGGTGATGCTGATGTACACCTCGGGCACGACGGGCAGGGCGAGGGGCACCGTGCACACCCATTGCGGCGTGATCGGGAAGAATCTCCTCGACGTGGGGCTGTGTCTGGACCTCAAACCGACCGATCGCTGGATGTGGATGAGCGACATGGGATGGGTGGCAGGCCCCAAGGTCGTGATCGCCTCGACGTTGCTCGGCGCGGCCATGGTGCTCGCCGAGGGCGCGCCGGATTATCCCGACCCGGGGCGGCAGTGGCGGCTCATCGAACGCCATCGCGTCACGATGCTCGGGACGATACCTACTACGGTGCGGCAACTGATGCGGCACGGTGCTGATGTCGTGGCGGCGCGCGACCTGGGGTCGCTCCGCGCGGTCGTCACCGCCGGCGAACCCTGGAATGACGAAGCGTGGCTGTGGTTTTTCGAGCATGTGTGCCGCGGTCGCATCCCGATCCTGAATTATGGCGGCGGCACCGAATGCGGCGGTGCGATTCTCATCGGATCCTTCCACCGGCCGCTGAAACCGTGTGCGTTCGGCAGCGCGGTTCCGGGTTCCGGCGCGGATGTCGTCGATCTTGAGGGGCGCCCGTGTGCGCCGGGGGAAGTCGGTGAGCTGGTGCTGCGGAAGCCCTCGATCGGTCTCACCCGCGGGCTGTGGCGCGATCCGGCGGGCTATCTCGAAAGTTACTGGCGCCAGATTCCCGGCGTGCGGGTGCAGGGCGATCTTGCGCGGCGCGATGAGGACGGATTGTGGTACATGCTGGGCCGCTCCGACGACACGATCAAGATCGCCGGAAAACGCACCGGCCCCGCAGAAATCGAAGCGGTATTGCTCGCATCGGGCATGGTGGCGGAGGCCGCGGCGGTCGGGGTTCCCGATTCCATCACCGGCTCCGCGCTGGTATGCGTTTGCGTGCCAGCAATGGATGCAAATGATGAGGATCGACTGCGCTCAACGCTTGCCGAGCGCGTCGCCGAACGCTTCGGTCCCCCGTACCGTCCCAGGCGGGTGCTGCTCGTGCCGGAGCTGCCGAAGACGCGTAACGAGAAAATCATGCGGCGGCTCGTGCGCGCGGTATTGACCGGTAACGCACCAGGTGATACCGGTTCGCTCATGAATCCGGAAGCGGTGGAAGCGCTCCGCGCGGCGGTTCACCGCGCACCCTGAAGGGGCAAGTGTTACCACGCAAACGCACCGCCATCCACGGGAATGATGGCGCCGGTTATGAAGTTCGACGCATCGGAGGCAAGGAGGACGACTACGCCCTTCAGGTCATCCGGCCCGCCGGTGCGCCCGAGCGGGATGTCCCGGTGGATGCTCTCTTTGTTGCTCTGGTAGAGCTTCTCATTGAGCGGCGTCACGAAAAATCCCGGGCAGATGCAGTTCACCTGGATGTTGTGCTGCGCCCACTTCACCGCCAGATCGCGCGTGAAGTTCACCAGCGCACCCTTGCTCGCACTGTAGGCAACGGAATTGTAGTTCCGGGGATTGCGCCCGACCAAGCCGGCGACTGAGGCGATGTTGATGATCTTGCCGCGCTTCACCTTGATCATCTCGCGCCCGACCGACTGCGCGCACAGGAACGGCCCCGTGGCATTGAGATCGAACACCTGCTGCCAGCGTTCGAGCGGCATCTCCTCCGGTGGCGCTGCCCACGCCCGGCCTGCGTTGTTGACGAGCACGTCGACGCGCCCGAATTTCTTCAGCGTCGCTTCCTTCATGGTTTCGACCTGATCGGGTTTGGTCACGTCGCAGCCGACGGCGAGCGCCTTGACTCCGATCTTTTCGATCCCCCGCGCCGCCTGTTCGCAGTTTTCCAGCTTGCGCGAGCAGATGACGATATTCGAACCCGCCTCGGCGAGCGCCGTCGCCATCTGCAGGCCGATCCCCGTCGCCCCGCCGGTGACCACGCTCACACGCCCTTCGAGGCTCATCAGCTCCTTTACGTTTGCCATGTCGTCCTTGAGTGAAATGCGAAACGTGAAAAGTGATCCCCCTCACCCTACCCTCTCCCCCAGTGGATGGGGGAGAGGGGTTCGTCATGACGTTTCACATTTCACGTTTCACTTTTCACATTTCACTGATCTTTGAGCAACTGTCCGGCGATGATGTTGCGCTGGATCTCGGAGGTGCCCTCGTAGATGCGCACGATGCGCGCATCGCGGAACGTGGTCTCGATTCCCGCTTCCCGCATGTAGCCCATGCCCCCGTGGATCTGCACCGCGGCGTCCACCACCCGGCCGAGCGCTTCGGTCGCATAGAGCTTCGCGACCGAGGCTTCCATGGTGCCGCGTTCGCCGAGCATGAGCGTGTCGATCGCGCGCTGGGTGAGCAAGCGCGCCGCATCGCGGCTCACCGCCATGTCGGCGAGCATCCACTGCAGACCCTGGTGCTCGGCGAGTTTTTTTCCGCCCTGCGTGCGCACCTTCATGTAATCGATGCACTGCTCGATCAGCTTGTCCATCATGCCGCAGCAGCGGGCGGATACCGTGACGCGGCCGGCGGTCAGCGTCTTCATCGCCTGCACGTAGCCCATCCCCTCGGCGCCAAGAAGGTTCTCCGCCGGCACCTCGCATTCGCTGAACGCGAGGGGCGCCGTGCTGCAGCCGTGCATGCCCATCTTGAGCTCGTTCTTTCCGACGCTGAAGCCCGGAAACCCGCGCTCGACGATGAACGCGGAGATGCCCTTGACGCCCTTCGACCGGTCAGTGATCGCCATCACGGTGAACACGTGCGCGGGACCGGCATTGGTGATATAGATCTTCTCGCCGTTGAGGACGTAGCGGTCGCCCTTTTTCACCGCTGTCGTGCGCATCGCAGCCGGATCGGAGCCCGCCTGCGGCTCGGTCAGCGCG
>MGYT01000041.1:0-113 GCA_001801865.1 Gammaproteobacteria bacterium RIFCSPLOWO2_02_FULL_61_13
CAAATGGCAAATCAGCCGCGAATTGAGCATGCCATGATGCGGGGGAATATGCGTACGGGCGGCCAAGCGGGAGAACAGCACTATTGGCAACTGGCCTTTTATTCGTGGCAGCG
>MGYT01000041.1:136-7330 GCA_001801865.1 Gammaproteobacteria bacterium RIFCSPLOWO2_02_FULL_61_13
GTGCGTTCGAACAGGTCGGCGTTTTCCTCAACGAGGCGGCCGTACTCCCATAGATACAATGCGCCCCAGTCCGGATTGTCCATGATCCCCGCAGCGGCGGCATCCGGCGCGGGGGAATCCGGGTTTGACTGAAGGTATGGTTTGAACCGATCTGGCCCGGCCATCACGGACAACAGTTCATTCCGAATCCGGCCGGTCGCTGATTCCAGCTCCGCCAGCCACGGAAATTCCCGGCGTTCGTAAAACTGGCGCTGTGGCAACCCCGGAAAGTAAAAGCGGCTTGGTTTCTGGTAAAAAACCTGCTTGCGTCCCAGGCAGATATCCAGTGACAGGTTGAATCGGGAGCTGGCTTCCGCGGCCCGATACCCTCTGGCGTCAAGAGCCCCCAACAGAAAATCCGCGTATTCAGCCGCAAACTTCTCCGTCATCGCCTGCGCCCGGCGCAATCCCTGTTGCACATCCGGCGGCAATTGGCCCGGCGCTGCCGCTGCCACCCGCAGCGCGCGATCATAGATTGCCAGCGATTTCCGCGGTATTCCGCCTGCGGCCAGGCGATCCGCCTTGAACAACAGGGCGCGCAGATTCTGAGGCTCGAGCGCCAGCGCCCGGTCCACTGCCGATGAGGCCGCTTCCTCATCGCCAAGACCGGAGCAGGAATAGGCCAGACCCAGCCACGCTGTGGCTGCACCTGCGCCCTGCCCCGCAAGAGCTTCGAACATGCGGCGCGCCTCCCCAATTCTTCCCTGCTGCAGGGCGGCAAATGCCTCTGGTAGGGAAATCGCTTCAGTCGCGCTCATTGCGTGGGCAAATCCGCAGCTTTCACAGGAACTGGCGGCGCGCGTTCATCATTGACGAAACCAGTGCGCGCTCGATCTCCGTGACCATGGGGTTCCAGACGTCAAATATGAGAATCACGCGTGTGTCGTCACTGTCGTTCCACGCCTCGTGCTCGATGGTGTCATCAAAGACCCATGCCCTGCCGAGTTGCCAATCGCGAATTTCATTGCCGACGCGAAAACGGCATCCTGGCGGCAGGATCAGCGGCAGGTGGACGATCAATCGCACGTTGGTTGATCCCGTGTGCGGGGGGATGCGCGTATGCGGCGCCAGCACGGAGAACATGGCAGTCGGCGCGCAATCCTGCTGCTCGGCCATGGGCAGGGCCGCAAGCAGCGCAGCTGTGTTCGGACAGCGCGCGCAGTTGGCCTCGAACTTTTTTCCATCACGCCACAAATCGAACGCGGTCCATGACGGAGAGTGATTGAGTTCCTTCCACTGGCGCAGTGGCGACCCCTCCGGATACTGGATATAGGGGTGAAATTTTTTCGATTCTTCCGCAATTACAGCAGTCAATTCCTCCCGGATGACGCCGGTGGCCTGTTCCAGGCGCGAAAGCCACGGGAACAATGATTCGTCATAAAAAGGGATCGCCGCCAATTGCGGTAAGTGCAAAAGCGAGCACTCATGTACGAAAGGCCGCGCGCAACCGGAAAATATGTTCAGGCACTCGTCAAATCTCCGCAGTTCCCGTTCCGGATAATGCGTCCGTTCCGCCGCGACGGCTTCCAGCAGATAGCGCTGGAGCCGCTCTGATTCCAGTTTTACCGCCTGCGTGGCATGTGCGAGAGACGCCTGCAACGGAGGTTGCAGCTTCGACTTGGGTGGGGCCAGCGCCAACGCCGACCGGTATGCATCCGCGGCCGCAACGCGTTCACCCAGGTCCTCCAGCGCCGCTCCCCGCGAAAGGTGTGCCAGGAACGAATAGGGATCCAGTTTCAGCGCTGCGGCAATGGTGTTTAATGCGGCCCGATTGTCGCGTTGCATCCGGCACGCAACAGTCAGCAGCATGAGGATATTGATATCTGCAGGCCGGGCGCCGGCGGCACGCTCGAGCATTTCACGCGCCGACGCGGGGTCGCCCCCATCCATCCGCGTCTTTGCCGTGCGCATCAGTTGTTCGGCTTCAATGTCGTCCAAGGTTACCAGGCTCCACCATGCACTAATTCGCAGCCGCGCCCGGACTCCCGACATGCGCCGCGTAATGCTTCCAGCGACCACTGGACCGGGAGTGCAATTCACCCCGGACCTGCCAGACGCTTGCCGTTTTTACCATGGCATCGGCCTGCTGGAACCTCAGGCAGCGCTCATCCCACTCAAGCCCGAGAAAGGCAAGCAGCCCGCGCAGCACGGTTGCGGGGGACTGGATCAGTTCGTCGTAATCAACCGTATAAATGGCGTCGCCAAGGCATCGCTGCCAATGGGCCATCAGGCGTTCATGCTGCCGGTAATAGTGACCTGTGTTATCGAGGTCGGTCGCATAATTGAGATTGGCGTCGAGTTGTTGGAAGTAAACGGACAGGCAATTATCCGGGAGATTGCGTTTCGTATACACGATGCGGGCGCGCGGAAACAGGGCCTTTATCAATCCCAGCCGCAGAAAATTTTCAGGTTGTTTGTCGGTAATGTTGTCGGCATCCGGGAACATGGCCTGCACCCTCGAAACATATTCCTTCCCAAGCTCTGCGAGTTCCGACTTCGGTGTGCCCGCCACCCGCTCCGGATAAGGGGCGAGCTTTCTGGCCACCAGCCACGGCAGGTAATCGAGCTCTCCCCCGGCCTGGATCGCAGGGTGGGCGGCAAGCATCTGTTCGACCAGCGTCGAGCCGGAGCGAAACATGCCACAGATAAAGATCGGGGCGGCGGTCAAATCGGTGGACGACGCCTGGATCCAGTCAGCATTAATCAACTTAATGATCTTCTCGAAAGCCTGTTCGACGACGCGCCGGTCATAGGGCGGGTGGCGCAATTGCCCCAGGCTGTTCGCCGCCTTGAAGGCCTTGAACGCGTCGTCATACCGCGCCAGATCGTCCAGCGCCTTGCCCAACGCAAAGTAGAGTCCTTCCTGCGCAGCCGGCACGCCCGCCGTGTTCTCAACCCCCTTCACAAGTCGTTCAATCAGTCCGGCCTCGCCCGGCATGACCTTTTTCACGTGCGCCAGTCTTGACAGGGAATCCCAGTGGCGCGAATTGATGGCCAGGACACGCTCATAGAGCGTAATCGCCTCCTGCCTTTCTCCCGCTTCCTCCAGCAATCCGGCCAGATTGAACAGTGCGGGAAGATATGCCGGATTGATGTCCAGGGCGCGCTGGTACTGTACCCTCGCCTGAACTCCGTTGCGCATTTCCGAGTACAACACGCCCAGGTTCGAGTAAACCTCCTCGACCCGGTCGATGCCCAGACCGATCGCCTTTTCGTAGGCATCGACTGCGCTCTCATAGCGCTTCACCTTTTTATACAGCAGGGCAAGGTTGAAGTGGGCAGCCGCCATTGCGGGCTGGCGCTGCAGGAGCCGTTGGTAGTGGGCGATCGCAGCCTCCGGCTGGTTCAGCCCTTCGAGCAGCGCACCCAGCCGCACATAGTAATAAAGACTGTCCGGCGCCTCCTCGGTCAGGGCCACGAGGGTATCAACCGCATCCCTGGCGCGCCGGGACTGGAGAAACAGTTCAACCAACGCCCGCAGAATGGCTTCACGCGGTTCGCCGCGCAACAGCATCTCCCGGTAGCAACCCTCCGCCTCGGCGAATTTCCCTTGCGCGATCAGTTTCCCGGCCCGATCGAAATCCGGCTGGAAATCCGAGGCCGGCATGCTCGCAAATGCACCTCCGGGTCCGGTTGGCGTGGCCACGCTATTCCCCTGCCGGCACGACGTCGAAAGCAACTGTCATCCGGGACGTGCCGGAATCAAATGGCACGGTCCCGTGCCACATGTATGAAGGGAAAAGGATCAGCCGGCCGACCTGAGGCTGAATGATCCGCCGGGCAGCACCCTGAGTCCCAATCTCGATGTCCGGTTCGCCGAACTTGATGCCGCCGCCGTTGGCGTCGGAATCAGTGATTTCGGACGGGACCTGGACGTAATAGGCCGAACTCAACCATCCGAGAGGGTGCACATGCATGGTGTGATACCCACACGGCCAGAGCCGCACCGACCAGGAGGCGGAAAATTTGACGCTGCTGCTGCGACGGGCAAGCAGCGGATGCGACGTGTCGAGCGGAAGACGCGCGGCATAGTCCCGTACGCACTCCTTCAGGCCGGCGACCAGTTCCTGGATTTCGGGTTCCCGATCATCGAACAAATCCCCGTGCGTCTGCGTGCCACCCCGCAAGGTCTGTTCAGGCGGATGGCGTTTGGCGACATGCCGTGACTCCAGAATACGAGCGAGCTGGGCATTGAATTCCGTGGAATTCGCGAACCGAACCGGGACCGGCAGTTCGTAGGTCCTGACAAATTCCTGGTAATCGTTGATTATCGCGTCCCGCTCATCACTGAGCATGCGCCAGCACAGGCCAAGGTAGGCAATTGCGCGCTGGTTGAACGGCATCTGCCCGGCGCCGATTTTGGCCTGCACCAGTGCCTCGTCCGGCCGCTGACAGGCAAGCAGCGCCCGTGCGTAGCTGACATGGTGTTGTGGCGACGCGCCGGGCATGCGCACGGCGGAGGAATGCATCTGTAGCGCATCTGTCCAGCGTTTCTGCCCTTCCAGCGTATAGGCAAGCATGCTCTTCAGTTCGATGGAATCAGGCAATTGCCGCAGGCCCTGCATGACCACCCGCTCCGCGTCCTCGAACGCTTCCTTCTGGTTTAACGCCATGGCGTAATCGAGGCGGAGCTGAACCGACCCCGGGCGCTGGTCCAGCACTTTTCGATAGGAGTCCAGATAGTCGTCCAGCAATTCCTGCTCCCAGAGCAGCTTGTTGAGATCGCGATGGGCAATGGCATCCTCGGGATTGCGCTCAACAGCGTCCTGGTACGCCTTGATCGCGGCACCGATCTCCCGGGAATCCACCAGCGCGCTGCCCAGGTTCTGGTAGAGTTCGGCCCGGTCCAGGCCAAGCCGGCGCGCCGACTCGAAGTGCCCAATGGCCTCTGCAGTTCGTTGCTTCATGCGCAGGCAAACGCCGAGGTTGTGATGTGCCTCCGCGTAGTCAGGCCGCAATGCCAGCGCCTCCTCGAAGCAACGCAGCGCCTGATCCACATCGTTTTGTCTCTTGTAAACGTTCCCCAGTCCCAGCCAGGCCGCCGCGTCGGCGCGGTTCATATCGATGCAGCGCTGAAAACAGACTTTCGCATCGTCAACGATCCCGAGTTGCAGGTAACCCAATCCCAGGTTTCGAAATGCATCCTGGTAGCGCGGGTACAGCCGGATGGCCTGAGCGTAACTGTCAACCGCCTCCTTCAGCATGCCGGCGCTGGAAAGCGCATTGCCGAGATTGTTGGCCACTTCCGGCTGTTGCGGAAACTGGCGCAAAGACTCGCGCATCAGCTCGATGGCCACCGCATACTCACCACGCTGCGAGTGGAGCAATCCCAGCAGTTGCAGCGCGGTCGGGTGCGCGGGATTCTGATCCACGAAGCTGCGGTAGAGAGGATAGGCCACATCCAGCTTTCCATCCTGGTGGGCCGCGACGGCGCGCTGCAGTAGTGGCGGAAGCTCGGGATGACCGTTTGCCGGGTTTGTGGCTGGTTTGGCCATCATTTTCGATCCGGGAGATCCAGCGTGCATGCCAATAACATTATAACCGCCTTCATCCGCCGGGCGCCTGCCGGCTTAGCATGAAGTTGCTGTGAGCAACGCCCCGGTGGCAAAGTCCACGCGGGCGACATCGAGTGCGTCGTGCAAATCCCCAAGAAATGACCGGTATTGTTCGGCCGCACCGCTGCGGACGCTTACCGCCTCCCGGGCCTGTACGGCGCTGAAGGTCGAGATTTCCCGCTTGACGGACTGAAAGTTGCGGCACTGTTCCTCCCAGTCGAGCCCGCAGGCGGCAATGAGGGCGGGCGCCATCGTGTCGAACGCACCGGCGAACATTTCATACTGCACGGTATGAAACCGGGGCCCCAACAAGCGCGCCCAGTGATTGACCAGTCTCGCATACTGCCCGTAATAGTGGCCGATGTCCTTGAGCCGGTCGGTAAACGTCCAGAATTTCGAAAATTCATTTCGATAAATCGAAAAACAGGTTTCGAGCGGATTGCGGCGCACATGAATGATGGTCGCCGCCGGGAACAGGCGCGCGATCAACCCGGCGGCCTCGAAGTTCAACAGGTACTTGTCGGTAAAATGGTCGGCGCTACCGGGCAGCCGTAAATCTGAAAAATAGGCCGCGCGCCAATTCTGCGCGAGAGATGAATCCAGCTTGTGGAGCTGCCCTTTCTCCACGAGATCGAGGTAAGCACTGAGCAATTGCTGCATTTGCGGTCGCTCCCCGCCGGCACGGACCCGCGAGTGCGCCGACAGGACGCTCTCGATGAGCGTCGTGCCCGACCTCGGCATGCCGACAATGAATATTGGCACCGGATGTGACATTGCGTGCGCCTGCATTTCATCATGTCCAGCGGGGAACAGCTCCATCAGGCGGTCCATGCGATCGGCCGTGCGGAGTGCATCGTATCGCCTGCCCTCGCGTTGGTTGCGCCCCTCACAAAGGACATGGGCGTATTCATAGGCGCGGAAAGCGATACTGGAATCTCCGCGCGCGTAATGTCCATGGGCAAATGCAAACGCCGCTGCAATACGGTGATCCAGAGGCAGGCTCAGCCGGCTTTGCAGTCGGGAGAGGATGGTCATTTCCTGGTTGGTGAAACGCCCCTGCGTCAGCCGGCTCAACGTCGTATATGCCGGGACAAACTCCGGACTCCGTTCCAGGCACTTGCGGCAATAGGACTCCGCCTCCGCGAAACGGCCCTGGTACGTCAGCAGGAGGCCGCGGGCTGCGAGCATCTCGGGCGCGTGCGGGTCCAGGGTTTCCGCCTCGGCCAACGCCGCGGCTGCGATTTCGAATTCCAGGGCCTGCAAGGCAAGCCGTCCATAGGTGGTCAGGTTTGCGGCCGTTCTGCCGGAACAATCCATGACCTTTTGAAACGCATCCAATGCGGCGCGGAACCGGCCCAGCTCGAACGCTGCCCGGGAAAGGGCCAGCCATGCCTGCGCGTTGCCGGCGTCAGCCCGTACCCAACGGCTGGCAAGCGCCTCAAGCGCCGGCCATTTGCCTTGTTGCGTAAGGATCTCGGTGTCCGCGAAGAACATGGTTTCATGCGCCGGCCCGGTGTCGCGGTAATTCATACATCCCCCCGGACCGGGCCATAATCTGCCTCCCCAAAATGAAACGGCGGGCCGAAGCCCGCCGTCTCGA
>MGYT01000041.1:7364-7585 GCA_001801865.1 Gammaproteobacteria bacterium RIFCSPLOWO2_02_FULL_61_13
GTATTGCCATTGCCATAAACTGCGACGTTTCCGAAACGACCATTA
Organism: Gammaproteobacteria bacterium RIFCSPLOWO2_02_FULL_61_13; assembly: GCA_001801865.1. Taxonomy (GTDB): domain Bacteria; phylum Pseudomonadota; class Gammaproteobacteria; order Eutrophobiales; family Eutrophobiaceae; genus 2-02-FULL-61-13. The sequence continues at coordinate 7,410 of MGYT01000041.1, forward strand.
ACCGGCGGATCGTTGTCGGTAACATTAGCAACACCCATGTTCAGCGTAGTCTCGCCGATGCCGATGAATTGCGGCGTGTAACTGACCGCCAGATCAAGGTAATGCTCGTCCTTGGTGTCAAAGGCAGCGTCATTCTCGCTGAACTCATCCATACCCGCCACCATGCGCCACGTGCC
>MGYT01000041.1:7893-11806 GCA_001801865.1 Gammaproteobacteria bacterium RIFCSPLOWO2_02_FULL_61_13
ACCGCTGGATCAACCCGCACAAAGCGGCATCCCCGGTCAAACCGCACTGGGTAATGATGGTGTTCGGCTCCACAAAGCCAATCGCGTCCTTAACTTCAATGCTCCAGTAATCAATGCTGAACTGCAGACCCTCAACATAGTCGCTGGGCGTGAATACCGCACCGATGGTAAAGGAGTTCGACTTTTCAGGGTCGAGATCCGGGTTGCCGCCGAAGACACCGTTGTACTGCCCGGCTGGACTCGCGGAAACGAACCCGTATGCTCCTGCAGGCACGCCGGTGAGAGCGCACTGGGCTTGCGTCAGTTCCGGCGCATTCCCCGCACAGGGGTCGCCGCCTTCGGACCAAAGGCCAAGGCTCGAGGGCTGGAACAATTCCACGAGATTCCCGTTGCGCGTGGCGCGGCTGTATCCACCGCGAAATTTCACGCCCTCCTGGGGCGTCCATTCACCGTTGGCCTTGTAGGTATCCGTGCTGATGTCTGTATCGTAGTCCGAGTAGCGATACCCGAAATCGCCGGTAAGGGACTCAATCCACTCCCGGCCCTGTACGAACGGCACCTTCATTTCCATGAAGAATTCCGTTACCTGTACCTGGCCGTTCACGGGCGCAACCGGACCACCCTGACCCGCGCCGTCGCCAGTCTGAAAACCCTGATCCGGATCGAAGTCCATCTGCTCGTCGCGGAACTCGCCGCCCAGCACGATCTTAACACCGTCCGTTGCAGCCGGGCTGACGACGCCCATGCTGGTCAGGTCACCGGTCACATATCCGACCAACTGCTCCTGTTTCATTTCCGCATCCGCAAACAGGGGTAACGTCAGGTAGTCAATGGCTGCCTGCGTCACGCCGCCTTCCGTGAAGATGTTATACGGCACGCAACTGGGGTCGCTGCCATCAATGACCGATTGGCAGGTGGCGGCGCCGCCCGGACCGGCAACCACATCCAACGCGCGGACAAGTCGCGTGGTGGAAAAGTCGTTCTGGTAGGTCTGACCCCGAATCATGCGGGAGAAATTCGCAAAGGCGTCATAGGACCAGTCGTCGGTGACGTCGCCGCGCACACCGCCAAGGAGACGGTATGAAGTGTGTCGCAAGTCGTCGATACGCGGGCCGCCTTCGACATTTCGACGGCCAACGTAAAAGGGCACCACATCGCCGTTACCCGGGACGCAGGGGTAATCCGGTATGCCATCGGGACCGGTGCTCAGATCCACACGGCCGGTGGCTGGATTAATGGCGTAATTGTCCTGGGCGTTGATTGTGGCCGTCTGCTGCGCCGACAACAGGGGATTGTCGCAACTCAAGGTGCTGGTCACGAAGAAGGCTCCTGACGGCGCGATCTGGGCCAGACTGCGGTCATCCATGAACTGGAATTCGGTGTAGACATCGGCGTGCTCGTTGACCTCATAGTGGCCGAACATGCCGGCGGAATACCGCTCATCCGGGCGCTGGAAATAATTCAGCGGGCCATAGTTGTAGAGCGGAACGCCGGGGACAAAATTGCTGCCCTCGACAGTGAAATAAGTCGCGTAGTCGAATGGTGCGAAAAGACCCTCGGCGCTGGTCGCCGAACCGCCGCAGGTCACGCCGTTGGTTGAACTCAAGGCGCAGGCGCTGAAATCACGCTCGCTCTGGAGCACCGCGTTGATGTTCCGGTAGCCGATATACCCGGTGATATTTCCGCGGCCATCGGCAGTGTTGACGCCCATGATCAGGCTGATGTCATCCCCACCGCCGTCCCACACGCTGTTGTCGGCCTGCTCAAATCCTCTCGCGTCAATGGCATCCTGAACGTCGTTATTACCCTGATCGTGCTGATAGGCCGAATACTGGTAGTCGATCTGAACGCCTTCGAAATCGTCCTTCATGATAAAGTTGACAACACCGGACATGGCGTCCGACCCGTAAGTCGAGGATGCACCGCCGGTCAGGACTTCAACGCGCTGAATCAGACGACTGGGAACCTGGTTGATATCCGGGGCAAGAGCAAACACGTCGCCGAAGCCCATACGGTGCCCGTTGGTCAGGACCAGCGTTCGATCCGATCCCAAGCCGCGCAAATCCAGAGTGGCCGTGCCCGTGGAGCCGTTTGAATCATTGGAGGTCAATTCCGGAACGACCTGAGGCAAATCATTCAACAAATCCTCAACGCGGGTGATGCCGCGATACTCGATTTCCTCCGGCGACACCGAGGTCACGGGACTGGAGGTGATCAGGTTCGGATCGGTTGCGATGCGCGAACCGGTAACGACCACTTCCTGCAACTGGTCCTGCGCATGGCTCGCGGTGGATACGCTGACGGCGGTTGCAGCGATGGCGACCGTGGACAATGCCCGATGTACCGCAACTGCCAGTGGCTTTTTAGTGAACATTTCAATACCCCCTTTCCAGAAATAAAGTTTTTTTAGTGTTGCACTTCCGGGACAGTTTGGCCACAAAGTGCCCCCAGCTATACCCTCAGTATATCCAGATAACAGGGCCAAATGTAAAGAAATATTCAGTCATAGGCTCATGCTCGGGAGCGGCCTGTTGCAAATGTACGACGCTTGGAGATTCAGTTGTTACTTGACCCGGGTGACACCGATCTTCTTTCCGGACTCGACGATTTTCAGCTCATAAAAGCCGAGCAGATTTTTGGTAATTTCGATCTCGGGATTAACCATCTTTGCGTAATACCGACCGGGAAGTCGTTGCCTCCATACCTCCCCATTGTCCAAATTGAATGTCGTATCGCCAGCCCAACCTCGAAATTCACCTGCGATCCGACGGTGAACGGGTGCATTCTGCAACTTCTGGATGGCCACATCGGTTTTGACGACCTGCTGTGAATCATGAGCGATGAATTGCATCATCCACTGATTCAATTTTGAGAGTTCCTCCGGGCTCAGCTTTTCGAGCCCGGCTGCCTTGAATTCGCCGGAGGTCATCATCTGTTCGATACCTTTCCAGGTCCGTTCCTTCTCTTCCGCTGCCACGGTATGGGCCAAACAGACCAGCACCGCAGAAATGACCCAGTAAATCAAAGCCTTGTTACGCATTGGTATGCCCCCAAAATTGCATGTGGATGAAAAATTTAGCCCTGATTCGGCCGCGAACCCATGGCTTGCGACTCGCGTCGACTAGGAAGTCCCAACGGAAAACCATGGAACGTCCGGATATGTATCGTCGAGGCCGCCGAGCGCGGCCCTGAGCGGACCCAGCCAGGGTTCGTAATGGTGCCAGTGATCCAATCCCTCGCGAAAGATGGGGGATCGCACCTGCTCGGAGCTGGGTGTATACACCGAGCGCCGGTTGCTATGAAACCCGAGACAGGCTTCCTCGAATGCCAGCTCGCAATAATCCAGCAATCGGCGCACTTCCGCCTCGGTATCTTTGACGAGGGATTCGTAATGGACCCGATAAATGCGCCCGGGGAGCACTGCATCAAAATGCGCCATCAGTTCCACGTAGCTGCGGTAGTGGGCACCAATATCCTCAAGGCGGTAACTGAAGTTCTGGCCACTGGCAAACAAGTGCTTGAAAATCGACACACCACAGGCCAGCGGATGACGGCGCACATCTATTATGCGGGCGGAGGGCAGGATCAGATGGATCAGCCCCACGTGAGCAAAATTGTTCGGCATCTTGTCAATGAAATAAGGCGTGCCGAGTTTTCGCTGGCAGCGGGTCTGTTCCAGGTAGGAAAGGCCAAGTTCCCGGGAGGTGTCCTTCCCCAGTTCCTTCAGCACGTCCGGATAGTGCAACCCCGGCGCAGCGGAGGTCCGCGGCAGCAGGGACATCGCAATGCTGGAAAGCGTGAACAACTCCCGGGTGCCCTCCACCCCGGAATGGCTGGCCAGGATCTGCTCCACGAGCGTCGAGCCGGTCCGCGGCAAGCCGACAATAAATATGGGGTCGCGGCTGTCGGCGCC
>MGYT01000041.1:11836-11960 GCA_001801865.1 Gammaproteobacteria bacterium RIFCSPLOWO2_02_FULL_61_13
AGTGAAAAGCGTACGACAGCGCCGCACATACGCGGCCATCTCTTCCGGCGTGTGCGAGATGCTTTCCCGGCGAATGAGATTCCCTTCGGCAAAGTGCTCGAAGGAGGCGGAATAATCACCTCTG
>MGYT01000042.1:0-5217 GCA_001801865.1 Gammaproteobacteria bacterium RIFCSPLOWO2_02_FULL_61_13
GCCGTTCCCGCACCATGTCCACGGCGATGCGCACGGCCGCCTGCCCGGTGCGTTTGCCGGTGCGCGTCTGCAGGATATACAGCTTGCCGCGCTCGATGGTGAACTCAATGTCCTCCATCTCCTTGTAGTGATTTTCGAGGATGTGCTTCACGCGGATCAGTTGCTTGTAGATCTCCGGCTTCCAGCGGCTCATGTCGGCCACCGGCTGCGGCGTGCGGATGCCCGCGACCACGTCCTCGCCCTGGGCGTTGATCAGGAATTCCCCGTAGAGCTCGTTCGCGCCCGTGGTCGGGTCGCGGGTGAAGGCGACGCCGGTGCCGGAATCATTGCCCATGTTGCCGAACACCATGGTCTGCACATTGACGGCCGTGCCCAGCAGTCCGCGGATGTTCTGGATGCGGCGATAGGCCACGGCCCGGGGCGTGCTCCAGCTGCGGAACACGGCCTCGATGGCCTGCTCCAGTTGTTGCAACGGATCATCCGGGAACGGGTGGCGGGTGTGCTTGCGGTAAACCCGGCGGTAAGCGTCAATCAGTTCCGTCAGCCCATCCACGTCCAGCTCGGTGTCGTGCACGACATTGAATTTTTTCTTCACCGCGGTGAACGCGGACTCAAACTGGCCATGGGGGACGTTCATGACCACGTCGCCGAACATGTGGATCAACCGCCGCAGGGCGTCCAGCGCGAAGCGCCGGTTGCCGGTGGCGCGCGCCAGGCCGGCCACTGATGCGTCGGTGAGTCCCAGGTTCAAGACCGTGTCCATCATGCCCGGCATGCTGACCGCGGCGCCACTGCGCACTGACACCAGCAGCGGATTGGTGTCGGATCCGAAGGACTTCCCGGTCTCGGACTCCAGCCGTTGCAGGTAACTGTGGACATCATGCATGAGGCCGGCGGGCAGCTTGCCGCCATTGTTTTGATATTCGGCGCAACATTGTGTGGTGATGATGAATCCCGGCGGCACGGGCAGGCCGATGCCGGTCATCTCGGCAAGGTTGGCCCCCTTGCTGCCGAGGATGTCGCGCATTGACTTGCCGCCCTCGGTAAGCGCCGGGCTGAAGTAATAGATGCGCTTCGCCGCGCCGGGCGTGTTCGACGTTGACACCGGTTCCCCCTTATTGCGACCGGAACTTCTTCCCGGCGCCGGGCTATTGTACCCAGAGTTCCATGAACTCATTCACAGGCATGGATTCCAGCCTGGCCTGATCGGCGCATGCAGTCATGATGCGTTCGGTCCTTCCTGCATCGAAACGAGTGAGCAGATTGCTGCGGCACTTTTCAATCAGCACCGGAATGCCCTCGGCGCGGCGGCGGCGGTGGCCGATGGGATAGTCCACGGCCACACGGCCGGAATCCGAACCATCCTTGAAGTACACCTGGATGGCGTTGCCGATGGCGCGTTTATCCGGATCCATATAGTCCACACTGAACTGCTGGTTCTCGCGCACCTCCATTTTTTCCCGCAGCGCATCCACGCGCGCATCGGCGGCGATATTGTCCTCGTAGTCATCGGCAGTGAGGCGGCCGAAGATCAGCGGCACCGCCACCATGTACTGGATGCAGTGATCCCGATCGGCCGGATTCGCAAGGGGTCCGGACTTGTCGATGATGCGTACGCCGGCCTCCTGGGTCTCGATGACGATCTGCGTAACGTCATTGAGCCGGTCACGCACCTTCGGGTGCAACGTCAGCGCGCATTCCACCGCGGTCTGGGCATGGAACTCCGCCGGAAACGAGATCTTGAACAGCACCTGTTCCATGACATAGGACGCGAACGGGGGTTTCACCAGCAGCGGGCATCCCTTGAACAGCACATCCTGGAAGCCCCAGGTCTTCGCGGTCAGCGCGGAGGGATAGCCCATCTCGCCGGTCAGTGCGATGAGGGCGTGTCGCACGGCGCGGCTGGTGGCATCGCCCGCGGCCCAGCTCTTGCGCGAGCCGGTGTTCGGGGCGTGGCGGTAGGTGCGCAATGCGCCGCCGTCAATCCACGCATTGGACACGGCATTGATGATCTGTTCGCGCGTGCCGCCCAGCATGCGGGTCACCACCGCGGTACTGGCGATGCGCACCAGCAGCACATGATCCAGGCCGACGCGATTGAAGCTGTTTTCCAGCGCCAGGATGCCCTGGATCTCGTGCGCCTGGATCATGCCGGTAAGCACGTCGCCCACCGTCAGCGGCTTCTGTTTCTGCGCCAGGTTGCGGCGGCTCAGGTAATCGGCCACTGCGAGGATGCCACCCAGGTTGTCGGAGGGATGGCCCCATTCCGCCGCCAGCCAGGTGTCGTTGAAGTCCAGCCACCGGATCATGGCGCCGATATTGAACGCGGCGGTGACCGGATCGAGTTCGAAGTTGAGCCCGGGCACGCGCGCGCCGCCTTTCATCTCCGCGCCGGGCACCAGCGGCCCCAGCAGCCGGGTGCAGGCCGCGTATTTGAGCGCCAGGATGCCGCAGCCGAGCGTATCCATCAGGCAGTGGCGGGCGGTCTCGCGCGCCTCGCGGCCGTCGGCCTTGAAGGTCAGCACGTAGTCGGCGATGTTCTGCAGCAGTTTGTCCGGTTCGGGCCGGCGGGTGTCACGGGTACCGACGTGGCTCATTCCATTAATCCTCATGTCTATGATTTCTATTTGACTCTCGGGACAGGCGCGCGACCCGATCGCATGTTGTCGGATGTGGGGCCGGCTTTACGCCGGCCCAGATTATCGGCTGGGATAAACCCGGTCCCACAGCCGTTCGAAGTGATTCACACGCGATCGCCAATCGGAACGAACTTGAGATTCTCCGGCCCGGTGTAATTGGCGCTGGGTCGGATAATCTTGCCGTCCTCGCGCTGCTCGATGACGTGGGCGGCCCAGCCGGTGACGCGTGAGATCACAAAGATGGGTGTGAACATGGCCGTGGGGATCCCCATCATGTGATAGGACACCGCCGAGAACCAATCCAGGTTCGGGAACATCTCCTTTTCGCGCCACAACACGGACTCAAGCCGCTCCGCGATATCAAACAGGTTGGTGTTACCAGCCTGCAGCGCCAGGCGCCTGGCAACCTGCTTGATGACGATGTTGCGCGGATCCGAGATCGTGTACACCGGATGGCCGAAGCCGATGATGATCTCCCTTTGCGCGATGCGCTGCACGATGTCAGCCTCGGCGGCATCGGGCGTGGCGTAGCGTTGCAGGACTTCCAGCGCCACTTCGTTCGCGCCGCCGTGCTTCGGGCCGCGCAAGGCGCCAATGGCGCCGGTGACCGCGGAGTACAGGTCCGCGCCGGTGCCGGCGATGACCCGGGCGGCGAACGTGGAGGCGTTGAACTCGTGTTCCGCGTACAGGATCAGTGACGTGTGCATGGCGCGCACCCATTCCTTTGCCGGTGGCCTGCCATGCAGCAGGTGCAGGAAATGCCCGCCGATGCTGTCCGCGTGAGAATCCAGGTCGATGCGGCGGCCGTCATGGGCGAAGTGATGCCAGTAGCACAACATGGATCCGAAACTGGCCGTCAGCTTGTCGGCGATGTCCCGCGCTTCGGTCGCGGTGGGTTGCGTAGATTCGGGTTGCACGGCGCCCAGTACCGAACACCCGGTGCGCATCACGTCCATGGGGTGGGTTTGCCTGGGCAACAGTTCCAGTGCGGCCAGCACCTGGGCCGGCGGGCGGCGCAACCCGCGCAGTTTCTGCTTGTAAGCGGTTACTTCGGCGCGATTGGGCAGCTTGCCGTGGATCAGGAGATGGGCAATCTCCTCGAACTCGCAGGTCTCCGCCACGTCGAGGATGTCATAACCCCGGTAGTGCAGGTCATTGCCGGTGCGGCCCACGGTACACAGCGCCGTATTGCCGGCAACGACTCCGGACAGGGCCACGGACTTTTTCGGTTTCGGTGTTGCCGCCGGTTGATCGCTCATTCCGGGTCCTCCTGTGAATACAGGGCATCCAGTTTTTTTTCGTACTCGTGGTAGCCCAGGATGTCGTACATCTCCTCCCGGGTCTGCATGATGTCGATGACATTGCGCTGGTGGCCATCCTTGCGCACCGCCTCGTAGAAGCGCATCGCGGCCTGGTTCATGGCGCGATAGGCGCCGCAGCAGTAGAGCACGATGTCCACGCCCACCGCCCCCAATTCCGGCGTGGAGAACAGCGGGGTTTTTCCGAACTCGGTAATATTGGCTAGGATCGGCACCTTCACCGCGGCGCGAAAGTCACGATATTGCTCCAGCGTGGCAAGCGCTTCCGGGAAAATCATGTCCGCCCCGGCGGCGACGCAGGCCTGGGCGCGCTCGATGGCGGCGGGCATGCCCTCCACGGCGACGGCATCGGTGCGCGCTATGATCACGAAGGCGGGGTCAATGCGCGCATCCACCGCGGCCTTGACGCGATCCACCATCTCCTGTTGCGGCACGATGGCCTTGCCCGGCCGATGGCCGCAGCGTTTCGCGGCCACCTGGTCCTCGATGTGCATGCCCGCGGCGCCGGCCTTGATCAGGCTGCGGGTGGTACGCGCGATGTTGAATGCGCCGCCGAACCCCGTATCCACGTCCACCAGCAGCGGCAATGCGCACACATCGGTGATGCGCCGGATATCAATAAGCAGATCTTCGAGGCCGCTGATGCCGAGGTCGGGCATGCCGAGGGAATTTGCCGCCAGTCCGCCGCCGGATAAATAGATGGCCTTGTGTCCGGCCCGTTCTGCCATGCGAGCGGCCAATGCCGTAATGGTTCCCACCACCTGCAAAGGCTTATGATCTCGCACCGCATTACGCAACTGTGTTCCCGCTGACTCGCTCATTCGTGCCTCCGCCGCGCCGGATTAAAGTGCAAAGTTAAAAGGGAAAAGCAATTTGTTCACTTTTAACTTTTTACTTTTAACCTTTCACTCTCCCCCAGTTGCCGTTCGATACTTTGCCGCGCGCTCGCAATATGCCTCCGCATGAGCATCTCCGCCAATTCCTCATCATGCCGCTCAATGGCCTCGGCAATGGCGCGATGCTCCGCGAGGGCGCGTTGCGGCCGCGAGGCCACCAGGCTCGAGCGATAACGGAACATGCGGATCAGGTGATAAAGCTCGCCGCAGAGAAAACCGGTCAAGCGCGCATTACCGCTGCCGCGGATGATGCGGTAATGGATGTCGAAATCCCCCTCGCGCTGGTAATACTCATTGCCGCCCGCCGCGTCGATCTGCTGTGCATGGGCATCCAGCAGCGTCTTCAGATCCGCGATCTCGGCC
>MGYT01000042.1:5237-7263 GCA_001801865.1 Gammaproteobacteria bacterium RIFCSPLOWO2_02_FULL_61_13
AAGCCGTGCCGCCATGCCTTCCAGGGCCTCGCGCATCTCATAAATCTCGCGTACCTGCGCCGCATCCAGCGTCACCACCCGGGCGCCGGCATGAGGAACGCGAGTGACGAGGTGCAGCCCTTCCAGCCGGCGGATCGCCTCCCGTAACGGCCCGCGGCTGACCTGGAAACGGCGCGCCAGCAACGGTTCGTTGATCTTCCCGCCCGGGGGAATTTCACCCCGCACCACCGCGGTGATCAACTCATCGCTGAGCCGATCAGAGAGGGTCTGGGAGTCTGGCTCGCCCAGGTGGGGATGGAAGAGGTTTATCGACATTATGTCAACACTTTTACATTAAAGAGCTAAAAGTGGAAGGTAAAAAGTGAAAAGTGACAAATTATGTCGACAGTATGGTTATCGGCGACTCGTCCTTCACTCTAAAAACTGGGGGGTGTGCAGGCACTCACTAGTACGCAAGGTTCCTTGCCCACATTGCGAAACCGGTGGGGGATGCGGCTGTTGAACAGGTAGGCATCCCCAGGCCCCAGTACCTGGGTTTCTTCCCCCACGCTCACTTCCAGATGCCCGCTGATGACGATGCCGCCTTCCTCGGCATCGTGGCGGATCAAAGTGCGGCCGGTATCCGCGCCGGGGGCATAGCGCTCCATCAACATCTGCAATTTTGTCTCCGCGGCGCCGACGCCCACTTGGCGATAGGAAATTAGGCCGCTGCCGATCTCGGTGAGGTCCGTGCTGCGGTAGAAGGCCCGCGCGGGCTGGGCCAGTTCCAGGCTGAAAAAATCGGAGATCGAAATGGGAAACGCCTCGAGTATGTTCTTCAGCAATCCGAGCGATGGGCGCGATTTGCCCTTCTCGATGAGGCAGATCATCGCGTTGCTGACACCGCAGCGCTTGGCCAATTGGCGTTGCGACAGGTCGTGCAGTTCGCGCACCTTTTTCAGCCGGATTCCCACGTCCTGCATAAATCCTCCTGCCGGGGGGCAGTTAAAGTGTTAAATCCAGCTCAATTTTGGACGCCCCGGGTGTTGAATATCAATGACTTAATAAGTGCGGTTTAAATATTGTTAAGCCCCGGGCATTCCCGTAGTCTTTGCCGCGATTTTTCACCTCTGTATCCGACCCGGGAAACCCCTTTATGAGCAGCCCCCAGGAACAAGTTCCCCTTCCCGACGCCGGCATGGAGCTTTCCGAATCCTTCAACCTGCGCCCGTTCTGGATGCCGTTCACCTCCAGTCGCGCGTTCAAACAGAATCCGCGGCTGATCGCGTCCGCGTCCGGGCATTACTACACGACGCCGGAAGGGCGGCGCCTGTTCGACACCTTCTCCGGGTTATGGACCACGGGGCTTGGCCACTGCCATCCGAAGATCGTTGAAGCCGTGCAGAAGCAGGTCGCGCGGCTCGACTATTCCATCGCGTTCCAGGTCTCCCATCCCGGGGCGTTTGAACTGGCGGAGAAAGTCATCGACATCGCGCCCAAGGGATTCGATCACTGTTTCTTCGTGAACTCCGGATCCGAGGCGGTGGACACGGCGCTCAAGATTGCGATCGCTTATCACCGCGCAAAAGGTAACGGCACGCGCACGCGTCTCATCGGCCGCGAGCGCGGTTACCACGGAGTGAACTTCGGCGGTATGTCCGTAGGCGGCATGCCCAGCAACCGCAAGATGTTCAACGCCTCGCTGCTGCCCAATGTCACCCATCTCACCCACACCCATCTGCCGGGGAAAAATGCCTTTACCCGCGGCCAACCCGCTCACGGCGCGCACCTGGCTGATGAACTCGAAAGGTTTGTAACGTTTTACGACGCGTCCAACATTGCCGCGGTGATCGTGGAGCCGGTGGCCGGTTCGGCCGGCGTGCTGGTGCCGCCGGTGGGTTATTTGGAAAAACTGCGTGAGATCTGCACGCGCCACGGAATCCTGTTGATCTTCGACGAGGTCATCACCGGGTTCGGACGCACCGGCGCGGCGTTCGCAGCCGAGCGCTTCAATGTCAAGCCGGACATCATCACCGTGGCCAAGGGC
>MGYT01000043.1 GCA_001801865.1 Gammaproteobacteria bacterium RIFCSPLOWO2_02_FULL_61_13
ATCGTCAACGCGGCGAATCCGGCGGCAAACAGCACCAACAGCAAACGTGAACGCCACAGCGGCAGGCGCAACTCGAGTACCGGGCTGGCGGAGAAATTCACTTTCCGCCCTCCGCCGACGCGGCGCGGGGCCGCGAAGCCGGCGCTACCAATTGAATGCGGCGCGCATCCGGTGCGCGCATGCGCAGCGTCTGTGCCGCGATTTTTTCGATACGCGCATGCATCGCCCAGGTGCTTTGCTCGAGCTGCAACTGGCCGAACTCGATCTCCAATTGCCGCGCGCGTTCGCCCTCCTCCTCCAGGGTGATGAAAAGCTTTCTTGCCTGATGCTGCGAAGTCACCAATCCGAGCGCGCAGGCGATCAGCACCGTGAGCAGCATCAGGTTCAGGCGCGCCATGGGACCACCACATGAACCGCGATACTGGCCCGGAATTGCGGCCGAATCGCGGCGCAAAAACGATCAAAAATGGCGCCGCTCACCTGGCGCGAGGGCTTTGGGCCGGGGGACTGCGGGCTTATCACGCGAGCTTCTCCGCGACCCGCAGCGTGGCGCTGCGCGCGCGCGCGTTGGCGCGAACCTCCGCCTCGCCGGGCCGCAGCGGCTTGCCCACCAGGCGCATCGAGGGCGGGGGCAGTTGCGCGGCGCGCAGCGGCAGTCTTTCGGGCATTGCCCCGGGGCTCGCGCGCTCGCGCAGGAAGCGCTTGACGATGCGGTCCTCCAGCGAATGAAAGCTGATCACAGCCAGCCTGCCGCCGGGGGCGAGCAAGGACGCCGCCTGGGGAAGCACTAGCGACAACTCTTCAAGCTCCTTATTGATGTGAATCCGTAGAGCTTGAAACGTGCGCGTCGCCGGATTCTGACCGGGCTCACGCGTCCGGACGGCCGCACCCACGAGATTGGCAAGCTGCCCGGTACGGGTGATAGGCCCTCCCTGCCTAGCAGCAACAATCGCCTTTGCAATCTGTTTAGCAAACCGTTCTTCCCCATGGCTTTTTATTACCTCCCTTATTTCGCCTTCGTCCGCACGGTCCAGCCACTGCGCCACCGTCTCGCCCTGCGTGGTGTCCATGCGCATGTCGAGCGGCCCATCGCCGCGGAAGCTGAAGCCGCGCTCCGGGTCGTCGATCTGCGGCGAAGACATGCCCAGGTCGATCAACACTCCCGCCACCCGCGTCACGCCAAGCGCCTTCAGTTCTTCTTCGAGTCGGCCAAAGCGCGCATGTATCAGTTCCAAACGCCCGTCGAGGATCGACTGTCCCTCTTCTATCGCGGCCCGATCGCGATCCAGCGCGATCAGGCGGCCCCGGGGACTGAGCCGTTCCAAAATCAGCCGGGCATGACCTCCTCTGCCGAACGTGGCATCAACGAATACGGCATCCGCATGCTCTGGTATGCATAACGCATCGATGGATTCATGGGCGAGGACAGGTACATGGGTCTGGGTCACAGCGTGAAGTTGTCGGTACCCGGCGGTGCGGAGGAGCCGGTCTGCGCCAGCGCCTGGGAGAGCTTTTGATCCCAGGCTTCGATGTCCCAGATTTCAAAATGGCTGCCCTGGCCGACCAGCATCACGTCCTTGGTCAGCGACGAGAATTTGCGCAGTGCCGGGGAGATGAGGATGCGTCCCTGCGCATCCAGTTCCAGTTCTTCCGCATAGCCCAGCAGCACGCGCTGCCACATGCGCGCCTGTTCATTGAACGGGGAAAGCGATTGGATGCGCGCGCCGATCGGCTCCCAGGACACGCGCGGGTACAGCATCACGCATCGATCCGGGTGCGCCGTCAGGATGACGGCACGACCTCCGGAGAGCAGGGCATCGCGATGCCGGGTCGGCACCGCAAGCCGGCCTTTGGCATCCAGAGTGAGTTCTGTCGCCCCCTGAAACAAAGCATTCCCCTTGAGCAGTGAGAATTTCCCATAAATTCCCACTAAAACCTACTAATCGCTACTTTATACCACCAAAAAAGTGGGGGCAAGCGAAAATCGGTCTTTTTTCAAATACGACAGGGACTTAGGATGCTTTTCCAGGGACTTTCTAAAATATTAGATAAATTAAAAACAATAAGTTACAAATTTTATTGCATGTAACTTCTCATGTATATCAGGCGCCTGGCCGCACGCGCAAATACTGCGGTGCGATTTCCAGCGTCGCACCCAGCGCCTTGGCGGCGTGCCACCCCCAGCGCGGGTTCCACATCATGCCGCGCCCGAGCGCGACGATATCGGCCTGCCCGCCGGCAACGATTTTCTCCGCGTGCTCGAACTCGGTGATCAAACCCACCGCAATGGTCGCGATCTGCACTTCCTTGCGGATGCGCTCGGCGAACGGCACGTGGTAACCCGGCGCATAGGGAATTTTCGCCTGCTTGTAGCCGGCGCCGCTGGAGGCATCGATCCAGTCGCAACCGAGTTTTTTCAATTGGTGCGAAAACGCCACGGCATCATCGACCTCCCATCCGCCAGGCATCCACTCGGTGCAGGAGATGCGCACGCCGAATGGCTTGTCAGCCGGCCACACCGCGCGCATTGCCGCGAACACCTCCAGCGGAAAGCGCATGCGATTCTCGAGTGAGCCGCCGTATTCATCGGTGCGCTGATTGGACAGGGGCGACAGGAACTGATGCAACAGATAGCCGTGCGCGCCGTGCAGCTCGAGGGCGTCGAAGCCGACGCGCGCCGCGCGCCGCGTTGCGGCGGCGAATTTTTCCACCAGGGACTTGATCTCCTCGCGCGTGAGCGCATGCGGCGGGTCGCTGCCGTCGCCCTCGGGAATCGCCGAGGGCGCCACCGTCTGCCAGCCGCCGTCCTTGACTGAAATCGGCTTGCTGCCCTCGAAAGGCGCTTTCTTCGATCCGCGCCGGCCGGCATGCGCGATCTGCAACGCATACTTCGCCTGCCCGTACTTGCGGCAATGCGCGAGCACGCGCGCCAGCGCCGCCTCATTCGCGTCGTTGTACAGGCCCGAACAACCGTAGGTTATGCGCCCGATGGGCTCCACGTCGGTCATCTCGAAGCACACCAAGGAGGCCCCGGACATGGAGAACATCCCCAGGTGAGTCATCTGCCAGTCGTTCATCGAACCATCGACCGAGGAGTACTGGCACAGCGGCGAGAGCATGATGCGGTTGTCGATCGTCAGACCGCGCAGCGTGAATGGGGAAAACAAGACCGATTTCATGGGCACGACCTGTGAGTTTGAAAGATATTCCAAAAATCGCGCCGCAGACCTATCCGGGCCAGCGCCACGACAACGCGTTCGCAACCGGCGGCGGCAGGCCCAGCCATTGCACCACCAGACTCGAGTCGATGCTCAAGGCGGCCGCGCCCACAACCGACAGGCCGATCGCAATCAGCACGCTTTTATCAAACACCTCGTGATCGCGATTCAGGTACCACGCAAACAACACGCCGAAAATATTGGAAAAGCGCATCAAGGGCTGCACCACCGTCACCGGCGCGATTGCCATGGCGAGGTAGAGAAAAATCTGCGATAGGCACACCGTCACGCCGATCCAGATGAACCACTTCATGTTGCGCGGGTCGATTGCGCGTGCATCGGTGCGCGGCGCGGGCAGCAGCAGCACCAGCGCGATCGCCAGCAGTGCGGCGCTATAGGAAACCACCCCGCCGGCAAGCGCGAGTCCGGTGCCTTCCAGCCCCGCCCGCACCAGGATCGGCGAGGAGCCCCAGCAAAAGCAGCACAGGATGCCGAAGAAATACCCCTGCGCGAGCTTGGGTTTGAATTTGAGTTTCGCCGGTGCGCCCGCATCGCTCGACTTCGCCGGCTGCGCGGTCGCCGCCGAGCGCGCGCGCAGCCGCCCGGCCCCGACCGCAATCGAAGGCCCCAGCACCATCAGCGCAATGCCGATGATCTTGAGCACATCCAGGGTCTCGTTCAGAAAATTGATGGCAAGCGTGAGCGTCACCAACAGCGACCATTGCTGCACCGGCGAGGCGAGATTGGCGCCCATCGCCTGGATGGCGCGATAGCCGCAGTAGCGCCCCATCACGAAATGCACCACGCCCGCCGAGGCGAGCAGCGCGAACGCTTTTGGCGAGAACTCCGTGATGCGGGCGAACTGCCCCGTCGCCAGGGCCGCCGCGACGAACATCGCCAGGCCGATAGGCATGGACACCACCACCACCTGCGTCACCGAGCCGGTGACGACACCGCGCCGCACCGTCGCGCTGTTGATACCGAATGTGATGGTGGCGAGAAAAGTATAGAAGACGCCGAGCACGGGGCGCAGTATGCCCGCATGCGGCAAGCCTTGCCAGACCACTCACGAGGTCGCCGCACGCGGGGATATGCAATGACCTGTTAGAGTGACGCATCGATTTCGCGGCGCAAGCGAGCGCCGCTCCAGCACAGGAGATTGTCATTCATGAGCGACACCCATAGCCCGCGACTCGCGCCGCTTCCCTGGAACACCCACGCGGACCTGAAGGATGGCTTCGAGGCTTTCCGCAAGCGTCTTGGCTTCTACCCGAACAGCATGATGATTCTGCAGCGCCGTCCATCCACGGTGAAAGCCTTTCGCCAGGCGACACAGGCGATCAGCGGCGACGGCAGCCTCATCGACGCGGCGATGAAGGCGATGATCACGCTGGTGGCAAGCCGCGTTGCCGGCTGCCCCTATGTGCTCGCGCATGCGGCGCACGCGCTGCTGCACGCCGGGGCGGAAGCCAAGCTTGCCGCCATCCACGAATACCAGAGGAGCCCGCTATTCTCCGCGAAGGAGCGCGTTACGCTGGACTACGCGCACGCCGCGGCCAGTGTCCCGAACGCCGTGAGCGACGAACTGCTGGCCAGGATGCGCAGCTTCTGGAGCGAAGAAGAACTGGTGGACATCACCGCGCTCATTGGGCTGTACGGTTTTTTCGACCGCTGGAACGCGAGCATGGCCACTCCGCTGGAAGCCGACCCGCTGGCGGTGGCGCAGAAGTACCTCGCGCCGCACGGTTGGAAGCCCGGCCGCCACGCGCCCGCGGCGGCTTCGGTGCCGATGCGCGAATAGATCGGTACTGTTCGCCATCGCACTGATCAGCGCCAGCGCTTCCTGACACACTGCGATATTCTGGCCGCTATGGCGATACTCAATATGAATAAGCCCTTCTCACTGATTCGGGAATTCCATCTCGCCGACTGGTTCACACTGGCAAACGCGGTGTGCGGCACGGGGGCGTTGTTTTCCATGATGACCTACCTGCAAACGACCGACATCATGCATGTCTACTTCGCGTGCGGGATGGTGGCAGCAGCGGGCGTCTTCGATGTGCTGGATGGACGCATTGCCCGGTGGCGCCAGAACAGTTCTGCCATGGGACGTGAGCTCGACTCTCTCGCCGATGTCATTTCCTTCGGCGTAGCCCCGGCCATTATTGCCTACGGTTGCGGCATGCAGGGCCTGTACGACCGGATTGTCCTGGCCGGTTTTGTGGCATGCGGCGTTTCCCGCCTGGCGCGCTACAACGTCACCGCCGAGGCGCTGTCCGAAGGCGCAGACAAAGTGAAGTACTTCGAAGGAACGCCCATCCCATCTTCGCTGCTGCTGGTCGTGATGATGTTCGTGGCGGCCATGCAGGGCGCGCTGGGCGAGTCCCTGTGGTTCGGAGAGGTCGTGTTTGCCGGCTTCACGCTTCATCCGCTGGTATTGTTGTTCGCGGTATCGGGCTCACTGATGGTCAGCCGCATACGCTTCCCGAAATTCTGAGCTGCAGCGGCAGTCCGGCGAATCACGGAGGAACACATGGCAGAACATATTCTCGGCCCGCTTTATTACGAGCGCATGGGGCGCGCGGGTCCACCGATGGTTTTTGTTCACCCCAACCCCATGGATCAATCGTGCTGGCTGTTCCAGATGGCGCACCTGTCGACCTGGTACCGGTGCATCGCCATCGACCTCCCGGGCTACGGCCGCTCGCCCCGTGCCGAGTCAGGTCTCACGCTCGCCGACATGGCGCAGGGATGCTGGGAGGCAGTCGACGAAGCGATCGGGAACCCTTGGGGCAAAGGCGGCGAACCCGCCGTTCTCGTCGGCTGCTCGGTCGGATCGTCGATCGTTCAGCAGATGGTGCATCTGCGTCCGGCGCAATCCGCGGCGCTGGTGCTCTCGGGTACCGGCTACAACCCGCCCGAAGAATCGCCGCCGGCTTTCGTCAAGGCGCGCATCAGGGACTACAGCGCCGAAGGCGTCGGCTTCCGCTGGCGCTACACCTTTCAGGACCTGAGCCCGGCGTTCGGCGCCACCCCCCTGGCGCACTACTTCGCGCAGATTTTCACCGAGCGCAACGATCTCGCCGAC
Source organism: Gammaproteobacteria bacterium RIFCSPLOWO2_02_FULL_61_13 (assembly GCA_001801865.1). GTDB lineage: Bacteria > Pseudomonadota > Gammaproteobacteria > Eutrophobiales > Eutrophobiaceae > 2-02-FULL-61-13. The sequence goes on from MGYT01000043.1 coordinate 6,307, forward strand.
GCACCGAGCATCATTCACCAGTTTCACGCTCTGGGCGCGCCGCGCCCCGCCGATTTCTTCTCGGGAATCGGCTGCCCCAGCGTCATTCTCACCGGCACCGAAGATGCCGCGCATGCCCGCGCATTTGATCTCAAGACAAAAATCCCGCGCTGCGAACTGCGCGTGCTGCCGGGCGCAGGGCATGCCTGCCACATGGAACAGCCGTGGCTGTTCGACCGGCTCATGATCGAGTTCCTGACAGCGCAGGCTTTGTTTCCGCGACTGGATTCTGCGAAGCAAGCCCGATAGCCTGACAGCCCAATCACCGCATCGGGGCCTGGCCGCTGCTCTGGCCCATCGCCGGCGCAGTAGTGCGTGGCCTTGCCCAGGTGGGCGCGAAGGCAGGCTTGATGCTCTGGCCAAACCCGTTTGCGGCAAGCCTGATCGGCTATCTGGTTTCGTCGGCGACGGTGATCGGCGCCAATCAGCTTGGTCACGCCAAGCGGCCGCCTCTGACGCGGCACGGCCTTGCCTGGTTTGCACTCACCGGCGCACTCAACGGCGGCGCGGTGCTGTTCATGTACACCGCCCTGGGCAGTGCGCCGGTTTCGATGGTCGCGCCCATCGTGGCGACCTATCCGCTGATCACGGCGTTGGCCAGTGTTCTGGTGCTGCGCGAAGAGCCGGTCACTGCGCGCATGCTGGCGGGCGCCGGTATCACGGTTCTTGCAATCATATATCTGGTCGCAGCCGGAACCGGCGGGTGACATGAAGCATAAGGGTTCAGAGTAAAATTTTATCTGGCGGATGTAATGCCAGCACCACAGAACCCAGGCGCCTGATTTCCATTGCGCCGGGCAGGGCAAGCCGCCAATGAAGGGTATATTGCAAATTATGAGAACCTTCCTGTCGCACTTTCTGCGCCGCCTTACTTTCTGGTGGCTGCCCATCGCGGCGCCATGGTGCATGCTTTTTCTCGGTGTGGGTTCGCCGGACGAAATCGAAGGCTGGTTCAACGAACTCACGCTCAGACGGTTTTTCCGTTCGATGACCGCCGGGCTGATCTTTTCATTGCCGATCGCATTATTCGCGGCGCTCGCCCACACCGTCGCGCTTTACCGGGACAGCATTTTTTTCGCGGACGTGAGACGCGGCGGCCGGCGCCGCATCGATGGGCTCACCGGACTCGGCAATTTGGTTGGAAACGCCCGTCAGTATTGCCTCTCCGACCGATGGCCTCAATCGACGGCGAGCACGCCTGACTTGACGCGGCGGGCGCTCTCAGTCAGGCCGAAGCCAATTTTCAATGGTCAGTCCCAGGATGCGCCGAAAGTGGCGCAGGCCAAATAGCAAATTCATGCGTAGGACTGCATTGGAGCGTCCCCGGGATCGATAGTTCAGCGTGCTGCCATGTACCCTATGTGGTACTGTTTGGCAATGCAGAACTTGCCGAAGCTGCAGGCAGTTTTCTTCAAGTCGGGCTCGGGCAGGGAACCGGTGCGCGACTGGCTGATGTCACTGACGAAGGATGAGCGCCGTCAAGTTGGAACGGATATCGCATACGTCCAGTTCAAGTGGCCGATAGGCAAGCCGCGAGTCGATCATTTGCGCGGCAGTGTGTGGGAAGTCCGAAGCCGGCTCGAGAACCGTATTGCCAGGGTTCTGTTCGTGGTTGCCGGTAGCGAGATGGTGCTTTTGCATGGCTTTGTAAAGAAGACGCAAAAGACTGGTGGCGACGAGATTAATTTGGCGGAACACCGCTGGAAGGAGTGGCAGCATGCCGAAAGGAAATAAACACCGTGGAACCAGCTTCGACGATTTCCTCAGGGAACAGAAAATTTATGACGACGTTCAGGCTGCGGCGCTGAAGCGCGCGATAGCCGAGGCACTGGCGGACAGCATGCAAAAATCCCGCTTATCAAAGGTCGAGATGGCCAAGCGCATGCGCACCAGCAGATCTCAAC
>MGYT01000044.1:0-26222 GCA_001801865.1 Gammaproteobacteria bacterium RIFCSPLOWO2_02_FULL_61_13
CACGTTTCTCACCGCCGATGACCACGTGCCCACGTTTCTCACCGCCGATGACCACGTGCCCGACGGCGATGAATTACAGCGTGCGCGGCTTGCCTCGGCCGGCAGGGAGGCAGTGGGTGCCGAGATTCGGATTGTGAATACAGAGAACAATGAAGTGCCGCAGGGAGAGATGGGCGAGATCCTGGTAAAGAGCCGCAGCGTCATTGCCGGGTATTGGAAGATGCCGGAAGAATCCACGCGTGTCATTCGCGACGGCTGGTTTCACACCGGTGACGTGGGTTACCTGGACCCGGATCGCTACCTGTTTGTAGTGGACCGCATCAAGGACATGGTGATCAGCGGCGGCGTGAACATCTATACCAAGGAGATCGAGGGCGTGTTGTACCAGCACCCGGCGGTGCTGGAAGCCGCCATCATCGGTGTGCCGGATGAGGAATGGGGCGAGGTGGTGACCGCGATTGTGGCGCGCAAACCGGACATGAAGGTGACGGCGGAGGAATTGATCGAACATTGCCGCGCCTCCCTGGCCAGTTATAAAAAGCCGCGCCAGGTGCTGTTCGTTGCGGAGTTGCCCAAGAACCCCAGCGGAAAGATCCTGAAGCGGGAGTTGCGCGCACTGTTTGCAGCGCAGGCGAGGCAGGCGTGACACGGCCCGCTGCCGCATCCGCAGACACCGGGTCGCTGGTCGACCGGGTGCTCGCGCGGGATCGTACGGCAGTGGCCCGCGCCATCAGCCTCATCGAACGGGGCGACGCCGGCGCCGGGGAGCTGCTGCGCGGTCTGCGCCGAAACCTGGGACGCGCCCATCGCATTGGCATCACCGGGCCGCCCGGCGTAGGGAAATCAAGCCTGGTGAGCGCGCTCGGCGCCATGATCGTCGGGCAGGGAAAAAGCATCGGCGTACTGGCCATCGATCCCAGCAGCCAGTTCACTCACGGCGCCGTGCTCGGGGATCGCGTGCGCATGGCGGAACTGGATCGCGCCGGCGAGATTTTCATCCGCAGCATGGCCACGCGCGGACAGAGCGGGGGATTGGGTCCCCGCACCGATGCCGCCGCGGATGTGCTCGATGCGGCCGGGTACGAATGGTTGTTCATTGAAAGTGTCGGCGTCGGACAGGTGGAACTGGATATCCGGAACCTCGTGGACACCACGCTGGTAGCCCTGGTGCCCGAATCCGGCGATCAGGTACAGGCCATCAAGGCCGGGCTCATGGAGATTGCAGACGTGTATGTGGTGAACAAATGCGATCGTCCCGGCGCCGGCGCCATGGTGGCGGCGGTGCAGTCCAGTGTCGCGCTGCAACACCATCCCGACCCGGCGTGGTTGCCCCGGGTCATGGGCGCCGCGGTGATCAACAACGAAGGCATTGCGGAAATTCTGACCGAACTGGAACGGCACCGGCAACACTTGTCCACGGCCGGGCGGCTATTGCAGGGCCGTCGCCTCGGCATGACGGCGCGACTGCGCAAACGGATGGAACAGCAACTGGCCGCGCGCCTGCGCGACGGCGGTGCCGGGCCGGAACTGGAACCGGCCGTGGACCGCATCCTTGCCGGGGAGGAGTCCCTGGAACAGGTGTCGGAACGTTGTTTGTCGGAATGGATGGAGAAACTTACCGGCGGAACCCCGCGAGGGTCAAAGACATGAGAGACAGCAGCTATTCGGCGCCATTGGATGAGGCGCTGTTCTTGCTGGACCACATCGTGGAGTGGCGTGGGCTGTTTGCGCGCCCGGAATTTTCCCACGGCGATGCGGACCTGGCCCGTGCGGCACTGACCGAGGGTGCCCGATTCGCGGAAACCATAATCGCCCCTTTGAACCCCATCGGCGATGAACAGGGTTGCCGCCTGGAGCAGGGGCGCGTGCGCCTGGCGCCGGAATTCGTCGCGGCCTACAAGGATTTTACCGCTGCCGGTTGGCCCGGGCTGGATATGCCGGAACTGATGGGCGGCCAGGATCTGCCGTTATCGGTGCAGGTCGCCTTTGCGGAAATGATCAATGGCGCCTGCGCGGCATTCGGCATGGTGGTGGTGACATTGCGCGCCGGCGGCCGACTGCTGTGTGAACACGCGGAACCGCAGTTGGTGGAACTGATCGTGCCCAGGCTGGTGTCCGGGGAATGGTCCGCCACCATCTGCATCACCGAGGCCCATGCCGGCTCCGATGTGGGGCGGTTGCGCACCCGCGCGGTCCGGCGCGATGACGGCCGCTACGAATTGAGCGGCACCAAGATCTTCATCAGTTACGGCGATCACGATTTGACCGGGCAGATCATCCACCTGGTCCTGGCGCGCACGCCTGATGCGCCGGCCGGCACCGCCGGCATCAGCCTGTTCGCAGTGCCGGCACGGAACCTGGAAGATGGCGGCAGCAACGGCGTGTCCGTCAGCCGGCTGGAAAAGAAGATGGGACTGAAAGCCTCCCCCACCTGTGTGCTGGATCTGGATCGGGCCGTGGGCTGGCGCATCGGCCCCGAGCTTCAGGGTCTCAAATGCATGTTCACGATGGTCAACCTGATGCGGCTGGACGTGGCCGTGCAGGGCGTGGCGCTGGCCCATGCGGCCACGGCCAAGGCGTTGAAGTACGCGGCGGAACGCCCCCAGGGCGGTCCGGCAGAGCATGCGCCGGTGAACATCGGGCAGCATGCCGATGTGAGGCGCATGCTGCTGATCATGCAGTCCCGCACCGGGGCCTTGCGCGCCATGGTATTCGAGGCGGCCCGGCAACTGGATCTTTCCCGTGCCGCGGAAACCGAACCGGAGCGCAGGGCCGCGCGGATGCTGGCGGAATTCCTGCTGCCGGTATGCAAGACCTGTGCGGCGGAGGGCGCCTTCGAGATCGCCAGTCTCGCCGTGCAGGTATTCGGCGGTCATGGCTATATCGCGGATGCGGGCGTGGAACAGTATGTGCGCGACAGCCGGATCATGGCCATCTACGAAGGCACCAGCGGCATCCAGTCGCTGGATTTGCTGACGCGCAAGGTCCTCAAGGATGGCGGTGCGCGCTACCGGTTGTTCACCGCAGCCGTGCAGCAGGATTTGCGACGCTGCGAAGGATATCCGGATTGCCGCGATTTGCTCGCACCGTTACGCGAGGTGTTGCAGCGACTCGAGTCTTGCACGTCCTGGCTGCAGGGGCGGGCCACGGTTGCCCCGCGGGACGTGGAAGCCGCGGCCACCGATTTTCTCCAGCTCGTCGGTCTGACCGCGGGCGCGTGGATGTGGTTGCGCATGGCGGCCGCCGCCGCGTCGGGTTCTGACGCCGACCGGCAGCGCCGGCATCTGGCGCGTTTTTTCATGCAATGGCTTTTGCCTCAGGCCGGCGTCCACGAGTCGCGTATCCTGCAGGGCAGTGCCTTGATTGATAACACGACATGACGAGGTCACCGATGAACACGTATTATCCAAAATTGTTCACCCCGGGCCGCATTGGCCGCCTGGAGATCCCCAATCGCATCGTCAAGGCGCCGACGTCCAGCGGACTGTCCAACAAGGACGGCACCGTGTCCGAACGGCTCATCCGCCATTACCGCGAACAGGCCAGGGGCGGGGTGGGATTATTGATCGTGGAATACGCATTTATTGATGAAGATGCCAGCAAGTCGGCTCATTGCCAGGTGGGCATCAGCACCGACGATCACATCTCCGGACTGGCGTGGCTGGCGGAGGTGATCAAGGAAGAGGGCGCGCGCGCGGCTATTCAGCTGGAACATTGCGGGCGGCAGAAGTTTCTCGGCACGCAACCGATCAAATCCGCCTCCGCGATCCCGTGGCCATCCCTGAAGCAACGCATGGGGGACGCCGCGGTGCCCAAGGCCATGACGCTGGAAGAAATCGAGCAGGCTGCCAGCCATTTCGGCGATGCGGCCCGGCGCGCAAAGCTGGCAGGCTACGACCTGGTGGAGATCCACGGCGCCCATGGCTATCTGATTACGAATTTCCTGTCACCGCACACCAACAAGCGCACGGATGAGTATGGCGGTTCCCTGGAAAACCGCATGCGCTTCATGCTCGAGGTTATTGACGACTGCCGCAAAAAGGTGGGCCCGGATTTTCCACTCACCATCCGCCTGTCCGGCAGCGACTACGAACCGGATGGGTTCGGCGTCGATGAAACCATTGTTGTGGCCAAGGCGGCTGAGCAGCACGGTGTGGACGCCATCCATGTGTCCGGGGGCGACCACCACCAGATGATTCATCAGGTCAGCCCCATGGCCGTCGAGCGTTGCCACAATGTCTACGCCGCCGCCGCGATCAAGCCCCATGTGAAGATCCCCATCATCGCCTCGGGCTCCATCAATATGCCGCACCTGGCGGAACAGGTGCTGGCGGAAGGCAAGGGAGATTTCATCGGTCTCGGCCGGCCCCTGTGGGCGGACCCCCAGTGGCCGAACAAGGCCAGGGAAGGGCGCGAGGCGGACATCATCCCCTGCATCCGCTGCAATGACGGTTGCCTGGATCGGACTTTCTTCAATTTCCGCGGTGTATCCTGCTCGGTGAATCCGAATCTGGGCCGGGAAGGAGAGTTCCCCATCACGCCAGCACAGCAGAAAAAGAAGATTGCCGTCATCGGTGGCGGCGTCGCCGGACTGGAAGCCGCCCGGGTGTTGAAACTGCGCGGACATGCCGTGACCTTGTTTGAGAAGCGCGACTTTCTCGGCGGCGTGGGCGTGGAAGGCTCCGTGGCGGATTTCAAATCGGACTACCGTTTCTTCGTGGATTATCAGATCCATCAGGTAGAGAAGCTGAACATCCCGGTGGTCCACAAGGCCGTGGTGGCCGGCGACGTGCAAGGCTTCGACGTGGCCATCGTCGCCACGGGCGGCGCCTCCACCCGGCCCGATGTACCGGGCATCAACAATCCCACGGTCGTGGATACCGTTCCGATATTCCTCGACGACAGCCATGTGGGCAAGCGCGTCATAGTACTGGGCGGCGGAGAGACGGCCGTGGAGACTGCCCTTTACCTGGAGCAGCGTGGCCGGCAGGTAACACTGATCCATCGGCGCAGTGAGTTGATGAACCGCGACGTGGCCATCACCGACAAGATTGCTTACAGCGAGCGCCTGGCCAAATCCACGGTCAAGGTCGTGCTTGGGCAACAGGTGGTCGAATTCGGCGAGGGCTGGGTCAAGACGAAGGATGACCAGGGCGACTCACAATGTTTTGAGGCCGACACCATCGCTTTAGGAATGGGCTACGCTGCGTTGAAAGACGGCATGGTCGAACAATTGCGGGCCCAACCGAATCTGGAAGTCCATGTCATCGGCGACCGGTTGAAATCCGCGAAAGTATACGAAGCCATCACTTCAGCCCTGAAAACCTCCCTGAGGATCTGACATGCACGCTGCATACATACCTTACGGCGCCTATTGGTGCACCCCGTTTGCCCGCTGGCAGGGGAGCCTGTCGCACCTGCACAGCCTGGAATTTGCCGCGCACGTGGCCAAGAAGGCGCTGGCTGATCGCCGCATCCCGCTGGCGGACGTGGATTTCGGTGTGCTTGGCATGAGCATTCCCCAGCGCGGCTGCTTTTACGGATTGCCCTGGGTCACTGGCATGATTGGCGCGACCCACGTGGCCGGACCCACCGTCGCCCAGGCCTGCGCCACCAGCGCCCGGGTCATGGCCACCGCGGTGCGGGAGGTGGCGCAAGGTGATGCGAAATGCGTGCTCACGCTCACCACGGACCGTATCTCCAACGGCCCGCACATTTATTATCCCAATCCAATGGGTCCCGGCGGCACCGGCGAGACCGAGGACTGGGTCATGGCGAACTTCAACCGCGATCCCTACGCCGGCTGTGACATGACGCACACCGCGGAAAATTGCGCCAAAAAATGGAATATCTCGACCGCGGAGCAGCATGACGTGGTGTTGCGGCGCTACCAGCAATACCTGGAAGCCACCCAGGTCAAGGACGGAAGCAGCTTTCATCAGCGCTACATGGTGCTGCCCCTGGAGGTGCCCGATCAGCGTTATCGCAAGACCGTGACCACGCTGACCGGGGATGAAGGCATTCATCCCACCACGGCGGAAGGTTTGAAGAAGCTCAAGCCGGTGAAAGAGGGAGGCACGGTGACCTTTGCCGGGCAGACGCACCCGGCGGACGGAAATGCCGGCATGATCATCACCACTGCGGACAAGGCCCGGGAGTTGTCCACCGACAAGAATGTGAAAATTTCCTTTCGCGGCTTCGGCCAGGCCCGCGTGGACATGGCGTGGATGCCCTATGCGCCGGTGCCCGCTGCCCAGCGCGCACTGCAGGCCGCGGGGATCGGCATCAAGGACGTGGCTGCCATCAAGTCCCACAACCCGTTTGCATTGAACGACATTATCTTTGGCAGGGAATTGAATGTGGATGCCATGGGCATCAACAATTATGGTTGCTCATTAATATGGGGGCATCCCCAGGGTCCCACCGGCATGCGACTGGTCATCGAGTTAATTGAGGAACTGGTGCTGAAGGGGGGCGGCCATGGTCTTTTCCATGGCTGCGCGGCGGGGGATTCGGCGATGGCGGTTATTATCAAGGTTGAGTAATGCCACGCACCTACCCCACTGTCGTCCACATGCTGCTGGAGGCAGTGGAACGTGCGCCGGAACGGGACGCACTGGTCTGTGATGGCGAGCGGCTGACCTACGCCGGGTACCTCCAGTGCGTGGCCGGGTTGGCCAACGAGTTGCATGAAATGGGTGTGGCCGGGGAACGCGTCGCCTTCATTCTGGGCAATTCCCTGGACATTTGTATTGCCTACTTTGCCGCCCATCTGGCCCGCGCGCAGGTGACGCCATTGAATCCGCTCTATACCGAACGGGAACTGCGGCCGATGCTGCTGGATGCTGCACCACAGGTCCTGATCTATGACGATTCCCAGCATGACCGCGATGGCCGGCTCGCGGCGGAGCTGAATATCCCGCACACACTTCGTATCGGCGCGGGGCAGGGCAGCCGGCGATTTATCCACCCGGACCAGTGGCGCAGCACGCGCCTGCCGTCGGACCTGCCATTCCCTGGAGACCTCGGCACGCTGCAATTCACCGGCGGCACCACCGGGCGCGCCAAGGGTGCGAACCTGACCCACGCGGCCACGTCCATCAACCTCTCCCAGCGCGAGGTCATCTTTCCCATGGCCGATGATGTGGAGCGCTGCCTGTGCGTGATGCCGCTGTTTCATTGTTATGCGTCGCACATGAATCTGCACGCCATGGCGCTGCATCGCGGCACGCTGGTGATCCAGAAGCGCTACCACCCGGCCGATGTGCTGGAGACCCTGGTCCGAGAACGCATCACATTGTTCGGCGGCAGCCCCACGCTGTTCGCCGGGTTGATGAATTTCGCCGGGTTCGCCCAAGCGGATTTCTCACTCCTTAATCTATCCTGCTCCGGCGGGTCTCCGCTGCCGGCGGAAATGCTGGCGCGCTGGGAGGACCAGACGCGTACCCCCATCATCGAGGGCTACGGCCAGACCGAGGCCGGCCCGGTGATTTCATTCAATCCGGTGAATGGCGTGCGCAAACCCGGTTCCGTGGGTGTGGCCGTGGCGCAGACCGAATTGCAGATCGTGGACATGGAAACCGGCATGCGGGTGTTATCGCCGGGCGAGAAGGGAGAGATCCGGTTGCGCGGGCCGCAATTGATGCGCGACTACCGTAACCTGCCGGAGGAGACCGCGCAGGCGCTGCGTAACGGCTGGCTGCACACCGGCGACGTAGGTGAACTGGATGCGGACGGTTACCTGTTCATCCGTGGGCGCAAGAAGGAAATGATCATCGTGTCCGGCTATAACGTTTTCCCGCGGGAAGTGGAAGAAGTGTTGCATGGCAATCCGGCGGTGCGGGAAGTCGCCGTGGTGGGGCGTCCGGATGCCTATCGGGGGGAACTGCCGGTGGCCTTTGTCGTGGCCCGGGACGGTGCGACGCTGGATGCCGCAGAATTGGGCGGATTTTGCGCCGACCGCCTCGCCAAGTACAAGATCCCGGCGGAGTTTCAGATCGTGGAGGCGTTGCCGAAGACTGCCGTGGGCAAGATCGATAAACTCACGCTGGCCGAGATGGCCAAATCCAAAAGAGAGCTTTGATCTGTCGTCCCGACGGAGCGAAGCGACGAGGGATCTTGATTTGCGAGATAACAAAGATCCCTCACTTCGTTCGGGATGACAATGAGGCGTTCGGCGTGACAATGAGACATTCTGGATGACAATGAGGCGTTCGCGATGAAAGGCTTTTCGTTGAACAATCCACTCCTCACCACCCCCACACGCCCCCTACCCAAATGGCTGGGTGTCGTGGGCGCCGGGACCATCGGCCCGGATATCGCCTACTACCTGAAGAGCGAGATCCCGGATCTGCACCTGGTGCTGGTGGACGTGCGCCAGGACGCGCTGGACCAGGCGGTGGATCGGCTGCATGCCTACGCGGACAAAGGCGTCGCCCGCGGCAAGCTGACGCCGGAACAGGCGGACAATGTGCGCAACAATATCGTGCCGTCGCTGGATTACGAGGCGCTGGCCTATTGCGACTGGATCATCGAGGCCGCCACCGAGAACCTGGAACTCAAGAAACGCATCTTCTCCCAGGCGGAGGCTGTCATTCGCCCGGACGCCATCATCACGTCCAACACCAGTTCCATTCCGGCCGCGCGCCTGTTCTCGCACCTGAAGCATCCGGAGCGCTCCACGGTCACGCATTTCTTTGCGCCCGCCTACCGAAATCACGCCGTGGAAGTGATCCGGTGGGAGAAATCGGATCCAGGCATGGTGGAATACCTGCGCTGGCTGTTCTGCACCACGGGCAAGGTGCCCCTGATGACGAAGGATGTCGTGTGTTTCATGCTGGACCGCATCTTCGACAACTGGTGCAACGAGTCCGGCCTGTTGCTGGATCGCGCCACGCCTGCACAGGTGGACACCATTGCGGCCGGATTCGCCACCGTCGGGCCTTTCTTTGTACTCAACATGTCCAACGGCAATCCCATCATTGTCGAAACCAACACGCTGCAGATGGAAGTGGAGGGCGCCCACTATCGCCCCGCGGAAGCATTCCGCACCGGCGGCCGCTGGGACACCGTGAAGATGGGCGAAACGGTGGACGTCCCCGCGACATTGGCCGCAACGATTCGGGACCGGTTGTTGGGGATACTGTTGTCCCAGTCCGCTGATATTCTCGATCGCGGCATCGGCACCCCGGAGGATCTGGACCTGGGGTGCCGGCTGGCCTTCGCATTCCGCAAGGGTCCACTGGAGTTGATGCGCGACCTGGGCGCCGGCGAATGCACCCGCATCCTGAACCGGTTCCAGCAGGATCAACCCGGCATGCCGATGCCGAAGCGCGACATGGCCGCGTATCAGGACTTCAACCGTTTCGTGCTGGTGGATGACGTCCCTGCGGCCGGCGCTTACCATTCAGGGGTCACAGCAGACGCTAAACATACAGGGGTCAGAGCTTCAGCTCTGACCCCGGATGCGCAGGTAGTCAAAGTGATCACGTTGCGCAGGCCGGAAGCCTTGAACGCCATCCACGACGAAATGACCAACGAGATCCTGGCGGTGCTCAAGCAATTCGAACAGGATCCCACGGTCGCGGGATTTGTCATCACCGGTTACGGCGCGCGCGCGTTCTCCGCCGGGGCAGACATCGGCCGCTTCCCGTCCATGTTGGGGGACAGAAACCAGTCCGCGGAATATGCCCGTGTCTGTTCACGCTTGCTGGTGCACCTGGATGCCTTCAAAAAACCGGTGGTCGCGGCATTGAACGGCATGGCCCTTGGCGGGGGCCTGGAACTGGCCATGCGTTGTCATGGCATCGTCGCCACGCACAATGCGTGGATGCAATTTCCCGAGATCACGCTGGGGATCGTCCCCGGCATCGGCGCCATGGTGGTGCCATACCGGCGCTGGCCGGCCGCGGCGAACACGTTTCATCACATGCTGACAAGGGCCGAGAAACTCAGTGCCGAGGCCGCCATGGAACTGGGCGTCATTGACACGCTGGTGTCCGATCACGGCAGCCTCATCCCGGCCGCGGTGTGGCTGGTCAACGAATTGCGCGACCGGACCCATCACATTGCCGACGGCCCCGTGCGTATTCCCCCGGTGATCATCGAAGTGACGTCGCCCCATGCCGTCTCGGGTCAGCGACTCAGCGCCACCGTGCTGGAGATCCTGCGTCGTTCCATCCACGATGCGGCCGCCGCAAAATCATTGAATGAAGCATTGGAGATCGGCTACTTCGGCTTCGGCGACTCCGCCTGCACTGCCGCAGCGAAGGAAGGTATCTCCGCCTTCGGGGAACGCCGGAAGCCGGATTTCGCGAAAACGGGCTGAGCAAGATGCTGGTCGATTTGCTGGAGCAGGACAAGGTCGCTTTCGAGACGCTGCACGCACGCTATGGCGCTTTGCTCGAACTGGTGCGTGGGCTGCTCGGCGTGGTGCCCAACTGCGATCCGTATCTCGAGATCTGGCCGCCGGCATTTCGCACCTACAACGTGATGGTGCCAAATCTCCTCAATCTGCCGTTCCTGGTGTGGGGGCTGGGCGCGCCGCGCTCGACGGTGGGGCTGGCCATGTACGTTGCGAGCCGCGTGTCGGGGTGCCCGTACTGCTCCGCCCATACCTGCTCATTCGCGCTCCGTCGCGGGGCGACCGTCGAGCAGGTGAGCTCGGCCCTCGACGAAGAGCGCAACCTGACGGTAGCAGATCGGGCGGCGGTACGCGTGGCCCATGGGCTCGCGACGGTACCGGCCTCCATCGATGACGCGGCCCGTGCCGATCTGCATCGCGTATTCTCCCGGGCCGACGCCGAATGGGTGGTGCTCTCCATCGCCATGATGGGATTCCTCAACAAGATGATGGACGCCCTCGGTGTGCCGCTGGAGGAGACCGTCGCCGCCGAGGTGAACCCCGTGATCGCATCTTCGGGTTGGACGCCGGGCCAGCACATGAAGAGCACGATCCTGGCCGGAGACCCGCCGGGCGCCGACTCGTTGCTGAGCCGGTTGGGCGTTGTCCGTCACATCCCCGAAGCCATCAAGCTCGACAAGCAGTGGACCGCGGGCGTCCCGGATCGTTGGCCGGCTGTAGGCGAATACCTGCGGCAGAAGACTGGCCACAACTTCCCGGTCCTGTCGCACCTGCGGCACCGCCGGGCCATTCGCGCCATCGCCACCATGATCAAGGACAACCTCGGTGAGAGCATCATCGGCCGCGACAACAAGCTTGCGGCAGGCCTGATCTTTGCGCGCACCGTCGGCAATCCTGGGCTGGAAGGGGAACTGCGCGTGCTCGGCGCGAAAGAATTGCCCGACTCGCCCATACAGATCCTGGCGCGGGCCATCTCCCCCAGCCCGGCCACGGTGGACCGGAGCGTGGTCGAGTCATCCAGGGTTATCTCACCGGCGGGAATTATCGAACTGGTGGCGTTCATTTCGGTGCTGCAGATGTTGCATCGGCTCTCAAGTTTCTACCCGAAGGAGAATTAATCATGCCCACTGGCACTGTCCGGCTTCACCGCGTGCTCCGTGCGACCCCGGAGCGCGTCTATCGGGCTTTTTTAGACGCTGAAGCAATGGCCAAGTGGCTTCCGCCATATGGTTTCACCTGCAAGGTTCATCACATGGATGCCAGGGAAGGCGGCACCTACAAAATGTCGTTTACGAATTTCACGACCGGGCACGGTCACTCTTTTGGCGGCGAGTATCGTGAACTCGCGCCATTCGCGAAGATTCGCTATATCAACAGCTTCGACGACCCAAACTTGCCCGGAGAAATGCAGACGACGATAACCTTGAAGCCAGTGTCGTGCGGAACCGAATTGAATGTGGTGCAGGAAGGATTACCCGCGGTCATACCGCTCGAGATGTGCTATCTCGGGTGGCAAGAGTCGCTCGCACAACTAGCGAAGCTTGTAGAACCCGAGATTCCGGATTAAAGAATGAGCCGACGGGGAGAGACGGGGAGATAGGTAACCATGGGTCAACGCATCGCCACATTGACTCACGAGTCACCGCTCGGATCCTGGCGGATATCTCTGTGTGCGCCACATCCATTGCTTGCATCGCTGGTAGCGTCGATCTGGTTTGGTGAAGGCCGGGTGACTTATCAGCGCGATCGCATTTTGCCGGCGGGGCAAAGCCAGTTATTGATCAACTTGGGGCCGCCGCAGTACCGCATCGGGACCGGCGCGTCGGAACGGAGGATCGCCTTTCGCGACGTCTGGTATTCCGGGCTTCAACAAGGTCCGATCGATACGGAATCGCCCCATGGCAGTGCATTGCTGGGAGTGACGTTTCACGCCCACGGGGTGTTCCCCTGGCTGGGAGAGGATCTGCTCATGCTGGGCGGGCAGGTGGTTGCACTCGCGGATGTGGTCGGCGCAGGCGTGCTGGCGTTACGTGAGCGTCTTTTGAATTGCGCATCGCTGGAAACACGATTTCAGATGGTACAGCAGTGGATTATCGGGCGCTTTTCCGCGCACCGGCTCGTGCACCCGGCGGTGACATGGACCGTGGACCGGCTGATTGCCAGCGATGGCCGGGCCGGCATCGGTCATCTGGCCCGTGCAACGGGCTACACGCGCAAGCACCTGGCCCATCTGTTTCAACAACAGATTGGCATGGGACCGAAGACCTTGGCGCGGGTGCTGCGCTTTCGCGGGGTGCTGTCACTGTTGCAAGCTGCTGAGCCCTTGCCGTGGGCTGAGGTGGCCGATCGGTGCGGGTTCTATGATCAGGCCCATTTCTCCAATGAGTTCCGATCATTTTCCGGGTTGACACCGGGGGAATTTGTCCGCAAGGCGCAACCGGACGACCAGAGCATCGTCCTGCTGTAACCGGCGGTAACAATTTTCCAAGACGCCAGCCGCCGGGATCGGCAGGATTGCTTCCATTGTCCGAACGGACTTTATAAAAGGAGAGCAATCATGCCCGAGTTCAACTTTCTTGCCGTGTTGCTGGCCGCCGTTGTCAATTTCGTGCTGGGCGGCCTGTGGTACTCACCGCTGTTGTTTGCGCGTGTCTGGCAACGGGAATCCGGCGTCACCGACGAGCAGTTGAAGACCGCCAACATGGCGATGATATTCGGCCTGGCGTTCGTGCTGTCGCTAATCGCCGCGCTGGTGTTTGCGTTGTTTCTGGGCCCGCGGCCGCCGCTGAGCCTGGGCCTGGGCGCGGGATTTTCCGCCGGGCTGTGCTGGGTGGCGTCCAGCTTCGGCATCAACTACCTGTTCGAGCGCAGAAGCCTGAAGCTGTTCCTGATCAACGGCGGTTACCACACGCTGCAGTTCACGCTTATCGGCCTGATTCTGTCGCTCTGGCCCTGAACACGGGACGCGGGCCATGATGAAGGTTCAGCGTTTGGCGGAGCACGAGATCAGCGAGGACAGCGTTCGCGCTGCCACCGGGCGCGGGCTGGATGAATGGTTTTCGTTGATCGATGCAAGGGGCGGCGAAAACCTCGGACGCCGTGCCATCGGTGACTGGATGAACGGTGAATTGAAGATCGCGCCGTGGTGGACCGGCACGATTACCTGCGAATACGAGATCGCGCGCGGCCAGGTCGAGAAGGATGGACAGCCGAAAGGCTATACGATCTGTGTCACCAAGGGTATCAAGGCGGATGCCGGCCGTTGTTACGACGCCTTTACCGGCTCGGCGCTGCTCGATAAATGGTTTGGCGGAAACAACCGGATCGAGTTGAAGGAGGCGGGCCGCTGGCAGAATGGGGACGGCAATGCGGCCACCATCAGAAAACTCAATCCGGGCAGGAATATCCGGCTGAACTGGGAGGATGCGGGCTTGACGATGCCGACCCCGGTGGAGATCAAGTTTAAGGGGACAGCTGGAAAATGCACGGTGATGGTCACCATCGACCGGCTGCAAACGCGCGCTGAGGCGGACGGATATCGCGAGGCCTGGGGCCGGTCCCTCGATCAATTGAAGCTGCTGCTGGAGAAGTGATGCGGCGCTGACTCGCGCGGCCAGTGTCGGGAAGTAGCAGGTGTCGGCAAGTGCATTGAGGGTCCGGCAAAACCTGAATTTCCTCCAAGAACCCGCGACCCCGTGATGCTACGGTGCGGCCCGGATCGGGAGAAGCGTCATGAAAACTGCATTTGTGACCGGCGGCACCGGGTTTATCGGAATAAACCTGGTCAATGAACTGGTGAGCCAGGGCTGGGATGTCACGTGCCTGCATCGCGCGACGTCGGATCTCAAATATCTGCGCGGGCAACCGGTAAAACTCAAGGTCGGCGACTTGAATGACGCCGCTTCCCTGGAGCAAGCTATCCCGGAAAGTGTGGACGCGGTGTTTCATGTGGCGGCGGACACCAGTTCCTGGTCGCGACTCGATGCGGGCCAGACAGCCACCAATGTGACGGGTACGCGCAATGTCATCAATGCCGCGCGGAAAAAAGGCGCAAAGCGGGTTGTCCTCACCTCCACTGCCTCGGCTTACGGCCGGCAGAATGGGCCGTTGTCCGATAACACGCGGAGTACTGCTGCGGATTCCTGGATCAATTACGAGCGCAGCAAGTGGTTGTCGGAAGAGGAAGTCCGTGCCGCAGGCAGGGAAGGGCTGTCCACGGCGATCATCAATCCCTGCGCGGTCTTCGGTCCTTACGACACAAGCGTCTGGGGCGGTGTCTTTGGTGTCATCAAGGCCGGCAAGTTGGCGCTGATCCCGCCGGGGTCAGTGCCGGTCAATCACGTCGCCGAGGTGGCAAAGGCGCATATCGCGGCGGCGGAGCGGGGCCGCAATGGCGAGAATTATCTGCTGAATGGTGAACACGTGTCCTTTGCCACTCTCTTTAGGGAGATGGCGCGGATGATGGGTATGGAACTGAAGTCGCCCGTGGTGCCGGGTTTCGTATTCAAAAGCATGGCGCACGTGGCCGCATTGGTGGCGACGCTGCGCGGCATGGATCCAGAGATGACGCCGGAAATGGCGGATATCCTGTGCCGGGATAACCGGGTGGAGTCGGACAAGGCGGAGCGCGAACTCGGTTACCGGCGCGTGCCGCTGGCAAAGTGCCTGCAGGACAGTTACGACTGGCTCAAGGCCGAGGGAATGTTGTAAAGAAATCTCCCGGCTACCTCCGCGGCGGGGGTGGTGGCGGCGGTGGCGTGTTACCCGCGGGCATCGAAGAGAGTGCGCCCATGCCGGCCGGCACCGGGACCTGGTGTCCGCTCGCGTACATGCACTGCACATACGCCACGTCGTATCGCTCCTGCATCTCATACGCCGCCATGCCGTAGGCATCCACGCCGCCGGCACTGCCGACCAATAACCCGGTTCCCGCGCCAATCGCGGCGCCACTGGCGGGATCACCGCTGGCGGCGCCAATCAATGCACCTGCTGCGGCGCCGAGTGCTGCACCGGCTGCTGCACTGTTGACTCCGCTATTGGCGGCTGCCTGCGCCGGCGTTTGTCCGATGGATTGCATCGCATATTGCTGGCAAGCCGCATCGTCGGCGCGAAACTGCGCGAAGTTGCTGTTACTGCCGGGCAGCACCATGACGCCGGGACCGCTGGGCGGAATTGCGGCACAGGCGCCGACACCAACGGCAAGGCCGAGCACGGCAAGTTTCTTTTGCAGGGTCATCATCGCGGCGCCTGCGGAGAGGTTTGCGGGACGACCTGCAGCCACGGGCTGGGGCACGTCTGCGCGTATGGGTAGTAGGTCTGGCTGTCCGGGCAGAAAAACCAGAAGTCCGAGCCAGCGGGCGCCGCGGCCGCGGTCGTGGTTTCCCGTTGCACATAAACCTGCGGCTGGCGTTCCACGATCACCTGCGTGTACGGGTACGGTGCGGCACCGTAGTAGCCAGGATAGTAACCGGGATAGTAAGCACCGCGCGGCCAGAGGAGCGGCAGGCCGACATAGAGACCGAACCGTGAATGGGAACCGTAGTGACCGCCATGGGAATAACCATGCCCCCGATCATAGCCACGGCCATAATGTCCGTCCCGGGCCATGGCCGGGGCGCCAAACGTCAGCGTCAGCAAAGCAAGGATTCCAATCAAAAGTTTGTTCATGGGATGCCTCCATTGATTCGAAGACTTGGACTCATGGAATGTCGCTCCGTTCGACGCGGCGCTGTGGCGGCCGGGTACAACGCGCAGGAATCTTTCTGTAATCAGGGGCTTGCCGAAATTATGAAATTATCCTCATGAGGTTCCCCGCCGGAGCCGATATAGACTAATGTCCATGACCCGACGGCGTACCTTGCTATGCGCAGGGGCAGTGGCAGGAATGCAGACCTTGCTGGGTGTGGGGTATACCGCGGAAGACGGGTCACCGCTGTTGCGCGCCATCCCTAAGACCGGGCAACTCCTTCCCGCCATCGGCATGGGCACCTGGATTACCTTTCAAGTGGGTGACGATCCGCAGGCGCTGGCGGAACGCCGGGAGATCCTGCGCACGTTCCTGGAGCGCGGCGGCGCCATGCTGGATTCGTCGCCGATGTACGGGCGCGCCGAGGCGGTACTGGGTCAATGCCTGCGCGAACTGCATTTCCCTGCCAATCCTTTTCGGGCCACGAAGGTCTGGATCCTGGGGCGCCGGTTCGGCATCAACCAGATGGCGCATTCGGAGCAATTATGGGGTGAAGGCGGTTTCGAACTGATGCAGGTGCATAACCTGCTGGACTGGGATGCCCACCTGCCCACGTTGCGGGAATGGAAGGCGGCAGGCCGGATCCGGTACCTCGGTGTGACCACGTCCCATGGCCGGCGCCACGAGGAACTGGAGCAGATCATGCGCACGGAAGAATTGGACTTCGTGCAGTTCACCTACAACATTGTGGATCGGGAGGCGGAGGAACGGCTGCTGCCCCTGGCCGCGGAGCGCGGGATTGCGGTCATTATTAACCGCCCATTCGAGCACGGGGCGCTGTTCGAACACGTGCGCGGGAGGCCATTGCCCGGCTGGACCGCGGAGATCGGATGCCGGAACTGGGCCCAGGTTTTCCTCAAGTTCATCGTTTCGCACCCGGCGGTGACCTGCGCCATCCCGGCCACCTCCCAGGCGGCGCATATGGCGGAAAACATCGCCGCACTCCATGGTGCATTGCCAGATTCCGCACTGCGCCGGCGCATGGCAGCGGATTTTGCGGGATAATCGCCACCAGGAACCCAAGGCGTGGCCAGTCCCCGAATAATTCGCAGAACTTGCCCCGGAAACGATGTCTAAATCCATGTGAAAACCCATTTGGAGCCGCAAGTGAAACCCCGCCTCTGGTTACTCCCGATGTTGTTCAGTGTGTGGCTGTCGGATGCCGTGCTGGCCTTGGGCAGCGAGGACGTGGTGCGACTGCATGCCAGCGGCTATACGGACGATGAGATCAATGAAGTCCTGTCCGCGACCCAGTCCGAATTCATGCTCAGCGCCCGGGATGTGGTGTATCTGAGTCAGTCCGGGGTCAGCGACCCCATCGTGCAGGGCATGCTCGTGGCGCTGCCGTTGCAACCGGTCAACGGCGATGCGACGCTCGCGGCGGAGCCGGTGCGCCTCCTGTTCACCCAGGAAGATTTGCAACTGCTGGCGGAAAACCAAATCCCCGAACCGGTGGTGGTTACCTTCATTGAAACGCGGGACATGGCGTTCACGCTGGATACACAGGGCATGACCGCCCTGCGTCAATCCGGTTTGGGCCTGGACGCATTGCAGATATTGGTGGAAAAGAGCGCGGCAAATGTGACTGTGCCGCTGGCGCCGCCGCTCATGGCGGGGGCGGCGGATTCCCCCGCGTATTTTTACGGGCGCTCCGGAAATTCGCAGACTTCCTACAGTGATCCCTATCCCTCGTCCTATTCCTACTTTGGCTCACCGTCCGTCTACATCCAGAGCCGCACGATTTATCCGTGGTACGGATATGAATTCGAACCGCGCTATGGATTTGGACCGGGCTATGGTTACGGGTATGGATCCGGATTCGGCTATGGGTCCGGGTTTGGCTACGGATCCGGTTTCACGCCGCATTACGTCACCTATTACCCGAATCAGTGGAACGGGTTTTATGGGCACTCGTTTTATTGTCCCCGCGACCACCATCATCACGGTGGCGGCGGCCATCATGGCAGGCACGATAATTATTGGAAGGATCGCGACGACCATTACCACGGTGACCGTGACTACGACCGGGATGACAGGGGCGGAATTTCCCTGGCCGGCGTCAATGCGGGGGGAACAAAGCCCGGCGGAACAAAGCCGGGACCGGGTCGCGGAACCAGCTACTACTTTGGCGGGAACACCGGCAACAGCATTGCCAACAACACTGTCGGCCCAATTTGGGGGACGCGTACGAATTCCGTTTCCGGCACCGGGCAAATCATCCGGGCAACGGGCAATGAACAGAATCGCAACAGCGCCGCCGGGGTGTATTTCGGTAATCGCATAACCTCATCCGGCACAAAGGCCGCTCCCAGCGCCGGACACTACAATGCCGGCAAGCCCTACAAACCGGCGACGGTGAGTATTCCCGGCAAACCGGGCCCGCAGCCGGTTGTCGCCAACAGTCCCGTGGCCATGGGCGCCGGCAGCAATGGACCCGGCAATCTCGGCTTGGGAATCAGGAATTCAGGATCCGCCGCCACAGAGACCATGAGGACCCTGCCTGGTACCGCCACCGCAGGCTTATACACGCCCCGGAGCGGAGTCGCTGCGGCTGTTGCCGACACACCATCGCCTTCCAGTGAGGCCCGGTCAACCCGTGGCCGCAGTTCGGGCCAGGAGGAGGGCGCCGGTGGCCGCGCCCCCCGTGTCAGGGCGGGCACGTCAACGAATTTCGTGCCAGATCAGGGACGGCGGGTGAAACCTCAATGACCGGCGCCTCCGGCAACAGCAAATCCTGGATGGCGGGGTTGAATACGGCCAGGCCCGGCAGGAAGCACAAAGCCGCAAAACCCAAGGTGCGCACCCATTGCCGCGTGGCGGATTCGCGGCCCAGCGGCGGCAGTGCGCACTCCACTCCCAGTGGCACGACTTCTCCGCAACGCAAGGTATAAACATTCATATCTGTTTTTCTCCCTCGTACGTTTCAGCGGCCCGGTATGGGCCGTTGTGCGTATTAGAGAGCGGAAAACTGCGGCAGGGCTGCGGAAGTTATGGCGAAATTCTGATTCCTTGAACGGCTGATTCATTTGCCGGTGTAGTGAATGCGATAGATCACGCCGGCGAAGTCATCGGACAACAGCAGTGAGCCGTCAGGCAATACTTCCACATCCACCGGGCGGCCCCAGTAATGATCCCCCTCCAGCCAGCCGCTGGCGAAATCCTCGTAACCGACCACTTCATTGTCTTTCAGGGTTGCCAGTGACACGCGATAACCGTCGGGCTGCGCGCGGTTCCAGGATCCATGGTGGGCGATGAATATCTGCTGTTGATACCGCGCCGGGAACTGCTTGCCGGTGTAAAACCGGATACCCAGACCGGCACGGTGGGCAGGCATCTCCAGTGCCGCCGGTGTGAAGTCCTTGTCGGCAAGCGTGGTCTTGAACGCGGCGTCCACCAATGACTTGCCATAACGATAGGGAAAGCCGAAATGCAACCCGGGTTTCGGGGCGCGATTCAATTCCTCCGGCGGAATGTCATCACCCATGTCATCGCGGCCGTTGTCGGTGAACCACAATTCACCGGTGACTGGATGCCAGTCGAATCCCACGCTGTTGCGGATCCCGCGCGCAAACACCTCGCGTCCGCTGCCATCGGGATTCATGCGCCAGATGCCGCTGTGCTGTTCGTCGGGTTCACAAATATTGCACGGCGCGCCAACCGGTACATACAACCTGCCGTCCGGTGCGAAGCGGATGAACTTCCAGCCATGGTGGAAATCCTTCGGGAACGGGTCGCCGACCACCTCGAACGCGGGCGGGTTATCCAGATGATTGTCCAGGTCACGAAAACGCAGGATGCGGGAGATTTCCGCCACGTAAAGATCGCCCTTGTGCCAGGCAACGCCGTTGGGGTGATCCAGACCCTCGGTAAGCGTGCGGACATCCTCGGCACGGCCATCGCCGTCTTTGTCCTGCAGTGCGTAGACCTTGCCGGAGGGTTTCTTGCCCCATTCCGTGAACGTGCCCACATACAGGATGCCGTCCGGGCTGAGCGCCATGGCGCGCGCGCCCTTGACGTTGTCGGCGTAGAGATCGATGACAAAGCCGGGTGGCAGCTTGATGCGTTTTAATCCCTCGGCAATGGGGATCGGGCGCGGATTATTGACGGCCGCGGCCAGGACTGCTGCGGGGATCAGCAATGCAGCGTGGGAAACAAGCACTAACACCAGGTTGCGCAACAATGGGGTCATGGGTTTCGGGGCTCCGTAAAGTCAAAAACTTCCGCGGCGGTGACGGCAATGAGTTCACTGGCATCTATCGCCAGTGAGTAACGCGGGATGCCGCAGCCCCCAAATACCTCGCCTTGCGATGGCAGGCGACTGTCAATCAACGTCCGCATGCCCGGATTGATCATCGCCACGGCGCCCACTTCGGCGCCGGTTACTTCCAGCACCTCGGCAGGAGACGCCATGGATACGTCCCGCAGGCCCAGGTGTTTTTTTATTTTTTTGTATGACAGTCGCGTGGCGCCGCTGATGATGGCCGCCAGGTAACCCTGCTCAGAGCGCAGGATCAGTGTCGGCGCCATCTGCTCAAGGGGACCAAAACCGTGACTGGCGCCATCCTCGGCGGAAGCCAGCGCCTGGGGATGATGCAGGATTCGGTAGCGTGCACCGGCGGTGTCCAACGTGGTGCGCAGTCGTGCCACCACAGGCGGGTCGGATTGCAATTCGGCGGTGAGGGTCATGAGCGGCAGGTCCGAAATCGAGTGCTGTCATCATCGGGCAGTCGGGCAGCGTTGGCAAAACGGAACCCGGGCCGTGATAATACGCTGATGCCAATATCCGGCTTGATGCGCGGCGCCATCTGGTTCATATGCGTGCCATTGGCATTGACCGCCGGGATGCTCTCAGCCCAGGATGGGGAACCTCCAACCGTGGAGGAAGCAGTCCCGGTGGCCCGCCCGGCACAGCCACAGACTGGGCAGGCCGTGGAACCCGGCGCGCCGGAGGATATCCTGCCAGTGGATATCGGCGATGATTATCTCCTGCCGGACCTGAGCCTGGAGGAGATGCCGGAGGCACCGCTGCCGCACCCCCCGGAACCAGCCGCGGGGCCGGATGCAACATCGCCGCCCCCCGGGCCACCGGCAGCGGGCGCGGCGGAAGCGGAGTCCGGAACCACGGTGCTGGCCGCGCCGGTTCAATTGCTGGGCGTGGAGATCTTCGGCGGCCAGCGTTCTGAACTTAAATGGAGCGCCGGCCAGTCCTTCGGCGGCCGCTCGCTGGATACCCCGGTGCTGGTTGCGCACGGTCTGAAACGCGGGCCTGTGCTTTGCCTGATGGCCGCGGTCCACGGCGACGAACTCAACGGCGTGGAGATTGTGCGCCGGGTCATGGGTGACCTGGACCCGCAACAGTTGTCCGGCACGGTCATCGGTGTGCCCATTGTCAACCTGCTGGGCTTCCTGCGCGCCTCGCGCTACCTGCCGGACCGGCGAGATCTCAATCGATACTTCCCCGGCAATCCGCGCGGCAGCGCGGCAGCGCGCATTGCTTATTTGTTTTTCCAGCAGATTGTCCGTCACTGCAATTACCTGGTGGACCTGCACACCGGTTCACTGGATCGTACCAATCTGCCGCAACTACGTGCCGATCTCTCGGATCCCAGTGTATTCCGCTTCACCGAATACTTCGGCGCGACGTCGGTGCTGCACCACCTTGGGGCCACCGGCACGTTACGGCGGGCGGCCAGTGATGCCGGCATTCCGGCCGTCACCTTTGAATTGGGCGAGCCCCAGACCTTGCAGGTGGAGCATGTGGATTTCGGCGTGCTGGCGGTGGAAACGCTCATCGACAAACTGGGCATGATGGATCGCATGCGGCACTGGTCGGAAAAACAGCCGGTGTTTTATGCCTCGCGCTGGGTGCGCTCGGACCAGGGCGGAATCCTGCTGGCCTCGGTGCGGCTCGGCGCGAACGTGAAGGAGGGCGACATCCTCGGCACGGTGACCAATCCAATCAGCAATGAGGTGATGCAGGTGCGATCACCTTTTGACGGCCGTGTGATCGGCATGGCCCTGAATCAGTTTGTGTTGCCCGGATTTGCGGCGTTTCACATCGGCATTGCCACCAGGGAACGCGATGAATTGATGAAAGCGGAGGTGGAGTCGGGTACGCCGCCGGAGGCGGCAATGGAGCTGCCTGATAGTGTGCCGGCGCCGGAGGAAGGCAACGGCGAACAAATGGAATATGACTGACGGGAGTGTGTGAGACTGATCATGAGCAAGACCGGAAAGATTCACACCCGCATCGGCGGATCCAGCGCGCACGGGATCAGCGTGCGCGGCAGACATGCGCTTTCGATCCTGGAGAAGTGCGTGCGCAGGGAACTGGATACCGGCCTGGTGACCAATGTCAGTGCGGCCCTGGCGATCGCGCTCGCCGAGATCGGGGTTCCTGCCGCGGCCATGCGCGGGATCATCCTGACCGTCCGTTGCGCAGGGCTGGAATGGCAGTGCATCCCTGCACTGCGGAACCTTTGAAGTAAATCAGAAGTTCCTTAACTTTCATTCTTTTCGCTGCGCCGCCGCCGGCAGGGAAGAAACGCGCTTCATCTCCGGCTCTTTCAGCATGGCCGGGTTGTGCAGGTATTCCACCAGCATGTCGGTGGCATCAAAACCCCAGAACAGTTCGCCATCCACGTATGCGGTGGGGACCCCAAACACCCCCCGGCTGATGGCCTCTTCCGTATTGCGGCGCAGCTGATCCTTGACCTCCTGGCGGCTGATCAGTTCGTCCGCATTTTCCACGCCCAGGCGATTTGCCAGCACCTTGAACTCGGCGGGATCGTCCGGCGAGCGTCCTTCGGCCCAGATGAAATTAAAAATCTCTCCGATCATATCCGGGTCGCACTCCAGAGCCAGTGCCAGGCGCAACGGCTTCAGCGGTGGAAACGGGTGGGCCGGCGGCATCCGCAACGGAATGCCGTGGCGGCGCCCGAGCCAGGTCACATGGCGATAGGTGAACGTGCGTTTGGAGGGCAACTCCGCCGGCCCCTTGCTTTGCCAGTGATTCAACACACCGGCAAACAGGATGGGTTTGCAGACAACGCGGACATTGCGCGGCAGGCGGCGGAACTGCAGGAACTGCAGGTAGGCGAACGGCGACAGAAAATCAAAATACCATTCCACCGTCTTGACAATGGTGGGGTCAGGCTCGGATGCCTTTGGATCGCGTGCCCCCCAGCCTTTCATATGCCTGCCTTCGGTGCTGGAATCCAGTTCCCAGAACGTGGCCAGTTCGCCGTTGGTGATCTCACGCTGGGACTTCTGCACACGCTCGACGTACCGTGCCACCGGCGGGTACTTTGCGCACAGCCTTTCCACGTCGCCACCGCTGTTCTCCGATATTTCGCTCAGCGCAATCAACTGATGATCGAGTTCGATCATGCGCTTGGCGGCGCTGCGGAAGCCCGCGGCCGTGATGACGCCGAAGACACTAAGGCAGGCGCCGATAAGGGGAAATATCGCGGCGGCCACGCCCGCATAGCGGAGGTCGCGCGTGGTCCAGTAAACAGCCAGACCGATCAACAGTGACACCGAGAGGATGATGAATGCCGTCACCAGGTTGTCCTGGCGGCGGACCCGGCGCATCTCCGCCGATACACGAACCCGTTCCCCGGCAATCTCGTCCGCATTGGGGGGATTTAACTTCAGGTCAAAATTCATTGCCGTCACTCCGGGGTGCTGGCGCGGGGCTTTACTCCTGCCAGCAGTATAAACCGGCAAGGCCGCAGCGTGGACAGGTGTCAGCGGTGACGGACGCCTTCACGGCACCACGCCTGCCAGCTTCAGCACCAGCCCGGCCGCAGCCGCGGCGGCAATGAGCGGGATGATGCCGGCCCGGAGCCGAAACAGCGCCACCGTGGCCAGCAATCCCAGCACCAGCGCGGGCAATTCCACCGGTTCATCAAGACCCTGCGGCCAGAACACGTGGTGGGCAAAAAACACTGCCAGGTTCAACACCACCCCCACCACTGCGGCCGTGATGGCAGCCAGCGGTGCGCTGACCCGCAACTCATGGCGCGTGGCCTCCACCGCCGGGGCGCCCACGAAGATAAAAATGAATGAGGGCAAAAAAGTAAAAAATGTCGCCGTGCAGGCGCCGGCAACGGCGGCGAACACCGGCATGCCCGGTGCGAGCGGGGCCGCGTTCCAGCCACCGATAAAGCCGACGAAAGCCACAATCATGATCAGGGGGCCGGGTGTCGCCTCGCCCAGCGCGAGTCCATCGATCATCTGGGTGGCAGTCAGCCACTGGAATTGCTGCACGGCGCCCTGGTAAACATAGGGCAGCACGGCGTAGGCGCCGCCGAACGTCAGCAGGGCTGCCTTGGTAAAAAACCAGCCCATTTGCGTGAACGTCCCCAGCCAGCCGAACTTCAGTAACAACAGGACGGACACCGTGCACCATAACGCCATGCCCACCACGGCAAAGGTGACGGCGTGGCGCCAGTTGAATCGGGCGTGATCTGGAATCGGTGTGTCATCGTCAATCAGCGCCGCGCCATAGGCACGGCTCGCGTTTTCGTGCAGAGCCGACACGGCGAGCCAGGCGGGGCGGAACCGTGCCACGATGAACCCGGCCACGCCGGCACCCGCGACGATCATCGGAAACGGCACGTGCCCAACTGACAGCGCGAGAAACGCCAGCACGGCAATGAGGCGCGCAAACGGCGTGGCGAGTGATCGCGTGCCAATGCGATGCGCAGCGGCCAGTACGATGGCGACCACGGCCGGCTTCACTCCGTAAAAGAGACCGGAGACCACGGGTAGTTCGTTGTACGTCACGTAGAGACCGGCCAGAGTCATCATGATCAACAGGGAGGGCAGCACGAACAGTACGCCGGCCACCAACCCGCCCGTGGTGCCGTGCAGCAACCAGCCGATATAGGTGGCCAGTTGCTGGGCCTCGGGGCCGGGCAGCAGCATGGTGTAATTCAGGGCGTGCAAAAAACGGTGTTCCGAAATCCAGCGGCGCCGTTCGACCAGGTCCTGATGCATGATGCTTATCTGACCGGCAGGGCCGCCGAAACTGATGAATCCGAGCCGCAGCCAATAGGCGCACGCCTGCCTGAAACCCGGGGCCGCGGGCGCGCACGTAACATCGTTACCGGGTTCGGCTGGGTCAGGCGAGCTGGTCATACGGTATCCTAGCAATAATTTTCCGGATTGATCCCGATGATGCGCACTCTGACATTACGAATTCCATTGCAGGCGGCGCTGCCACTGCTGATTTCGTTGCCGGTGTTGAGCAGCGTCAGCGTGCTTATCCTGTTGTCCTATTTTCACGCCGACAGCGCCATACGCGACCTCGCCCGGCAGAATCACACCCAGGTCCACGAGCGGATCGTGGATCGAATGCGCGACTACTTCGAAGTGGCGGAACGCGTCAGCCGCGTAAATCGAGAAACCGTTTCAATGGGACACTGGGATCGCCGTGATCTGGCCTCCTGGCGCGGCGCGGTTCACGGAACTGAAAGGGGCGGGCATCCCCTTGGGCATTGACGCGAATGCGGATTACCAGGAGCATCGGTTCGATGGACTGCGTGCCTGTCAGATCCTGGTGCTGGCCACTGACGGATTGTGGGAGGCAAAGAATAACCGCGGCGAGAAGTTGGGACTGGATCGCCTGTGCAAACTGTTAAGTGACTGCGCACATCTGCCCGCCGGCGAAATACGCGAGCGCGTGGCGCGGGCGGAACAGGCATTCGGCGACGGCGGTCCGCAAAGCGACGATATCTCATTTGTCATTATCAAGGTCACCGACACAGGTATCCAATGAGCACCAGCAAACGCGCCCTCGGAAAAACCGGGATCGAAGTCACCGCCATCGGGCTCGGCGGGATGCCCCTGTCATTGGCCGGCCGCCCGGATGAATCCCGGGCCGAGGCGGTGATCCGCACGTTTATTGATGGCGGCGGTGATTTCATTGACACGGCCAACGTGTATTGCATTGATACGCACGATCTTGGTCACAACGAGCGCCTGATCCGCGACATCCTGCGCCGGCTTGGACGGCAAAATCCGGTACGGGTCGGCACCAAGGGCGGACTGACCAAGGAAGGCAGCGGCTGGGATGTCAGGGGGACACCGGCATGGCTGCGCCAGTCC
>MGYT01000044.1:26279-29298 GCA_001801865.1 Gammaproteobacteria bacterium RIFCSPLOWO2_02_FULL_61_13
GCCGTTTGCGGACAGCGTGGGGGAACTGGCGCGACTGCAACAGGATGGCAAGGTTGAACATGTGGGCCTGTCCAACGTGAACGTGGCGCAGATCAGGATTGCGCAGGGAATACTCCCGGTAGTCAGCGTGCAGAATAAATGCCACGTGTTCATGCAGCGCTCGCTCAGGGACGATGTGGTCGGGTATTGCGCCCGCAGTCAGATTGCATTTCTGGCGCACAGTCCGGTCGGTGGACACGGCAGGCAGAAACGCCTGGGTGAATCGAAGCTGCTGCTGGAACTGGCACGGCGGACAGACGCGACGCCGTGGCAGGTGGCACTGGCCTGGCTGTTACATCAGGGTAATCACATCATTCCCATACCGGGCGCCAGCCGGCCGGAAAGCATTACTTCCAGCCTGCAGGCGTGTGGCGTGCACTTGTCGCGGGAGGATCTGGCTGCGCTGGACGGATTGCAGGACTGGTAGCAGCGTCCAGTTCAGTTCAACTTGTTGCGGGCTTCCGCTGCCGATAAATCCGGCGCGCCGGGCTCGGATTGAATCAGCAACAGCATGGCATTGGCCTCATCCATGCCGTCGGACATCAACTCCGCAAGTTTCAGATCCACGGGGTCCTGGTTCAGCAATTCGGCGTAGGCAGACTCGTCCAATTCACCATGGCCGCGTTTGTACAGCGCCAGGTACATGCCCAACAGGCGAATACACTGTTCCAACTGCTCGACGGAGCAAAGGCGAAGGCGCTCATTGAACTCCGTGTCGGAATACCCGGGGTCGATACCGGCGGGTTCGCGTGTCTTCAGTGGCATGAAATTACTCCAGGGGAGGGTGCGTCGATGGAAGCGCAAGCTCCATGCCATGGGAACAAGAGTCTGGAAATCAAAGACCTGGGGTCACAGGGGGACTCCCACCGGGAGGGGTTTGTCGGCAGTACCCGACAGGACCCTGAATTTGGGGAGACACACGCGCCAAGTGTGACCGGGGTCGCATTGCCGCAAGCGGGCATGTGAAGCAGTCCTCAGCAGCGCGGTCTGTCGATTGCAAATGCCGATAATCACAGGTCATCTGGCTGCACGAACGCATTGAAGCCTTCGCCCTCATGGAGAAGAAAATGGAATTGAACACTCCCAATTCAGCACTCTTGCGCGCATGTCGTGAGTTGGTGACAAGCCGCATCCAGGCTACGGTCGCCCGCGTCGTGAACGACGCGGCCGTCGCGCTGGAGCGGCAGACCCTGGGTGGATCACTGCCGGGGCCAGGCTCGGAATCCTTTGACGCCGTGCGCGAACTGCGCCAGCGGCGCCAGGAATTTGCCGTGTGTTTCGAGCATCGATTCCACGAATTATTTGAGGGCTGCCTGCAGACCCGGCGTGGCGCCTCCACTGATAACACCAGCCCGGCGCCACCAGGTTGTCGCGTGGTGTTACTGGAAATTGATCGGCGCCTGGAGACGCTGCTGCAAAGGCCGCAGACGTCCATGCCGCCCAACCCGATGGATCCGGAGATACTCATTGCCGCATTCAACGCGGCGTGTGTGGATGTCGCCGCCGCCGAACCGGTGCGGCGTGCATTGATGGAGCTGTTTCAACGGCACGTGAATTCCGAGCTGCCGCGGGTCTACGGCGAAGTCAACGCATTGCTGGCCCGGCAAGGGATTGGTCCTGCGCATCCGGCGCAGGGTGGTCGTGCTGATGCCGGTAAACCATTTTCCACCTTGCCGGGGCCGCGTCCGGTGTTGCACACGGCGGCGCAACCTGCGCGACAAGTCGATGCAGCCGATCCGGCGATCCGGAGTCTGTTGGAAGCTTTTCTCCGCGGCCGCACCCTGCCGCATTTTGTGCGCACCTTCGCCCTGGAAACATGGTCTGCAGTCCTGGCCCAGGTAAAGGCAAACCGGGGCGAGGGCAGCATGGACTGGGAAACGGGGTTGAAGACGTTGGGTGACCTGGTCACAGGCGTCGAAAGTTTTGGTGACCCCGTGCACCGGCGCGTGGCCATCTGGAAGCTGCCTGGCCTGGTGCGGCGTCTGAAGGCCGGCATGAGCAGCATTCGTGTCCCACAACAGGACCAGGCACTGTTCCTGAAAACATTGCGGGCCCATCACCTTCGGGTGCTGGGGCAGCGCACCGTGATCTCGTCGGAGTTTCCGCTTCCGGCGTCGTACGACGATTGAGTCCTGGTCTGTGAGATGCGCTGCGTGGCGCATTACAATGTGTCTGGATCATATCCCAGCAGCGGCGACAGCCACCCCTCCATGCGCCGGATCTCCATGCCCTTGCGCTGGGCATAATCCTGCACCTGGTCGCGGTTGATGCGCCCGACCCCGAAATAGCGTGCGTCCGGATGGGCGAGATACCAGCCGCTGACCGACGCGGCCGGATGCATGGCCAGGCTGTCCGTGAGTTTCATGCCGGTGTTTTCTTCCACATTCAGTACCTGCCACAGGGTCAGCTTTTCGGTGTGATCGGGGCAGGCCGGGTATCCCGGAGCGGGGCGAATGCCCTGGTACTTTTCCGCGACAAGATCCTCGCCGGCCAGTTGTTCCGCGGCGGCGTAGCCCCAGAATTCCCGCCGCACCCGTTCATGCATGCGTTCGGCCATGGCCTCGGCCAGCCTGTCGGCCAGCGCCTTCAGCAGGATCGAGTTGTAATCATCATGGTTGCGTGCAAACTCTTCCAGCTTGCTTTCGATACCGAGGCCGGCGGTGACGGCAAACATGCCGATGTGATCCGCGTGCCCGGTTTCCCGTGGCGCAATAAAATCCGCCAGGCTCAGATTCGGCTGGCCGTCAGGCCGGCGTTGCTGCTGACGCAGCATGTGCAGCGTGGCCCGGATGCCGTTGCGCGTGGCATCGGTGTAGATTTCCAGGTCGTCGTCACCGACGCTGTTTGCGGGAAACAGGCCAATGACGGCGGCCGCGCGCAACCATTTCCCTGCAACGATTTCATTCAGCATCTGGCGCGCGTCATCGTACAGGCGGCGCGCGGCCTCACCGACGACTTCGTCCTCCAGGATGCGGGGATA
>MGYT01000044.1:29312-41042 GCA_001801865.1 Gammaproteobacteria bacterium RIFCSPLOWO2_02_FULL_61_13
CACCAGTTCGGCCAGGGGATAATCCGCGAGGACGTGGATGCCCGGGTGCCTGGGCGCGTCAATCGACTTGGCTGCCCAGTCACACTGGAATTTTTTCGCGCGGGCCCCGGCCAGTGTCAGCCAATGAGTCGTGTCCTGCCGCTGCTGGTGGCGGATCCGCAAGGCTTCAAATTCGCGCGCGGTTTCCTCCAGCAACAGCGGGCGTTTCTCCGCGCTGATCAGGGACTGCACCACGCCCACGGCGCGGGAGGCGTCCTTTACATGCACGACACCCGCTCCGTAGCCTGGGGCAATACGCAGCGCCGTGTGCATGCGCGACGTCGTGGCGCCGCCGATCAGCAAGGGGATGGTGAACTCCAGGCGCTGCATCTCGCGCGCCACGTGCGCCATTTCATCCAGTGACGGGGTAATGAGCCCGCTCAGGCCGATGATATCCGCCTGCACCTCCCTGGCCTTGTTCAGGATGGTCTCGCAATGGACCATGACGCCCAGGTCAATCACTTCGAAATTGTTGCACTGGAGCACGACGCCGACGATGTTCTTGCCGATGTCATGGACGTCGCCCTTGACTGTCGCCATGACGATGCGGCCATTGCTGCTGCTTCGGCCCGATGCAGCCTTGTCCGCCTCGATGAACGGAATCAAATGGGCCACGGCGCGCTTCATGACCCGGGCGCTTTTCACCACCTGCGGCAGAAACATCTTGCCGGAGCCGAACAGTTCGCCGACCACGCTCATACCGTCCATGAGCGGACCCTCGATGACTTCCAACGGCCGCGCATACAATTGCCGTGCCTCTTCGACATCCAGTTCGACGAAATCGGCGATGCCCTTTACCAGCGCATGGGACAGGCGTTGCTGGACGGATTCGTTGCGCCACGCGGCCACATCGACCTGCGGGCCGCGCGCCACCTGCTTCACGGTTTCCGCGTATTCCACCAGGCGTTCGGTGGCTTCCGGGCGGCGGTTGAGCAGCACGTCCTCCACTCGCTCCAGCAGCGCTTTTTCGATCTCGGCGTAAATACCCAGTTGCCCGGCGTTGACGATGGCCATGTTCATGCCGGCCTGAATGCCGTGATACAGGAACGCGGCGTGCATGGCCTCGCGTACCGGATTGTTGCCGCGGAAGGCGAACGACACATTGCTGAGGCCGCCGCTTATTTGTGCGTGGGGCAGGTGCTGCCGGATCAGGCGCGCGGTTTCGAAAAACGACACCGCATAATTGTTATGCTCCGCCATGCCGGTGCCCACGGTGAGGATATTGGGGTCAAATATGATGTCCTCCGGCGGGAAGTCCAGTTGCCCGGTCAACAGGCGATACGATCGCGCGCAGATCTCATAGCGGCGCTCGGTGCTGTCGCCCTGACCCTGCTCGTCAAAGGCCATGACCACCACCGCTGCGCCATAACGGCGCGCCAGGCGGGCATGGTGCAGAAATGCCTCTTCGCCTTCCTTCAGGCTGATGGAGTTGGCAATGCCCTTTCCCTGCATGCAACGCAGGCCGGTCTCGATGACCGACCACCGGGAGGAGTCAATCATCAACGGCACGCGGCTGATGTCCGGTTCCGAGGCGATCAGATTCACGAACTGCCGCATCAGCGCCTCGGAATCCAGCAAGCCCTCGTCCATGCAGATGTCGATGACCTGGGCGCCGCTCTCGACCTGTTGCCGGGCGATCTCGAGCGCGCCTTCCAGGTTGCCCTCCTGAACGTATTTCAGGAACTTGGGAGAACCCGCCACATTGGTGCGTTCGCCGATGTTGATGAAGCCGGTCTCGGGACGCAGGATCAGCGGTTCCAGCCCGCTCAGGCGGCAGTAACGCGGTTGCTCCGGAATTTTGCGCGGCGCACACGGCGCCACCGCCGCGGCGATGGCGCGGATATGTTCCGGCGTCGTGCCGCAGCAGCCGCCCACCATATTAATGAATCCGCTGCGGGCAAATTCGCCCAGCACTGCAGCCATGTCTTCCGGCGATTCGTCATAGCCGCCGAAGGCATTGGGCAGGCCGGCATTGGGGTGCACGGAAACAAATGTATCCGCCACCGCGGATAATTCCTCCACAT
Organism: Gammaproteobacteria bacterium RIFCSPLOWO2_02_FULL_61_13; assembly: GCA_001801865.1. Lineage (GTDB taxonomy): Bacteria > Pseudomonadota > Gammaproteobacteria > Eutrophobiales > Eutrophobiaceae > 2-02-FULL-61-13. The sequence continues at coordinate 31,376 of MGYT01000044.1, forward strand.
GGGGACGCAATTCCTTTGGCCCCAGGGCGCAGTTAAGCCCGATGCATAACGGCATGCCATGGCGCATGGAATGCCAGAATGCCGTCGTCGTTTGCCCCGTCAGCGTGCGACCGCTGGCATCGGTGATGGTCCCGGAGATGATCAGCGGCAGCCTCTGCCCGCGTTCGTAAAAGCACTGTTCGATGGCAAACACGGCCGCCTTGGCATTTAACGTGTCAAAGATGGTTTCAATCATCAGCAGGTCAACGCCGCCGTCCAGCAAACCCACCGTGGCGTCCGCGTAGGCCTCGACCAGACCTTCGAAGGTCACATTGCGCGCACCGGGGTCATTGACCTCCGGCGAAATGGACGCCGTGCGGCCGGTGGGACCGAGCACGCCGGCCACGAAACGGGGTTTGCGCGGCGTGCGGCGCGTAAATTCGTCGGCAATTTCACGGGCAAGCGTCGCACTGGCGAGGTTCAACTCCCGGGCGACGTGCGAGAGGCCGTAGTCACGCTGCGAGATGGCATTCGCGTTGAAGGTATTGGTTTCAATGATGTCCGTCCCGGCCTGGAGGAATTGGCGGTGAATATCGCCAATGAGCTCGGGGTGCGTCAGGGACAGCAGGTCGTTATTCCCCTGCAGGTCGCGTCCATGGTCGGCAAAACGGCGGCCGCGGAAATCCGCCTCACCGAGCTTGAGCAACTGGATGCTGGTGCCCATGGCCCCGTCCAGCAGCAGGATGCGTTCGCGCAATAGCCCTGCAATGGGTGAGGGTATTGCCTGCGGATTGGGCGGCATCATTTCTTCCTTGCGGCTGCGGCGGGAGACGCAATTCCATCGCCAACCTGTTGAAGGGAGGCGGATTGTAGCGATTCGCATTGCGAACCGGTAGAGACAATCGGATTCCGGCGCAGCGGCAATTCAGCGGCTCCGTGTCCGCCTGATCCCGGACTTTTCTGGCGCTATACTCGATCTACAGGACGCAACGGCGTCACTTGGGCAATTCCATTTGGGGGGATCGAATCATGGCGGGAGACGGCAAACACATTGTTATTGTGGGCGGCGGCGCTGCGGGTATCACCGTTGCGGCCACTCTGGTACGCAAGGCCGCGGGAACAAAGCTGGATATCACGGTGGTGGAACCATCGGACACTCATTATTACCAGCCGGCGTTCACGCTGGTCGGCGCCGGGGCATTCAAATTCGCCCACACGCAGCGGCCCGAGGCGAAATTGATCCCGGCACACGTGGAATGGATAAAGGAGCGTGTCACGGGTTTCGAGCCGGAGCAGAACCGCATCAAGCTGAGTTCCGGCAGCACGCTGGCCTATGACTACCTGATCGTGTGTCCGGGGCTGGAATTGGACTGGGACAAGATCGACGGCGCCAGGGACGCATTGGGTAAAAATGGCGTCTGCAGCAACTATGACCCGGCATTTGCCGAGTACACCTGGAGCTGCCTGCAGAACCTGGGCAAGGGGGCCACTGCCTTGTTCACCCAGGCGCCGCTGCCGTTCAAGTGTCCCGGCGCGCCGCAAAAGATTGCCTACCTGGCCGCCCATCACCTGCAACGGAAAGGCATCCTGAAGGACTGCAAGTTGCACTTTCTGACGCACGCGCCGGTGATGTTCGGCGTGCCATTTTTTTCGAAGGAATTGGTCAAGGTCGCGGGGCGCTGGGGAATCGGCACGCACTTTCAGCACAATCTCGTGGCCGTGGACTGGAAGTCGAACACGGCAACCTTTGACATCGTCGGCGGGGACCAGCAGGGGCAGAAAGCCACGATGAAATTCGACCTGTTGCACATGACGCCGCCGCAGTCGCCGCCGGCGGCGGTGAAGTCGAGCCCGTTGGCCAATGCGGCGGGATTCGTGGAGGTGAATCAGAACACCATGCAGCACACGCGCTTTCCCAATGTCTTTTCCCTCGGCGATGCGAGCTCCACGCCAAACTCCAAGACCGCGGCGGCAGTGCGCAAGCAGGCGCCGGTGGTGGTGCGCAACCTGCTGACGCTGATCCGCGGCGGGCAACTGGACCCCGGCTACGACGGTTACGCGTCGTGCCCGCTGACTACGGCCTACGGCAAGGTGATCATGGCGGAATTCATCTACGGCGGGAAAGTGACGCCAACGTTTCCACTGGATCCGCGCAAGGAACGTTGGGTGAACTGGTGGATCAAGGTCACCGGGCTGCCTTTCTTCTACTGGCACTACATGCTCAAGGGCTACGACTGGTTCTTTCCGCATAACAAAGGCTACGTTGAGCCGACCTGAGTCGGTCGCCAACCGTTGTTTCCAGCGGACGGATCCCTCACGGGGACATCGTCTGGCGGATCCGGGCGGACGGGTCCATACGCGGATACAAAAGTCTGGCGGTTCGGGGCGGACGGGTCCTGTCACCGGGTCGTCCCACGCGTGCTCGCTACGCTGCGCGCGGATGGAACGACCCGGCGCCACCCGTCCGTTCGGCGTTCAGCAGACCGACGCGAGGAGTCCTGTTTCGCGGACCGTGTGAGGCCAGGGACGGCCGAACACGAGCCTACAGGGACGTACTTGCGGCGTGTCCGCAAAACAGGAATCGGAGCGGCGGGCGGCTGTCCCGATCCGGATGAATGAACCTGGAAACAAATTCCGTCCGGCACGAAGTAGAAGATCCAAACGCCTCTCAGTTATCTGGGCCGATCACCGTCAGCAGATCGTTCACCAGGATTTCGGGATGCAGAAAGTCGGCGTCGTAAATGTTGCGGATACGGCGCTGATCATCGATCAGGTACACGCGCAGCAGGTGTGAAATCGTGCCGAGTACGCGACCCTCGGCGTCCCGCTCGGGCGCCACCCACTGTCGGTAGGATTCCAGCACCGGGTTCAGGGCCAACTGGTTGCGCGCAGTGAGGAACCGCCAATCGAATCCCGGCCGGCGGAATTGATCCGCGTACTTCGCCATCACCGGCGGCGTGTCGCGCACCGGATCGAAACTCAGGGTAAGTAATCGAACGCGGTCCCTGAGCACCGGGTTCGCGGCAACGGGTTCCTGGACGCGGCCCAGGACATAGGTGGCGAGCGGGCAACCGTCGATGTCACTGCAACCGGCATAGATGAAACTCAACAGCACCAGCTTTCCGGCCATCAGGTCGTGCAACCGCACGGGCTTGCCGTCGGCATCGATGACATTACCGTCGGCGGCCAATCCGAGGGAGGGCAGGGCGTAGGTTCCGGCTGCAGGGGCATCGAATCCCAGCCCGCCCGGCGGTTGCGGTGTCGTCCCCTCCGGTTGCGTGTCGTGATCGCCGTGGGCAACGCCGGACGCAGGCGCGCCGAGCAACAGCGACAGAAACAACCCGCACGCCCAGGAAGGGACGCGCGCGATACCGCCGGGGCGCATGCCTTGCACTAACGTCCGGCGGTCAACGTGTCCGCCGGGCGGCTCTGTGCGTACAGGGCGTAGGCGCCGAAATTCATCTGGTGCGGACGGCCGAGCTTGTCCTTGAAGAAATCAATGGTAAATTTGTGCGTCAGCTTCTTGCCGTCCCAGGTGTAGGCCTTGAAATACTGCAGGTCCTCGCCGGGCGCCGCCTCGGTCTTGTCCCAGTTGGCCAGCAGCGATGAGGTGTAGTAAATGCGCTTGCCATCCCAGCTTTCCGACAACATGTTCACCTGGGCGCCGATCTTCTCGCTGAAGATTTCCTTCGGGTGGAACGGATCCCTGATATCGAATGCACGCGTCATGCCGTCGTTCCAGGTGTTGACCCAGAGCAGCGCATCATCGGCGGAAATGGAGATGTCCACCGGCAGCGGGGTCTTTTTCGCGTCACCGATGTCGGCCACGGCTTTGGCCTGCCACTGCCCCCTCTTATCCTCATGGATGAGCCAGATCTTCGAGGTCAGCGCCGTGGACGTGAAGCAATAGTTATTGAATGAACCCCAGGCGCAGCGGATCTCCAGCGGCGCGCCCGGGACATCGAGTACTTTTTTCGGCTGGCGCGAATGCAGGTTCCAGACCACGGCCGTGTTGCCGAAGCGCGCCATGGCTTCCTTGTCCGCCATCAACTTGCCCAGGTTCATCATGTAATTGTTCCAGCCGGTAAAGGAGGAAGTCACCATGATGTTGCGGCGCGGCAGGGCGCGTACATCGTATCCATACCCGTCGGCATAGGCGCCGCCCTTGACGGCGCCGCGGAGGTCCGCATCCGTGGGCATCCAGTAGCTGGCCACATAGTCGCCGGCATTGTTGTACTCCACCATGCCGGTGCGTCCGTTGCGATCCTGGGTGTTGGTCAGCCCGGTAATCAGCATGCGCCCCGGGAGCGCGTAATAGGTATGCGGGCCGGCCACGCCGCCGCTGGACGCCGGCATGTCATCAATGGTTTTGTGCAGGCGCGGCGCCGCAGGGTCCGTGTGCAAGTCGAAGATAAAGGTCTTGTTGGTATCCAGGCCGCCGGCCCACAGGTAACGGCGATCGTCAGTCAACCCGGCATGGTGCGCCTCGTTGCGCCCGGTCACGGATAATCGATGGATGACCTTGCCATAGTTTGCCGAGGCCGGGTTGACATCGATGGTGACCAGTTTGTCCTGTTCATCGCCCATTCCCGGGACGCCCAGCGTCCAGACATAGATGAAATCCTCCTGCCCGGTAATCTTGGCCATGTACGGGGACTGGCAGGTTTCATCTGCACCTGCCGGGGCAAGACCGAGGGTCAACAGCAGCCCAGTCAGCAAACTGGCCGCACGATTGGTTAAGGGCTGGGTTGTCGACAAACGAAATGTCTGCGGTACGGGCATGATGTCCTCCTCCGTTCTGCGGCAGGGCGTAAGCTGCACGTGTAGAATTGGAAAGATGGATTGTAGCTCACCTGGAGTGCCGGCCTGAATGCCAGAATGGATGAGTCAGTATCGCCGCGAATGGCTTTCCGGCGACCTCATCGGTGGGCTGATAGTCACCATCATGCTCATCCCCCAGTCCATGGCCTATGCCATGCTGGCCGGCGCCCCGCCGCAGTATGGCCTGTATGCCTCGATCCTGCCGGTGATCGTCTATGCGTTCATTGGCTCCAGCCGCTACCTGGCAGTGGGCCCGGTGGCCATCGTGTCGTTGATGGTATCCAGCACCGCGGTCATGCATGCCGAGGCAGGCAGCGCCGAATACGGGCAGGTGGCCATTCTGCTGGCATGGGAGGTGGGCGTGCTGCTGGTGCTGGCGGGACTCCTGCGCCTCGGCGTGCTCGCGAATTTTCTCAGTCATTCCGTCATCAGCGGTTTCATCAATGCCTCGGCGCTGATCATCGCCGTCAGCCAGATTGAACCCCTGCTGGGCATGCAACTGGCGCGCACGGAGTCGTTTTTCCCGATGCTGGCAGAACTGGCGCGGCAATTCGAATCCGTTCATCTGCCCACGGCAGCCATCGGCATCGGGGCGGTGGCCGGTTTGCTGATGATGCGTAGACCGCTGGAAGCCGTATTGCGACATATGAAGTTGCCTGAAAATGTGATTTCAGTGGCAACGAAGACCGGCGCGCTCGTGGTGGTCATCATCGGCGCGCTGGTCGTCTGGCTGGGCGATCTGAGCGCCAATCAGGGCGTGAGTATCGTTGGCGAAGTGCCCGCGGGTCTGCCCGCGCTGGCCATCCCCGGATGGGACGCCCAACTGGCACTGGACCTGTTGCCCGGTGCCGCGTTGATCGCCTTCGTCGCCTATCTGGAGAGCATCTCCGTGGCGCGCTCGCTGGCCAGCAAGCGCCGTGAACGGATCCTGCCGAATCGGGAACTGACGGCGCTGGGACTTTCCAACCTTGCGGCCGGTTTGACCGGCGCCTTTCCCGTGGCCGGCGGTGTAGGCCGCTCAGGGGTCAACTACGCCGCCGGCAGCAACACACAATTGGCCGGGATCATCACGGCTGTAAGCATGGCGATGTGCCTGCTGTTGCTGGGACCTCTGTTTCACTATGTGCCCAAGGCGATCCTGGCCGCCATCGTGCTGATTGCCGTCATGAGCCTCATGGACGTCAAGCCGCTGCTGGAGTCCTGGCGCTATAACATTGCAGACGGGGCATCCACGCTGGTGACGTTCCTCGCGGTGTTACTGGTAAACGTGGAGATTGGCGTACTCACCGGCTTGATGTTCTCGGTTGTGCTTTTCCTGTGGCGCACGCTGCATCCCCACATTGCCATCGTCGGGCGGGTGGGGGAGACGGAGCACTACCGGAATGTGCTGCGTCATTCGGTGCGAACGTGTCCCCATGCCGTGGCGCTGCGCATTGACGAAAGTCTGTATTTTGCCAACGCCCATGCGCTGGAGGAGACCTTGTTGCGAACGCTGTCGGACCGGCTGGAAGTGAAGCACGTGGTGTTGATTTGCAGCGCCATCAATTTCATTGACTTCAGCGCGCTGGAGATGTTGCTTACCACCGCGGAACGCATGCGGGACGCCGGCGTGACCCTGCACCTGGCGGAGGTCAAGGGGCCGGTGATGGACCGCCTGCAAAAGGGCCGTTTATTGCAGCGCCTGGGCGAAGGCAGGGTGTTTCTCAGCACCCATGAGGCCATGACATTTTTGCATTGTGCGTGAGTCAGATAGCAAAACAGGAGGTAGCCATGAAAATCAGCGCGCGTAATGTGCTGTCCGGAAAAGTGGTCAAGCTAATCCACGGCGCCGTGAACTCGGAAGTGGTATTGCAACTGAAGGGTGGTGCGCAAATCGTATCGATCATTTCCCGTGCGTCGGCGCAACATCTGAAACTGAAGAAGGGCGGGAAGGCCAGTGCCGTCATCAAGGCGTCCAACGTCATGATCGCCACGGACTGATTCGAGTCCTGCAGGGGACGCCCATTGGCCTATGAGCGCTGATTCCAGCACAACAGGCCCGGCACCCGGTAACCGGGGCTGGGTCCTGGTAATCGATGACGAACCGGGCATTCGCCGGTTTGCGCTCCGCGTCCTCGAAAGCGCCGGGTATCAGAGCATTGAAGCCGGCGATGGCCGACAGGGGTTGGGCATGGTTGTCCAGCAAGGCCGGGAAATAGCGGCTGTACTCATGGATCTGAGCATGCCGGGCATGGACGCGAGGGATTTGGTTCACGAGCTGCGGCGGGTTGATCCCCAACTTCCCATCCTGGTCATGAGTGGTTACAGCGACGCTGAAGTAGCGGAGCAGCTGGACGGGTTGGGCGTGAGCGATTTCGTCCACAAACCATTTCGTCCGCGCGATCTCATGGAACGCCTGGAACAGGCGCTGTCGCGGAAAACCCAGACCGGGACCACCCCCTAGCGGACGGAGTCCATCACCCGGCCCGGCAGGTCGCTGCTCAGGACTGAATTGCGCGGCTCAAACAGCACCCGGATAAAAAGCATTCCGGCGGTTTCGTCATATTGCGGCGACTCGCGCCGCGAAACGAGCGCGCCGACCTGGACGTGATTTCCAACCCGAATCGCCCCGTTCAATTCCACCGTGTACGCCCAGCCCCACTCGCGGTTACCGGGGTAGAAACCCTGGCCGCTGAATCCGTCCAGGGGAATTATCGGCGTTGCGCCTTCACGCTTGAGCACGCGGCCCCCGTCCACATGTCCCTTGACGACGGCCTGCCGGTTTTCCAATGTCAGAAAATCCAGGTTGGCCTTGTATTGCCAGAATGTCTGCGGACTGAAGTAACCGCCGTGACCCGGTGTGAAGTGGCTCAGGTTGTGCCGGTAATGGTCGTAGCCGGCGCTTATCCCCGCCGCAAAATAATCGAAGCCGTCCAGCTCCAGACCGTGGTTGAGTCCCGCCAGCAGGAATGCATGGGAATTCTCGCGTACATTCTTCGCGTCTATCTGTTCCAGGCCTATTTTCCCGTTGAAACCGAATCCGTTGCCCAACGGCACGTAGCCCGACAATTCGGTGCCGGCCGCGCGGACAGCGCCCCATTTCTCACCGTTCAGGGGTGATGCGGGCAGGAACTCATCCAGTCGCCATCCCGTGTACGAAAGGATGGACTCGCGGATAGGTTTCGCATAACCGGTGATGCCAAAATTGCCCCATTTATTGCTGTCACGCACCGACAATTGCCCGATGACACGCGGGTCCAGCACCCCACCCACGGCGCTGAGTCCGATATCGGCCTCCACTTCGAAGCGTGTTTCGCTGCGCCATGTCAGGTGAGGTTCCCAGATGGAAACATCCGCGCCGGCGCCACTGACCCGTAAGGATGCGGCGCCGGTTTCAGCAAGATCCGTGAAGCCGGGCGAGTCACTGGTAATACCCAGGGCCCCGGTGAGCAGGTCGCCCGCCAGGGAAAGCCGGGCCTCATGGGCGAACGCCCCGCTGTCCAGTTGATGATGATCGAGGCGGAAGGTTATTTCGGAGCGGCCCGATAGCGGCCACACGCCCTCAAGACTGTTGACGGTGTCCTCCAGTTTTGACAACCCGGTGCTGCCGGACTTGTCACGCAACATGCCATACCATGCGGCACGAGGGGTGCCGGCGCCTCCATTCGCGCCATAAACATCCGGCGCCCGATCCCGGGCGGCCAGAAAGCGCTTCCTGAAAAAGGATTGATCCGCGTGATACCGCTGCAATAGCGGCGCAAGCAATTCGTCGGCAGGATATTGCTCCAGCGCGCCAGCATCCGTGCTGGAGATCAGCGCATAGAATGTGCCCTGGGCGCTTTCCGCGTCCGCTTGCTGACGATGCACTTCCTGAAATATTTCCAGCGCCTGCGCGGATTTGCCCAGATGCAGAAGACTCCATGCCGTCATCAACTGCGCGTAGCGTGGCAGTCCGGTTCGTGGTCCCGCATCGGTCAGGAGTTGCAGTGCGGATGCAAAATCCTCCTGCTCATATGCGGCCTGCGCCATTCCCACGGCGGCATTGCGCAGGATCTCCTCCCTGCCTTGTTCGCCGGCGGGGATCCCCTCAGCCAGGAGTCGCGCATCGGCATGGCGCCGTTCGGCAAGGGCGCAAAGCGCGAGGCCGCGTGCGGCATCCGCGTCGGCCGGACGCCAGTCCCTGGCTCTGCCAAACCAGTGCGCGGCAGTTCCCGTGTCCTTGGCGTCCAGAAATGACCAGCCTGCCAGCAGCGCGATATTGGCGTCCTGGTAGGACTCAACGCGGGCGGAGATGCGGTCAAAGCGCTGAAAGAATTCCCCCGGGTCCACGGCATTCTTCGCCGCCAGCAGGCGGCTGATGTCCTGGTCGTAGCGCACGCGGAGAAATTCCGCGTCCACGCCGGGCGTGCGCGGGTTGGCGGCCTCGAGGTCCGCCAGACGTTCCCAGTCATCCGGCGCAAGCCAGGTGACGGCTTTTTGCAGCGTCGCCAGGCGGTCGCGTTCCCGGCAGGCGTTAATCAGGCCCGCAAGCAAACCGAACAACCCATCGCGCGGGCCCAGCGTCGCGTAGGCGTCGGCCAGGGACCAGGCCTGATCCAGATGCGCACAGGAAAAAAGCGTCGGGGATTGCCGGGCCATCTGGATGAGTTTGCCGTGGTCGTTTGCCGCCATGGCCTTCCGGATCCCGGCTTGGGCAATCCCGCTGCGTGCGAGCGAAACGAGTTCGTGGGGTGGTTGCCATGCGGGATACGCGGTTCGCAACCGCGCAGTTTCCGTTAACACGTCTCCATATCTTTCCGCGTGGAGCAGTTCCCACAGGGCCGCTTCATCGGGGGCGGGGTCTCGCGGCGCGGACGCCGCCTGCGCGCTGGACTGGAGTCCAGCGCGC
>MGYT01000045.1 GCA_001801865.1 Gammaproteobacteria bacterium RIFCSPLOWO2_02_FULL_61_13
TGGCCGGCGCTGCCGTGGCGCCCCTGCGAGCCCGCGCTGAATCACTCGGCAGTGGGGATTTCTCTCCCTTGTGGGCAGGAACCAATGCCCCGGCATGCAGGGAGTCTCCGGCGGCCGAAGTAACGCGCGCACTGGCCGCCGGAATATCCTGAACAGGCATCCGATGCCGACCGCGACGCCATCCTTCCCCGCCGACGGCGGTTGCACCTGCCGCCAGGTCCGTTACCGGATGCTGACCCCGCCGATGTTCGTACACTGCTGCCATTGCCGGTGGTGCCAGCGGGAAACTGGTACTGCCTTTGCCCTGAATGCCCTGATCGAGGCCGATCGGGTGCTGCTGTTGCAGGGGAGTGCTGAGATCATCAATACGCCATCCAACAGCGGCAAGGGACAGAAAATATCCCGCTGTCCCCAATGCCGCGTAGCAGTGTGGAGCAATTACGCCGGAGCAGGCGATGCCATCCATTTCGTCCGCGTCGGAACGCTCGACAATCCGGACCTGCTGCCGCCGGACATTCATATCTACACCATGTCAAAACAACCCTGGTTGATACTGCCCCCCGGCACGCCGGGGCTTCCCGAATATTATCAACGCAGCAAATATTGGCCGGCGGAAAGTCTGGAGCGGCGCGCTGCAGTTTTGGCACCGGCCAAGGAATGAAGGAAGCAGCTGTCAACCCGGCGAAAGCCGGGGGCCAGTGCGAGTCCCTTCTGGATACCGGTCGCTTCGGACATCCTGTCCTCGGCTTTGGCTCCTGCGTCGCCCTACCGCCTACATCCATGTAGGCGACACGCGACATTTCCCACGTCCTGTGGGTCGCCTGCGCCGGTATGACGGACTGGATGCCCCTTTACGATCCCTGGGCAAAGTATCGCCGCAGGCGCGCCACCGCCTCGGCGAGTACCGCGGTATCCTTGCAGAAACAGAAGCGCGCCAGTTTCCGCGGCGCATTCGGGTTGCCGGGTTCATAAAATACGCTGACCGGGATCGCGGCCACTTTCGCCGCGGCAGTGATATGGCGGCAAAATTCCATATCATCACGATCCTTGTCCAGTTCGCTGAAATCCGCGTTGATGAAATAGGTGCCATGGCAGGGCAACACCTTGAAACCGATGTCCTCGAGCCCGGTTCGCAATACGTCACGCGCGGCCTGCAAATCCGCCGCCAGCCGGGTGAAATACGCCGGCTCGCTGGCCAGCCCCGCGGCCACCGCCTTTTGCAGCGCCGGGACCGTGGTGAAAGTGACAAACTGGTGTGCGCGGGCGATGACCTCCGCGAGGACGCGCGGCGCGCTGATGTAGCCGATCTTCCAGCCGGTCATGGAGAAGGTCTTGCCGGCGGAGCCGATGCGCACACAACGCTCACGCATGCCGGGCAGGCACATTAACGGCAGATGTTGGCGGCCATCGAAAACCAGGTGTTCATAGACCTCGTCGCAGATGGCGCAGGCGTCGTACTGACATAACAACTCCGCGATCACGGACAGTTCATATTCGGTAAATACCTTGCCGGTGGGATTCATCGGCGAATTGATAATGAGCACGCGGGTACGCTCATTAAAGGCGGCGCGCAACGCCTCCTCATCGAAGCGCCAGTCCGGCGGCTGTAATTGCACCAGGCGCGGCGTCGCGCCGACCGCACGAATGATCGGCACGTAGGAATCGAACGCAGGCTCGATGACGATAGCCTCGTCGCCGGGCGAGAGCATCGCCAGAAGGCAGTCCGCCAATGCCTCGGTGGCGCCGCAGGTGACGATAATTTCCGCGTCCGGGTCAAACCGCAGGTCATAGAATCGTTGATTATGTTCCGCCACCGCGCGGCGCAGTTCCGGGATCCCGGCGCTGGGCGGATACTGATTGGGTCCATCGATCAAAGCCTGCGCCGCAATGGTACGCAGATGCTCCGGGCCGTTGCTGTCCGGGAACCCCTGCCCGAGATTGATGGCATCATGTTCGCGCGCGAGCGATGACATGACGGTGAAGATGGTGGTGGGAAGGCGGGCGAAGACGGGATTGAATGGCGGCATGAGGCAACAAGCTACAAGCAACAAGCTACAAGGTAAAGACGCGTCACCGGTACATTGGCCAACCGACCCGCCTGTTATTTTTTCCTTGTTGCTTGTAGCTTATAGCTTGTGGCTGCTTCTTATATCACCCCAGAAGGCCGCACCGCCCTCGAGGAAGAACTTGCCTCCCTTTGGCAACGCCGCGGCGTGACGACCGCGGCGCTGGCCGCGGCAGCGGCGGAAGGGGATCGATCTGAAAATGCGGAATACATCTACCGCAAGAAGGAACTGCGGGAGATCGATCGGAGGCTGGGCCACCTGCAGCGTCGGATCCCGCAACTCAAGGTCGTCGACGCAGTGCAGAGCCGTGATCGGATCTACTTCGGCGCGTGGGTCACTGTGGAAGATGAAGCCGGAACTGAAATCACCTGGCGGCTGGTGGGCCCGGATGAATTTGCGCGTCACCCGGGCTACATAAGTATTGATGCCCCGCTGGCCCGGGCACTATTGGGCAAAGGCGTGGATGACGAAGTGACGGTCGTGGTCAGCAATCGAAAAAATTCCTATTTAATCCTGGAAATTGAATACCGATAGGATAGTTACAAGTCATAAGTAACAAGTCACAAGAGGTTCATGCTATTTCTTGTCACTTATGACTTATTACTTATGACTATCTTCCACTCCCCTCCCTAACTCCTTGTATCCATTTGTCTTCCCCCCAAGTGCGTGAACTTCAACCCTGTCATCAATTGATCTTGGTCAAGCAGTTCCATCGTCCGGGGGCCATAATTATATGTACATAAAGACAAAAAACGACAAAAGAAAGAGGAGTGCAAATTATGAACATGGTCCATGTCACACCTGAATTGCAAAATCACCTGCGCGCCGCCCTTGAGAATCCGTTCCTGTTTGAGCGCACCGAGAGATTTGCGATGCACAAGGTGCTTGCCAGCGCGGAAACGGGAACCGATGTGGCACAGGTCTTCCTGGACACCGCCCAGGATGCGCTCGTTCGTCACAATGACTGGCGCAGCCTGCCGCATTTCATCGCGCAGATAGAAAAGGCCGCCTGACAGCAGTTCGGGCGGGGGGCTCGGCACGGGGCACAGCGGGCGCTGCGCTCCGTTGCCGGGCCGGACAGTTACTTGCCGGGTGCGCCCCTGTATCATGCTGCGCCCGTGGACATACTCCTCCCCATCCGGATGCAGGCGCAGCCGGACGAAACCACCTGTGGCCCCACCTGCCTGCAGGCCGTTTATCAGTATTTTGGCGAGCGCGTCCCCCTTTCCGATGTCATTGAGGCCATCCCCAAACTGGACGACGGCGGTACGCTGGCCGTGTTCCTGGCCTGTGACGCACTGCGGCGCGGATTCAAGGCCACCATTTATACCTACAATCTCCAGGTCTTCGATCCGAGCTGGTTTGCTTCCACCGGGACCAATATTGTCGACAAGCTGCAGGAACAGGCCGAGGAAAAATCCGATACCAAGTTGCGCCGTGCCACGCGCGGCTATGTCGAATTCCTGCGCCTCGGCGGCCGGCTCAAACTTACGGACCTGACCACGCGCCTGCTGCGCGGCATCATCCGCCGCGAATTACCCATCCTCACGGGTCTGAGTTCGACGTTCCTGTATCGCTCGCGCCGCGTCCTCGGTCTCAGGGACGAACCCGACGATGTGCGCGGCTCGCCGTGCGGACATTTCACCGTACTGTGCGGATACAATCGCAAGCAGCGCACGGTGCGCGTGGCCGATCCCTATCTGCCCAACCCGGTGCGCCGCGGGGAATTTTTCTACGACGTGAGCATTGATCGCGTCATCGGCTCCATCCTGCTGGGGGTGCTGACCTACGATGCCAACCTGCTGGTCATCCAGCCCAAACGCTGAGGCACGGCCGCTTCCATGTCCATATTATTAATCGTCGACAATCCGAAGAGCTGGCCGCTGCACATCCCCGACGTGAAGGTGGTGGCCGCGCGCGCCTATCTCACCGACCCCACTTACAGCGATGATCGCACCGCCAAGGTCTTCAACCTGTGCCGTTCCTATCGTTACCAGACCGTCGGCTATTACGTCTCATTGCTGGCTGCGGCTCGCGGGCACAAGCCATTACCCGACATCAACACCATCCAGGATCTCAAGTCTCAGATCGTCGTGCGCACGCTGTCCGAGGACATCGAGGAGCAAATCCACGATGCGCTGCACAACCTGCATTCAAAAACCTTTACGCTCAGCATCTACTTCGGGCGCAACTTCGCCAAGCGCTACGACGACCTGGCGGTGCGGCTCTTCAATCTGTTCCAGGCGCCCATGTTGCGCGCGGAATTCACCAACGAAAAGGCCGGCTGGCGCCTGGAGGCCATCCGCCCGATATCCGTCAATGAGATCCCCGAGGATCACCGCGACTTCGCCGTACAGGCCGCCCAGCAGTATTTCGCCGGGCGCAACAAGCGCCTGCGCCGGCGCCAGACACCACGCTATGACCTGGCGGTGCTGGTGAACCCCACCGAGACCGATCCGCCTTCCGATGCCAAGGCATTGCAACGCTTCCAGAAGGCCGCCGAGGCCGTGGGACTCGATTTTGAGCTCATCACGCGCGACGATTTTCATCGCCTGGCCGAATTCGACGCGCTATTCATCCGCGAGACCACGTCAGTCAATCATCACACGTTCCGATTTGCCCAACGGGCGGCGGCGGAAGGCATGGTAGTGATGGATGACCCGGTGTCCATCCTCAAGTGCACCAACAAAGTGTACCTGGCGGAATTGCTCAACCGCCACGGGGTGCCCACGCCCAAAACGATGGTCGTGCATTCCAAGAACCGGGACCTGATCGCCACCGAACTGGGCCTGCCATGTGTGCTCAAGCAACCGGACAGCGCCTTCTCGCGCGGTGTCATCAAGGTGGAAAACCGTGAAGAACTCGAGGAACAGGTCACCCGGCTGTTGGTCAAATCGGAACTGATCATCGCGCAGCAGTACCTGCCAACGTCATTTGATTGGCGCGTGGGCATCTGTGATCGGCGGCCGCTGTTCGTGTGCCGCTATTTCATGGCGCGGGAGCACTGGCAGGTATACCGCCATGACAAGGATGGCACCACCCAGGATGAAGGCGGGCACAACACCATCTCCGTGGGCGAGGCCCCGGACGAGGTCATACGCACGGCCGTCAAGGCCGCCAATCTCATCGGCGACGGGCTCTACGGCGTCGACCTCAAACAGGTGGACAACAAGTGCTACGTGATGGAGGTCAATGACAACCCCAATATCGACGCCGGCACCGAGGATGCCATCCTGAAGGGGGCGCTGTATCGCGAGATCATGGGGATATTTCTCAAACGCATTGAACTGCAAAAACGGAGTCCCCAGGGTTGAACGACGCTGCCCGCCCGCTGGCGCTCTTCGCCGGCCATGGCATCGAGATCGAGTACATCATCGTCGACCGCGATCAGCAAAATGTCCTGCCATTGACCGACCAGGTGCTGCATGCGGTAGCAGGCGAGTATGTGGACGAGATCGTCCAGGGCGACATCGCCTGGTCCAATGAGCTGGTTCTGCACGTCATCGAATTGAAGACCAATGGCCCGGTAGCGAGTCTCACCGGTCTGGCGCAGTCCTTCCAGCGCGAAACCCGCCGCATTGACGAGATCCTGCGGCCACTGAACGGGATGCTGATGCCCACTGCCATGCATCCGTGGATGAACCCGGACCTGGAGACACGCCTCTGGCCGCACGGTTACAACGAGGTCTACGCAGCCTTTGATCGCATCTTCGATTGCCAGGGCCATGGCTGGTCCAACCTGCAGAGCATGCACATCAACCTGCCGTTCGCCGGTGACCTGGAGTTCGCGCAACTGCATGGGGCGGTCCGGTGCCTGCTACCCATCCTGCCGGCGCTGGCCGCCAGCTCGCCCATGATGCAATGGGAACTGACCGGGCTCATGGATACGCGCCTGGAGGTGTACCGGAATAATGCCCGGCGCATTCCCAGCATCACCGGCCTGGTGATACCGGAGTCCGCCAACACGCGCCGGGACTATGAAGAGGGAATCCTCGCACCCATGTACGCGGACATCGCGCCCCATGATCCGGAAGGCGTGCTGCAATTCGAGTGGCTGAATGCACGCGGCGCCATCGCGCGCTTTGATCGCAACACCATCGAGATCCGCGTGCTGGATACCCAGGAATGCCCGGCCATGGACCTTGCCATCGCCATTGGCGTTTGCGCAGTGCTGCGCCATCTCGTGGCGGAGACGTTCCGGCCGCTGGCGGAGCAAAATGAACTGGCTACCGGCGCATTGGCGCAGATCTTCAATGCCTGCGTCCACGCCGCCGACTATGCGGTCATTGAGGACCGGAAGTACCTGCGGTTGTTTCGTTTTCCGGAGCGGCGCGCCCAGGCGCATGAACTCTGGCAGCATCTGCTGGAATCCGCGCCGGGCAATGAGGCCGATGCGGAATGGCGGCAACCGTTGCAGTTCATTCTGCGCGAGGGATGCCTCGCCCGGCGCATCACCCGTGCCGTCGGCAAGGATGCGCGCCGCTCCCATGTGCAGGAGACCTATCGCGTGTTATGCCGGAACCTGGCGGAAGGAAGCCGGTTTGAAGGGATCAGCTGACGTCCGGATCCTGATCAAGGAATTTCTGGTGGACGGGCCCGCCGAGGCCAGCCACCTGTTCGTATTTGCCCATGGCGCAGGGGTGGGCATGGCGTCACCCTTCATGGACGTCGTGGCGCAGCGCATCGCGGCAGCCGGCATCCGCGTGGTGCGGTTTCACTTCCCGTACATGGAAGACATGGTGCGCACGGGTCAGCGCCGCCCCCCGAACGGCGGCCGCATCCTGCGCCAGGCCTACGCCGATGTCATCCGCCACTGCATTGATCGCGAACACTGCCCGCCGGTACGACTGATCGTCGGCGGGAAATCCATGGGCGGGCGCGTGGCCAGCATGATCGCCGACGCACACAATGTGGCCGGCGTCATCTGCCTGGGGTATCCGTTCCATCCGCCGCGCCAGCCGCTCAAGTTGCGGACCGAACACCTGGGCACTATGCGGACACCCACGCTCATCTGCCAGGGGGAACGGGATACATTCGGAACCCGCGCCGAAGTGGTGAACTATCCGCTCTCTCCGGCCATCCGGCTGCACTGGCTGGCGGACGGTAACCACGACTTTGAACCCCGGCGCAACAGCGGGATTGCGCCAGGCGCGAATCTGGTCTCCGCGGCAGACACGGCCATCGAATTCATTCACGCGCTGCCCGTTCGCAAGTAGCAGCGATGCCATTCCGCTTCCTCAGACCACCGCGGGTGCGCCGCCACGCGCGCGACCCCGACGCCGACCGCTCACTGCAACATTCGCTGCGCGATGCCATGGCCTATGCGGTGATGCAGGGTGGAGCGGAAACCTATTTGTCGGCGTTTTCGTTGTTTTGCCGCGCCACTGCGGCGCAGGTGGCATTGCTGTCCACGCTGCCCCCGTTGCTGGGGTCGCTGGCGCAACTGCTGGGCGCATGGCTGGCGCGTCACGCCCGGCGGCGCAAGCCCGTGATACTGGGCGGAGTGCTTTTTCAGGCTTTAACCTTCATTCCCATCCTGGCCGTGCCCTGGTGGTTTCCGGATCAGGCTGTGCCCGCGCTGCTCGTGCTCTACGCCTGCTACTTTGCCGGTGGTGGACTGGCGGCACCGCCCTGGACCAGCCTCATGGGGGATCTCGTTCCGGAGCAGCGGCGCGGGCGCTTCTTCGCGTTGCGCACGCGCCTGACCAGCATCATGGCCTTCACAGCGCTGGTAAGCAGCGGACTCATCCTGCACTACTTCGACCATCGCGCGGCCACAACCATCGGCTTTGTTCTCATTTTCTGCATTGCGTGCGGCGCACGGCTGGTTTCCGCCTGGCACCTGGGCCGCATGCATGAATCCCCCGTCAGTCACGCGCCCACGCCGGTGGATGTGTTCTCCGGACATTCCCTGCGCGTGCTGCGCCGTACCGGGGCATTATGGTTTTCACTCTATGTCGTGTTGATGCAGGGCGCGGTGGCCATCTCCGGGCCATTCTTCGCCGTGTACATGTTGCGCGACCTGGAGTTCACCTACCTGCAATTCATGGTCAACACCGGGACTATGGTGTTGACACAGTTCGTCGCGTTGAATTACTGGGGCCGGATCAGCGACGCCTTCGGCAACAAGCTCATCCTCAAGGTGTGCGGCCTGGGCGTGCCAGTGATCCCGCTGTTGTGGCTTGTCAGTGACAATCACTGGTACCTGCAGGCCGTGCAGTGCGTGTCGGGCATCTTCTGGGCCGGCTTCACACTCAGTACCGGTAACCTCCTCTATGAATTGGTTCCGCCGGTGCGCCGCGCGGGCTACACCGCATTTCACAACATCATGGTGGCGTTCAGCGTGTTCAGCGGCGCGTTGTGTTC
Source organism: Gammaproteobacteria bacterium RIFCSPLOWO2_02_FULL_61_13 (assembly GCA_001801865.1). Lineage (GTDB taxonomy): Bacteria > Pseudomonadota > Gammaproteobacteria > Eutrophobiales > Eutrophobiaceae > 2-02-FULL-61-13. Next base: position 8,433 of record MGYT01000045.1, read on the forward strand.
CAGCCTGTTCATGGACGTGGGCGCGCCGCGCAGTACGCTGCTGGGTGACCCCTCCCATGCGTCCGTGCTGCTGAACCTGTTCATGCTGTCTGCGGCCGCGCGCCTTTTGATAGATTTGTTCCTGCTGAAACGCGTCCGCGATCTGCGCCGTCCGCGCCGCCCGTTGTCAGCGCGGCAATTCCTGATTCGCGTCACCGGCTTCGATGCGCTGATGGGGTTCATGTATGCGGCGGTGCCATTCCTGAAACAATCCAAGACCAAGTAAATCCCGTAGAGAACGGACTCGGCATGTACCGATATTCCTAAACGAGGGAACATGCTGCAAGCCCAAGCATGTAAAGAGAAAATCCGCCCATTGCGCGTCTAAATTTCGGATATCGGAACATTGAGCCCGGCAGATATTAAATGAGGCAAAGGGAACATCATGAATATTGGAAATCGAAGTGACTAGCTCATCCAGGGTATTGATCCGGCTACATTTCCGGCGCATGCTCCCCTTGGCATGTATGTAACAATATCCGACAACGTGTTCCTTATCCCCTAGTTAGCGCTCATCAGCCCCGGCGCGCTGAAATCCCCGTGGTATTGACAGATATGTATAATGTACATATACTGTAATCGTGTCCGCCGAATTCGACCCGAAAAAGGATGCGGCAAACATCAAGAAGCACGGTGTTTCACTCGCCGAAGGCGACGGGGTGCTGAATGACCCACTGGCCCTTACCGTCGAGGATGTTGCCGCCGAGGGTGAACAGCGTTTTGTCACCATAGGAATGAACACATTCGGGTCGCTGATGGTCGTGATTCACACCCCTCGAGGAAGGGGATCGCGAGTTATCTCAGCGCGGAAGGCCGATCCAACAGAGAAGAGAGACTATGAAAAAAATGTATGACTTTTCCAAAGGCAAGCGTGGAGCCGTGATCGCCACTACTGGAAAAACGCGTATTACCATCTACATGGATGACATGATCGTGAACCAATTCAAGGCCCAGTCGCAGAAAACCGGCAAGGGCTATCAGACTCTGATCAATGAAGCTCTGAAGGCCCATCTGGGACTTGCGGAGCAACCCGTAACGCAAGAGCTCGTGCGCAAGATTGTCCGTGAAGAACTCGCGGCGAACGGTTGAGCGCTAACTTGGCGCCCCACACGGACGTGCGCCTAGACCCCGGCGCACGCCGGTGGGCTCAGCGTTTTGCAGCAATAGCCGCAGTTGTTGCGTAGTGCGCAACACGGTATGATGGGCGAATGATAAAATCGTTCCGGCACAAAGGACTGCGCCGGTTTTTTGAGAGCGGGAGTACCGCTGGAATCCAGAATGCATTGAGAGTCTTCGCGTTTCTGCTTCCACACTGAATCGCCT
>MGYT01000046.1:0-7200 GCA_001801865.1 Gammaproteobacteria bacterium RIFCSPLOWO2_02_FULL_61_13
CTCCTCCACCGTCGCCGAGGTCTCGCTCACCGCGCTCGCCGTCTCCGTCGCCCCGGAAGCCACCTGCGTCGTCGTTGCCAGAATCTCGCTCGATGATGAGGCCAGTACGCCGACGCCCTGGCTCAATTCCCGGGTTGTACGCCGCAGGTTCTCGACCATGGAGCCGAATGCGCGCAGCAATTCCCCGACTTCATCGGTACGGTTCGCGGCTGGAATGCTGACGGTGAGGTCGCCGGAAGCGACTTTCCCGGCGATGCCGGAGAGCATCTGGAGCGGCTCCGCGATGATCCGGCTGATCAGCAGCGCAATTGCCACTGCCAGCAGGATCGCCGCGACGCCGACCATGACGAAGAGGCGCTGCGTGCGTACCGCGTCAAGCCCGGATTCCGCCACGGCCGCTCGCGCCTCTTCATCCGCCGCATCGCCCAATTCGTCGGCAAGATCGCGCACCCTGCCGTAGCGCTCTGACTGTACGCCCAGCGAAAGCGCCAGGGCCTGCTCTTTTTCCCCGGCGTCGATCAAGGGAATGAGCTGATCATCCCGCGTTTGTGCGAGTGCCTCGCCGAGGGCCCTGAGTTCGTCCAGCCGGGCATACAGACGCGGGTCATTGCGGTTGCGTTCCAAAAGGCGTTGTTCGGTCTCGGAAATAATCCTGAGACGCTCCTTGATGTCCCGATGCGAGGTTTCACGATCCGGCTGGCTGGTCGCCAACAGCAGGTTGAACACCGCAGCCCGAGCGCCGTTTTGATTCGTCCGGATGCTCATGAGATCCACGGCGTTGGAAAATTCAGTCTGATACAGGCTGTACTGTGAAGCCTGAATCGCTGCAATACGCTGGTACGCAACCGTAGTCACGACCGCAAGGAAGGCAATCATCAGCCCGAAACCGAGAAAGAGTTTGCTGCGCGTCGTCAAATTCAAGAACCATGTCATTTTCATTCCCCTTGTTGGTTGCCTGGTGAGGCCCGCAGCAGGATGCCCTTTATCCCGCCACCTGTTCCTCCACAATGAGTTTCCTGTCGGCCAGAAGTTTTTCGGCATCGAGGACAACCACGCGCTCGGCGGTCACGCCTTGCAGGTAGTCCGCGCGAATGCCGGTGAGTGTGGGCAGTGACGGCTGGATGTCGGCGAGCGCAATCCTGCGCATGCCGAGGATGCCGTCCGCGAGGATGCCGAACACCATGTTCCCGGAATCGAGAACGATGAGCTTGTTAAGGTCCTGCAAACCGGTCTGCGGGAGGTCGAAGAACTTGCGCACGTCGACGACCGAAACAATCTCGCCGCGCAGATTGACGATGCCGAGCAAGAATGCCGGCGTGCACGGCAGCGGAGTGAAGTTTTCCAGGGGATATACCTCGCGCACAAAAGCGGATGCAACCGCGTAGCGCTCATGCGCGAGCAGAAATTCCACCACCTCGATACTTTGATCGAGGTTTGGCGCCGCGCCGGGCTCGGCGGCCAACGCCAGGGCCCGCGCGCGCAGGATTCGTCCGGTCTCAGCAGCCCCGGGGGTCCACGCCCGTTCGCCGGCTGCTTGCACGGCGTCCAGACGCGCGCGCACCGCGGCCCAATCGATGGCTGTCCGCCCGGCGTTGCCGGATCCCGCGTCGCCCGCGCTCATGCCGCCAGTTCCCCTTGAGCGCGTGGCAGGCTCGCCTGCACGGTGGCAATGATTTCGACCAGCCGGCCAGCGCTCAGCCCGTCCGACGCCGGCAGCGGGGCATCGGCCGGATAAGCCCGCAACAGGCTCAGCGCGTTGCTGAAATGCCGCCTCGCCTCCCGCTGGCGCCCCGCGGACAGGCACAGGTTGCCCAGGGCGAAATAGGCAAGGACGAAATCCGGATCCAGGTAAAGCGCATGTCCGAGCGAGCGCTCGGACACCGTGCTATGCCCCCGCTCCAACTCGATGGTGGCAAGCAGATAGTGATGCGCCGGATTCAGTTTATCGGCAGAGATCGCCTTTTCGCACCAGGTGATCGCTTCGGCGAGCCTGCCCGCATCGGCGCAGGCACGGGCCTGGCGCCGCGCCATATCGGAATCGTCACTCGCGCACGGGTCCGCAGCGTCGGCTTGCGCCGCCTGTTCGCCGCCGGTCACGGGCAGGACTTCCGCCGCGAACACCGCTGGGGCCATGCTGAAAGCCACGGGCTCCGGTGATTCGGCGGTTGTATCTGCTGCGATAGCCGCAACCTGATACCACGGGGCCTGATACCCGGCGGCCACGGCCGGCGGCCCGGTAACCGCCACCTTGCGATACAGGAAGGCGCCTGGAAACTCCACAGCGGTCAATCCGGAGAACTGCACGTTCGATGTGTCAGTCGGGCTGGTAATCAGCCAGCCCCCCTCGACCAGCGAGCGCTGCAGCTTGTCTATTACTCCTTTCGCCATTTTCCGGGCAAAATACATCAGCACATTGCGGCAGAAGATCACATCCATCGCGTTGGTGCCGTTCACGAGCGATGGATAAACATCGTCGGCGAGGTTGAGATAGGAAAAGGTCACCATGCGCCGTATCCGCGGCTGGATCTCGAAGCGCCCATCCTGCCGCGTGGTGAAATACCGCTCCCGGATCCATCCGGGTGTTTCGCGGAACGACCACGTCCCATATACCCCTAGTGCCGCCTTGCGCAGGAACTGCGGGTTGATGTCCGTCGCCAGGATCGTCAGGTTCCATTTCCCGGGATCCGGGATCAGCCGGTCCAGCAGCATCGCAATGGAATACGGCTCCTCTCCGGTGCAGCAGCCCGCGCTCCAGATGCGAAGATTCCGTTCGGTTTGGGCGCGGGCATGCAGCAATTCCGGCAGGATGTGCTGCTCGAAGATGTCGAAGCTTCGTTTCTCGCGGAAGAAATACGTCTCTCCCACCGTCAGATGGCTCGCAAGCCCCTCTATTTGAGATCGGGTCAGGGGAGTTGAAAGCAGCCAATGAATGAAGGTCCCTGCATCCGCGTATCCGGACGCGCGAAATGCGGCGACAATGCCGCGCTCCAGATCGCGCCAGCGCTCTCTCGGAAAATGCAGCCCCATCTGCGATTCGAGAAAATCGCTCAACTGCGCCAGCAGCGAATCGGGCAGGGCGTTCAGCGGATCGACGGGCACAGGTCAGAGCCTTTCCAGCGCCAGGTCCAGCGACTGCTCTTCCCCGGCCGAGAAAAACCGATCCAGATCATGGATCAGAACCAGACCATCACTCGTCTTGAGCACGCCGTCGATGTGTTCGATGCCGGGGGCTATGTCGCCGGCGCTCACGACAGCGTCAACCGGGCGCGCTACCACGCCCAATACCAACTCCGCGATGATGGCGACGCGCCTGGCGCGCGCACGTGCAACAATCAGGCTATCGGCCACCCCGACCGGCCGATCGGCAAGGCCGAGTCGCCTGCGGACACTCACGACAGTGACCACATCGCCCTGAATGTTGATGACACCTTCGACGGCGCCGGGGGCCCCCGGCAGGGGCGTGACTTCGACCATGCGCAGGACCCGCTCCGCCGCGGCCAGCGGCAGTGCGTAGGTCTGCCCGTCAATGGTGAACAGGACCAATCGAACTAATGGTGCCTGGTTGTCCACTACGAAGTCTCCATTTCCGCTGCCAGCCGGTTGCCGATCCCCGCTGCCACTTCGGGATTGACGACTGCGAGCAGGTTGTCCCGCGCCGAAAAGGCGCGCGTACCGAGCAGTGCGTAGAAGCCCGGCGCGCGATGGCCCCGGCGTTCTTGCGTGCTCACGGTCGCCGCCCCGGGAACAATGACTCGAGCAGCGGCGGTATTTCCGCCACGAAATAGGGCTTACCAATGAAGCCATCCGCGCCCGCTGTCATCGCCACAGAGCGGTAAGCCTCGTTGTTGTGCAAGGTGACGACTACCGCCTTCGGCGCATCGCTGCCTTTCTTAATCAGCCTGACCAGATGCAGCCCGCTCATTCCGGGCATGACCACATCAACAAGGACGAGGTCCGGGCGCAAGGACGCGACCTGCGCCAATCCCTCTGCCGCGTTAGTGGCGCTGCCCACGACATGCACGCCCGCGAGGCCTTTCAGGAACGCCGTCGCGGCCTTTAGAAATGCCATGCTGTCATCGATGAGCAATACGCGAATAGCGTCCATCCCGTTCACAGTCCGTCGTGGCGAGAATAATTGCCGGAGCGGCCCGCCGGGGATATCGGGGAATGCCGCAAAACCCCCTTCCAGAAACCCCAGACTTGAATCCAGCCGCAGCGTGGGTATCGCCGGCAGGCGGAGCATCGTTACCGGTCCCCGTCCACGAGGCCGGTACGCACGGCAAACCGGACCAGCCCCGCAATATCGCGGATGCCGAGCCGTTCCATCAGCAGCGCACGATGGGTTTCCACGGTCTTGATACTTACGTCGAGCCTTGCCGCGATCTCTTTCGTGCTTTTGCCCTCGGCGATCAGCTGCAAAATCTCCCGTTGTCGCTGCGTTAGCGCTTCCAGCGGCCCCACTGCGGACTCGCCGGACCGCAGGTATTTCTCGACGACCGCTCCCGATACACGGGGACTTAGGTAGGTCTCCCCCCGCGCAACAGCCCGTAGCGCGAATTCGAACTCTGCCGGCGTCGCATCCTTGAGCAGGTAGCCCGATGCACCGGCCCGCAACGCCTGCGTGACGTACTCCTCGCCGGCATGCACGGAAAGAATCACGACAAGTGTTTGCGGATAACGGCTCCTGATGCGGGCAGCGGTATCCATGCCGTTCAATTCCGGCATGGAAATATCAAGTAGCGCCACGTCCGGATGCAGCTTCTCGACCAGATCGAGCGCCGTGCGTCCGTTCTCGGCTTCAGCGACGACTTGAACGCCTGCGAACGTCTGCAGGACCAGGCGGATCCCGGATCGGACCAACGCGTGGTCGTCCGCCAGCAGGACGCGAATACCGCTCATGCGGGCGCGGCCAGATCAACTGCGGCCGGCGCAAGCGGGAAGATCGCCTGCACCTCGGTCCCTTCCCCGCGGCTCGTCCGGATCTTCAATTGTCCTGCCAGGTTCCTGACCCGTTCCTCCATTCCCAGCAGTCCGAGATGCGGCGCTCCGGCCGCTGACCGGTCGATACCGGGTTCAAACCCGCGCCCGTTATCGCGCACCGTGAGGAGCAGCCCCTCATCACTTTGCCGTACCGTCACCCAGATCTCGCTGGCGGCCGCGTGGCGCATCACATTGGTCAATGCCTCCTGGGCCACGCGGTAACAGGCGAGCTCGAGGTTGGAATCAAGCCGCTCGCCGGAGAAATCCTCGTCGATATGCGCGATCCAGCCCGCCGTTGCGGCATCACGCTGGACCAGCGAGCGCAGCGCCACAGGCAGACCCAGGTCGTCGAGTTGCATCGGGCGCAGATTGAGAGACAGGTTGCGCACCTGCTCCAGTATCGTCCCCGTGGTGAGCAGGGCTTGCAGTAGGTTCTCCGTGGAAAAGGACCGCCCGCAACCCTGGCAGGCCTGTTCCATCGCCTGCAGGTGGATCTTCACGGCCGTCAATCCCTGTCCGATCTCGTCGTGCAGTTCGCGGGCGACCGCGCGCCGCTCCTCCTCCTGCACCGTGAGCATTCGTGCCGACAGGGCTTTCAACTGCGCGATGTAATCAAGGCTCTGCTCATCGGCGCGAACCTGCACGGTCACGTCCTTCAACGTAAAGAGAAATAACTCGATCTCGCCGGACTGGTCCAGGATCGGCACGAGCCCGAGGTCCCAATACGTTGTGCCCCATTCCGGATGCTCGGGGAAGACAAAGGGGCGGGCGCTTCTGCTGTAGATTTTCTTCTCTCTCCTGAATGGTTCCAGTTCCTGCTTGAGCTCTGAAGGATACAGATCGAAGTGGTTGCGCCCCGAAAACGCCGACACCTCCCGCTGGCACGCCTTCGCATACGACTCGCTCACCCGTATGAAGTTGTAGTCCTTGTCAAGCAGGACGATGCTGTCCAATGAATAACGGAAGATCCGGTCCAGCAGGCGGGCTTGCTCCTCGATATGCCTGGCTGAATTTTTCCGTTCGGTCGTGTCCAGGCTCAACACAAATATGCCCTCGGGTACGGGTTGCACACTTATCTCGTACCAGCCGATCGCTCCATCGGGGAAATTGAAAGACACCTCCAATCGCTCAGGCGCCCGCTGTTCCATCACCCGTCGAAATGCGGCAAAGATCTCGGAGCGTTCAATATCCGGATACAACTCCAGCATCGTCCGGCCAGTCAACTCCGCGCGCCGCTTATGAGCGTGACGCGCCGCGGCATCGTTGACGTAGAGATAAGTCCAGTCAAAACCGATGATCGCGTAACCTTCCAACATTTCATCGAGCAATTGTCGGAGTCTCTTTTCAGATCTCTCCATCGCGATTATCGCTTCCTTGTGCTCGGTGATGTCGGTGATCGATCCGACCATGCGCGCCGGCTCGCCCGTTTCATTCCGCACCACCTTGCCGCGTGACAATATCCACCGGTAGCCACCGTCCTTGTGCAGTAACCGGTACTCGATCCGGTACGGCGTCCCCTCCCGTTTGGCCTGCTCCAGGGCTGAACTCACGCGGGCTTCGTCTTCCGGATGCAGGCGCCGGAAAAAGCCGGCCTCCTCGACTTGCAATTCGCCCTCCTCGTAACCGAGCATTTCCTTGCCCCGCGGCGAGAGGTAAGCCTCACCCGATTGCAGGTTCCGGTCCCAGATGCCGTCGTTGGTGCCGCGCTCGACATGCGCATAGCGCTCCTCACTCCTGCGGAGTTCCCCGGTTACCCGCGCCGCGCGCGAAATCTGCCTCAACATCACCATGGCAAATGCGACGATCACGATGCTGGCGACACCTGCTGTCCACAAGTAGAGGTTCTTTCTTTCTTCGAACCCCACCAATGCGGCGGCTTCGGAGGTGCCGACTAGAACGATCAGCGGAAATGCCTTTATGGACCGATAGTTGTAGTGTCGCTTTACTCCATCGATTGGACTGGTCGCTCGAAACTTCCCGTGCCCGGCCGGCTTCAACTGCGCGCTGAACAAGTGGGAGCTACTCATATCCTGGCCGACCACATCGTCCCGCGCGGCGTCATTCGATCTTCTTGCACGTATTACGCCGTCACGCCCGATGAGTGTCAGGACCGAGTCCGGACCAAGGTTGAACTCGTCGTAGAAACGGGAGAAATATTGCGGGTCCATGCCGACAACCGTGTACCCGCCGAAGCTGCCGTCGGCATTATTCATCCGGAGG
>MGYT01000046.1:7233-8328 GCA_001801865.1 Gammaproteobacteria bacterium RIFCSPLOWO2_02_FULL_61_13
GCCGCGGTTTGGAGATGAAGACGTCCTGAGACGCGTCGCGCGAATGGACCTGGTAGTTCTCGACCATCCGGAGATTCGGGGGATCCGCTATCGGCAACGTGGACAGCGCAATGTCGCCGTGTTCGTCAATGACGCTGAGAACCGTGTATGGCTCCAACTCTTCCCGGCGATCGTCGAAATACCGCGCCAGGTTCAACTGCCCTCCATGCTGTCTGTATTCGGTTTCAAGCTGCTTGAGGGTGACGCTGGCCGCTGCGAGCGTGCGCCGAACATGCTCCGCGAAAATCCGCGTCAGGTTGTCATTTTCCGATTCACGCCGTTCGAGCGCGCTATTGCGCTCGTACGCAAGCTGATAGGCGAGACCGATCCACATCAACGCCAGGAGCACGCCGCAGAATGCCAGAATAGACAGACTGAGACCGTCGCCCGGAACGAAGCGTCGCCAAATCGGCGCGGCGTTCACGCCCATTGCCCTGGCGGTTGGTTTTGGCAAAGCTGCGCGAGCGCTTCGCGTACTTCGCGCAGCTTGGGTGGCTTGGCCAGCACCCGGTCAACGTGAAGCGGGATGTCACCGTCGGCCACCAGCCGCTGGCCCCAACCGGTGAGCAGGATCACCGGTGTCGCCGGTGATGCCTCTTTCACCGCGGCGGCCACCTTGCGCCCGTCCACATAGGGCATGCCGAGGTCGGTTAACACTGCGGCGAATTTCTCGCCGCGCTTGTTCGCTGCATGGAACGCAGCAATGCCCGCCTCGCCGCCGTTTGCCGAGGTGATGACATGTCCGTCCGCCTCCAGCGCATCGCGCAGCGACTTAAGCAGCACCGGATCATCATCCACCAGCAGCAATCGCAGCCGCCCGGGCGGCTTCAGGGCCAGTCCGGAACGCCCGGGCTCCACCAGCGCCGCGATCGGCACCGCAAACACCAGCCGCATGGTGGTGCCGGCGCCGGCGAGACTGTCGATCTCCAGTTCCGCGCTGTGCCGCTGCGCCATGCCGAATACCATGGCGAGTCCCAGCCCCGTGCCACGCTCGCCCTTGGTGGTGAAGAACGGCTCCAGACACCGCCGGCGCGTCTCCTCATCCATGCCAATGCC
>MGYT01000047.1:117-248 GCA_001801865.1 Gammaproteobacteria bacterium RIFCSPLOWO2_02_FULL_61_13
GATCGAGTTTACCGAAACGGGTGTCATGGGACGCGATATCGCCGCGCAGTTCCTCGGTGGCCCGGTGAGCTTCGGCCTGGGATCACGTGCCGGGGGCGGCATCGAGGTTGAAGCTCAGGGCAGCGCCAGCA
>MGYT01000047.1:355-2014 GCA_001801865.1 Gammaproteobacteria bacterium RIFCSPLOWO2_02_FULL_61_13
CTCGAGTCGCCGCTGGTCGGTGTGACGCTGGCGCTGCCCGAGCCGTTCATCAAACTGCCGCAGGAAGCGCTTCCCTTGAGGCTGGAATACAGCAATCGAACCGATGCGGCGTTTCTCAGGCGCATCAAGGCGCCGAACCTGGCGCCGGGGGGCGATGCTTTCGCGGTTTCTCTGGGCACGCGCGCCAGCGGCGTGGTGCTGCGGCGCAGGGCGCAAGGGGGCCACCAGGTGGATCGAGGCGCGATCGGCATCGGCGAGCCATTACCAGCGATCGATCGGACCGGGATTTCCGTAACGGGCAGGTTTGCGCATCTGGATATCGATCGCTGGCGTCGGCTGCTCGATACCGCGGGGCAGGGTGATTCCGGCGGCGCCAACCTCAATCTCAGCAGCGGCACCATGGATGTTTCGGGCAGGCGCCTGAATGATGTGCGCTTGCGGGCGGCGCTGGTGGGGACGGCGTGGGCCGCTACTATCGGTTCGCGAGAGCTGTCAGGATCACTCACATGGCGGCCGGAAGGCGCGGGAAGAGTGGTGGCGCGTCTCAAGCATTTCAGCGTGCCTGATGCGCCACCCGGGCCAATGCCGCAGGAGATTCAAAACACCGAGTTGCCGGCACTGGACATCATTGCCGACAGTTTCATTCACAACAACAGGAATATGGGCCGCTTGGAACTGGTGGCGGTCAATCAGGTGCGCGACTGGCGCATCGAGAAGCTGAGCCTTGCCACCGAGGAAAGCCATTTAACTGCCGATGGCGTATGGCAGAACTGGGCGCAGCGTCCCAGCGTCAGCATGAATGTCAGGCTGAATGTCAAAGACAGCGGCGAATTTCTGTCGCGATTGGGATACCCAGGCACCATGAAATCAGGGATTGCCAAGCTGGAAGGCAAGGTTGCCTGGTCGGGAAATCCGCAGTCGATTGACTATCCGACTTTGACAGGCGATGTTGTCCTGACAGCATCCAACGGAGAATTTCTCAAGGCCGAGCCGGGCATCGCCAAGCTGCTGGGCATTCTGAGCATGCAGACCTGGATCACGCTGGATTTTCGAGGCCTGTTCGGTGAAGGATTCGCATTTGACACCATCACAAGCAGCGCCCGCATCAACAAGGGCGTGCTCGGCACCGACGACTTTGCCATGAGCGGCAAGACCGCGAAGGTTTCGATGGCGGGTACCATCAATCTCGCGCAGGAAACCCAGAACCTGAAAGTGCGCGTGGTGCCTTCCATCGGCGACGGCGTTTCATCGATCGCGGCGCTGGCCGTGGCAAATCCCGCGATAGGATTGGTGGCGCTTCTGCTGCAGCGGGTTCTGGGCGATCCGGTGGGAAAGATTTTTGCCTTCGATTACACGGTGCTCGGAACCTGGAGTAATCCCAAGGTCGAGCGCACCAATGCCGGGCCCTCGGTCGAGGAAAACCAAGTTAAATAGGGAGCCGCTGAACAAGTGTTGATTCGACGCAAGATTATCAATCGGCTCCCCCAAAAGTGGGGGATTTACAAGGGGCTCAGTTACGTAAATGCGCCCCCTTGTTCCCTATTTCCATAGGAGTGATCATGTCGGATGCCGTATTCAAAGTCGCCGCGGTGCAGATGGTCTCGAGCCACGAACCGGAACGCAATCTTGCCGATGCCGGAGAACTGATCGCCGAGGCGG
>MGYT01000047.1:2107-8244 GCA_001801865.1 Gammaproteobacteria bacterium RIFCSPLOWO2_02_FULL_61_13
GTGAGGGTCCGATCCAGGCGTTTCTCTCGCAAGCCGCTGCCCGGCATGGAATATGGCTGGTAGGCGGCACCGCGCCGCTGGCGAGCGCGGATGTCGGACGCGTGCGCAATGCCTGCCTGGTGTACGACAACCAGGGCAGGCGCGTCGCGCGCTACGACAAGATCCACCTTTTCGGATTTCAGAACGGCACGGAGCGCTACGACGAATCCGCTACCATTGAAGCGGGCAATACGCCGGTTTCCTTGCAGTCACCGTTCGGCAAGCTGGGCTTGTCGGTTTGCTACGACCTGCGTTTTCCTGAGCTGTACCGCGCGCTTGCGCCGGTGGACATCATTTTCGTGCCCTCGGCCTTCACCGCGACCACCGGCCGCGCGCACTGGGAAACCCTGCTGCGCGCGCGGGCAATCGAGAATCTTGCCTACGTGGTCGCGCCGGCACAGGGCGGTCTTCACAGCAACCGCCGCAGCACCTGGGGGCACACCATGATCATCGATCCATGGGGTGAAATCCTTGCCAGCCGCGATCAAGGCACGGGCGTGGTGATCGCCGAAATCGATCTGGCGAAAAATGCCGAAGTAAGGGCCAGTTTGCCGGCACTGGAGCATCGCACGATAGGCGCGCAGCGCTGAGCCGGATTTGCACGATAGCCGGACTCCGCCAGCAGGTAGAATGGTGCTTCCCTCCTTGTTCCTGAACCGAGTCGAAAACCGCTCATGAATGCACCCGACGCCCCTTTCCGCATCGCGCAATCGCATTTGCTGGCGGCGCATGATCTTGAACCCTCGCAGCTCGCGCGCGTATTCGGGGCGATGCGGGTCAACAAGCTGGATTTCGCCGACCTTTACTTTCAGTACTCCCGCAGCGAAGGCTGGAGCCTCGAGGAAGGCATCGTCAAATCCGGCAGCTTCAATATCGAGCAGGGCGTCGGCGTGCGCGCGATCTCCGGGGAAAAAACGGCGTTCGCCTATTCCGACGACATCAGCATGCCCGCATTGCGGGACGCCGCTGAGGCCACGCGTGCCATGGCGCATGCCGGACGCAGCGCGCGCATCGCGGTGAAATCCAGGCGCGTTCCGGCTCGGGCAGGCGAGGCACGATTGTTATACCCGGGCATCGATCCGCTCGCGTCGCTGGCCGATGTTGACAAGGTCAAGTTGCTCGAGCGGCTGGAGCGCAAGTGCCGGGCCAAGGATCCACGCGTCACGCAAGTGATGGCAAGCCTCGCGGGCGTCTATGAACTGGTGTTGGTTGCGCGCGCCGATGGCGTCATGGCCGCGGACGTGCGGCCGCTGGTGCGCTTGTCGGTGCAGGTGATCGCCGAGTCCAACGGCCGGCGCGAACAGGGTTCATCGGGCGGCGGCGGACGCACTGACTACGCGCTGTTCACCGATGCGCGGCTGGACGAATACGCCGATGAGGCCGTGGCGCAGGCGCTCACCAATCTGGAATCGCGACCGGCGCCGGCGGGTTCCATGACGGTGGTGCTGGGGCCGGGCTGGCCGGGCGTGCTGCTGCACGAAGCCATCGGCCACGGCCTGGAAGGCGATTTCAACCGCAAAGGCAGCTCGGCGTTCAACGGGAAAATCGGCCAGCGTGTCGCCGCGCGCGGCGTTACCGTGGTGGATGACGGCACCTTGCCGGGCCGCCGCGGCTCGCTCAATATCGACGATGAAGGCAACCCCACACAGTGCAACACCCTAATCGAGGACGGCATTCTGCGCGGCTACCTGCAGGACAGCCTGAACGCGCGCCTGATGGGCGTGCCGGTAACCGGCAACGGACGGCGCGAGTCCTACGGCCACGTGGTGCTGCCGCGCATGACCAACACTTACATGCTCAACGGCGACAGGACGCACGAGGAGATCATCGCGTCGGTGAAGCATGGCCTGTACGCGGAAAATTTCGGCGGCGGACAGGTCGACATCACCAACGGCAAGTTCGTGTTCTCCGCGTCGGTGGCATTCATGATCGAAAACGGCAAGGTCACCTATCCGGTCAAGGGCGCCACGCTGATAGGCAACGGCCCTGACGCGCTCACGCGCGTTGCCATGATCGGAAACAATCTCAAGCTCGACAGCGGCGTGGGCACCTGCGGCAAGGAAGGGCAGAGCGTGCCGGTGGGGGTCGGGCAGCCCAGTCTTCGGATAGATGGGCTTACGGTGGGTGGAACCGGCTGAGCTGCTAATCGCTGTGCAGTAACGGCCTCCGGCATTAACACAAAGGTGGGGCGCGCAACAAGATCGGCATGATCGGACTCGGCAAGATGGGCGGCAACATAGCCGAGCGCCTGGTCCGGCACGTCCATAAGGTGGTCGGCTTCGACCACGACCCCCCCCGGCACCGCGCCCCCCGTAAGTATTGGCGCGCTCTTTCAGGCCACCCCAGCCGAGGTAGACGCAGCACTGAGACAGGCGGGAATAACGAGGGTAGCCGGCCGGCGTGTAATCGACATTGACGAACATTCACGGGCGTTCAAGACGTCCATGCAGATTACTCAGGTGGTATGCGAGGAATAGCTACCGCGCGTAGTCTTGTAGTGAGGCAGGTGTGTGTTTCTATTGTCTAGTTACTGCGCCTCGCGCGCGATCGTCGCACTCCCGGTCGTAGATCGATGACTGCGCCATGACGACGCCGGGAGATCCGCATCCTGGTGATCTTAGGCGCAGGCGGCGACCTGACGCGGCTGCTGCTGGTGCCCGCCATTCACTCGGTTCTGGTTCATCCTGGAGGGTTCCCGTTTAATCTCATAGACGTGGAACTGAAACCCACAGCGGCGTTTCGGGAGATTGAGCCGCTTCGCAAGGGCGTGGAATCAACCGCCGAGCGTGTGCGCACAGCAGCGCTGCTCAATGAAAAGCTATTCGATTTCGGCGTGCCACGCATGGCTAAGATTGGGGAAAGCTGTGACAAGCTATGACATCGAGCTGTGACAAGCTGCGGTTCGATGCGGCGACAGGCGATGGCGAGCCCTTTCGCCTTTATCCTCGCCGTATGGGCCACAGCCCATGGGTAAACCGCCATGGAATCACCTTCTGTGGACAGTAACTAAAACACCACTAAGATCCCCGCCTAGCCTGCCTTTACGCCTAAAAATAATAATTCTATTTGTCCGAAAAACATGCTATTTTTCGGACAAATAGAACTCTGAAACAGCCAGCTCAACTTTATGCCACGCGCCGCCTCACCCCACAGCATCGAAACGCAAATCGCCCGGCGGGTGCAGCGCAGCGCGCGCGGTACCGTATTCACACCGGCTACGTTCACGACTCTAGGCAGCCGCGCGGCCATCGACAAGGCGTTGCAACGGCTGGTGGCGCAGAACGCGCTGCGCCGCCTGTCGCGCGGCCTCTACGACAAGCCGCGGCATGATGAACTTCTGGGCACGTTGTGGCCGTCCGTGGATGCGGTGGTCCAGGCAGTGGTCGGAAAGCACAAGCTGCGGGTGCAGCCGACCGGCGTATATGCAGCCAACCTGCTCGGTCTGTCGGAACAGGTGCCCGCCAAGGTAGTGCTTCTGACCGATGGCACCAGCCGTTCGGTACGCGCCGGGCCGATGCAGATTGCGCTCAAGCGCACCTCTCCGCGCAACATGGCGGCGGCCAACCGGATGAGCGGGCTGGTGATCCAGGCCCTCAAGAGCCTGGGGCCGAAGCACATCACGCCGCAACGCCTCGCGCATTTGCGGAAGTCGTTGCCCGCCGCTGAACGGGCCCGGCTGGCGACTGACCTGAACCTCGCCCCAGGCTGGATGCGTCCGATGCTGCGCGCACTGGCGCGGGACGGACTAACGCGGCAGGAGAATCCAACCAGGAAGGCCAAGCGGTGAATCCCGCGCGCCAGTTTCTGGCACTCACGCCGGAACGCCGTGCCCTCGCATTCGGACAAGCAGCCACCCAGCGGGCGGTGGATCCCGTAATCATTGAGAAGGACTTCTGGGTGTGCTGGTTGCTCGGGGTGTTGTTCACAGAGTCCAGGCTGGCGCCCCATTTCGTTTTCAAGGGGGGCACGTCGCTGTCGAAAGTGTTTGGCCTGATCGACCGGTTTTCAGAAGATGTGGATCTGTCGATATCTCCCGCGTTCGTGGGTGCGGACGCGCAAGCATTCGATGCGCTGGCCAGCCGCACGCAGCGCGACGTCGCTATGGCCGAAATGCAGCGCCTGTGCAGCGACAAGGCACAGGAAACCATCGCACCGCTGCTCGAAGCGGCTATCCGTGAGGCATTGGGCTCACTGGCGAGCGGTGGCAGCTGGATCAACTTCGACCTGGATGCGCAAGCACGGTCGCCTGTCCTGTACTTCAACTACCCCGCCACGCAGACAACGAGTCTGAGTTACATAAAACGGACCGTAAAGCTGGAGTTGGGATCCCTGACCGATCAGCAGCCAGTGGGCTGGCATCCGGTTCGCCCGTGGGTGGCAGACGAGTTCCCGGCCGCATTCGCAGATTGGAAATGTGACGTCATCGCGCTTGGTCTGTCCCGCACATTCTGGGAAAAGGCGACCATCCTGCACGCCGAGTACCACCGTCCGGACGTTCAACCCAGCCCGGACCGGTACGCGCGCCACTATTCCGACCTGGCGCGCCTGCTCGGAGATCCCACTGCGCCGGTACTCATGGCGGACAAGGCACTGTGCACCCGCGTCGCGGACTGGAAGAGTCAGCTATTCGCGCGGAGCTGGGCTAGATACGACTTGGCACGGCACGGCAGTTTCAGATTGGTCCCGCCGGCCCATCGACTGGTCGCGCTGGCGCAGGACTATGCCGTCATGCGGCCCATGTTTCTGCGCGAGCCACCATCCATTGCCGACGTAATGCAACAATTGGCTGCAGCGGAAACAACAATAAACGCCTTGTGAGCGCATGAGCATGTTCGTCTCGACCTATCCGACCATGATGGGCTTGATTGACGAGTCGAAGGACGGACAGCGGCGTTTCGGCGTCGGGCACTTCGACCTTATCATCATCGATGAGGCGCACCGCTCGGTGTACCAGCCTGAACGCAGGAAAGTCGGAGACACGCCGCCACACCCGAACGGACCGACCAATTAGACCGCCCAGCGCAGCGAGCGCTGCACCGCGCGGCGCCATTCCCCTAGCCGGTTGGCGGCTTCGTCGCGGGCCATGCGCGGCTCGAAGCGCGCATCGTGGCGCCCGCGGCCTGCGATCTCGGTGCGATCGGACCAGACGCCGGTCGCAAGGCCTGCGAGATAGGCAGCACCCAGCGCCGTGGTTTCGAGTATGCGTGGGCGGACGACGGGAACGCCGAGCAGGTCCGCCTGCATTTGCATCAGCAAATTGTTCGCCGCCGCTCCGCCATCTACGCGCAGTTCTCGCAATGCGATTCCGGATTCCCGCTGCATGATCTCGATCAACTCTGTCGACTGAAAGGCGATCGATTCCAGCGCTGCCCGGGCCAGATGCGCGGAAGAAGTGCCGCGCGTCATCCCGACAATTGCGCCGCGTGCGCCGGGGTCCCAGTAAGGTGCTCCAAGTCCGGTGAAAGCGGGCACCAGATAAACGCCGCCGGTATCCTGGACCATCGCGGCGAGCGCCTCCACATCAGAGGACTTTCGAATCAGGCTCAACTCATCGCGCAGCCATTGAATCACCGCGCCGCCCATGAAAACGCTGCCTTCCAGCGCATATTGCCGGCTGCCGGCCTGGGCTGCCACAGTGGTCAGCAGGCCGCCCCGGGACTTGACGGCTTTGGCGCCGGTGTTGAGCAGCACGAAGCAGCCGGTGCCGTAGGTGTTCTTCGCCATGCCGGCGCGGGTGCAGCCCTGGCCGAAGAGCGCCGCCTGCTGGTCTCCGGCGATACCGGCGATTGGAATCGTTGCGCCAAGCAGATCCTTCGCCGACTCACCGACGATATGCGACGAGGGCAGCACGCGCGGCAGCATCACCGCCGGAATCTTGAACAATTGGAGCAGACGTTCGTCCCAGCATCCGCGGTGTATGTCATAGAGCATGGTGCGCGACGCGTTGCTCGGATCGGTGACGTGCAGCCTGCCGCCGGAGAGTTTCCAGGCGAGCCAGGTGTCGATGGTGCCGAAAGCAAGTTCGCCGCGTTCGGCGTGAACGCGCAGGCCCGGAATGCTGTTAAGAATCCACTCGAGTTTGGTCGCCGAGAAATACG
>MGYT01000047.1:8304-8409 GCA_001801865.1 Gammaproteobacteria bacterium RIFCSPLOWO2_02_FULL_61_13
TCGCGCAGCGCGCGGCGGTGCGACGGTCCTGCCAGACGATGGCGTTATGCACCGGCTGGCCGTCGCGGCGATCCCAGACAACGGTGGTTTCGCGCTGGTTGGTGA
>MGYT01000047.1:8575-8702 GCA_001801865.1 Gammaproteobacteria bacterium RIFCSPLOWO2_02_FULL_61_13
CGAGCGCAAGCACGTATTTCATCGGTGCAGCTCCTGATTTCCCCGGCGCGATTACGGCGGCATTCTAACCGGCCGCAAAAAGCTGCTGTGCTAGAATTTGCCGCCATTTTGTGGCTCAGCAGCAGCA
>MGYT01000047.1:8820-8941 GCA_001801865.1 Gammaproteobacteria bacterium RIFCSPLOWO2_02_FULL_61_13
AAGAAATACTGCGCAGGTTCGGCGTGCCCACGCCGCGCGGCGTTCCCTGTTTCAGCGTCGATGAGGCCGTCAAGGCCGCCGCTATTCTTGGCGGCAAGGTGTGGGTGGTGAAGGCACAGAT